>NZ_JADDUM010000181.1 GCF_015163715.1 Pseudomonas cyclaminis
CCCGCTCACCACAACAGCCTATTTGCCATAGATTCATCATCCACTGGAAGATGTGTAGATACCCATGCTCATCGGGGGCAAGTCCTCTCCCACTTTGGCCTCAGGTTCGGATCGCTGCATCGACCCGTGCAATGTAGGTATCGAAGCGCGCCACCAAGTCCACCTGCTCAGGAAACCGCAACCACTGGATCTGCAGGCCATCCATCATGGCCAGGATCTCTTCCACCAGCCCGGCGATGTCCACGTCGCCGCGCACCTCCCCCGCCGCCACCAGCTCGGCAAACTGCCCCTGCATACGCTGGTGAATCGCCGCGTAGCGCGCCTGGAACCACCCCCACGCGGGTTGGGTATCCAGCAGGCTTTCAGCATTCAGGATGGTAAACGCACGCACCACGCCAGGCGCGGTGGCATTCGAGCGATTGATCGCGCGCAGGCTGCCGAGCAAGCCATTGAGGGATTTCTCCGCACGCACTTCATCGGCAATGCGCTGGTTGACTTCATCGCGCCGCTGCAACACGCCCATCAACAGCGAGATCTTGCTGGGAAAATGATGCAGCAACCCGGCCACCGAGATCCCCACGATGCCCGCCACCTGGGCCATCGACGCACCGCTGTAGCCTTCCAGGGAAAACACTTGCAAGGCAGCGTCCAGCAGCTCTTCGCGGCGTTTTTCACCTTTGGGCGCACGGCGGGTCTTGGGGGCAGGTTCGGTCATGGGCAAATCCTTGTGGGCGGCAGAAAAGCTCAGGCGCTTTCCCGTTCGATCAAGTGGCAGTCCAACAGGTTCAAACGCTGTACAGCCTGCGGCAACACGCCCAGGCTTTGCAGCACGCGGGTTGCCGCCAGGACGCCGATCTCCAGGGCCGGCGGTTTGATCGTGCTCAGGCTCGGCAGCAGCATCTCGGCAAACGGGTAGTCACCGAACCCCAGCACCGCACACTTTAACCCGCAACGCTGCCCGGCCAGCAGGCCACCGGCGGCCAGGTTGTCGTTGGCAAAGAAAATCGCGTCCGGCGGTGTGGCGTGGCCCATCAAGGTTTCCATGGCCTGCTTGCCCGCGTCGAACGCTGCGCGGCCGGCGTCCGGGACGAACACCTGTGGCTGCACGCCCAGCTCGATCAGGGTCGCGGCAAAGCCTTCGCCACGCTCCTGGGCGCTGAAGTCACCCGCCACGCTGTTGTGCACAAAGGCCAGGCGCCGATAGCCCTTGCCGTGCAGGTAGCGTGCGGCGGTGACACCGACCTGGTAGTGGGAAAACCCGATCTGCACCGGTGCGCGTTCGGGGACGTAGTCCCAGGTTTCCACCACTGGGATATCTGCGTCGGCGATCATCTTTTCAGTGGCCGCGCTGTGGAAGCGGCTGGTCAGCACCAAGGCTGCCGGCGACCAGCCGAGAAACGCCCGCACCGCGCTTTCTTCCTGCTCGGCGCTGAAGTAACTCGACGCCAGCAACAGCTGATAGCCGTGGTGGCTGAGGGTGTCGCTGAAGCCCTGGATCGTGTTGGCAAAAATCGGTCCGGAGATGTTCGGGATCACCATCGCCACGATCCGCCCACGCGCCGACGCCAACCCGCCGGCCACCAGGTTGGGCACATAACCCAGCTCAGCAACCACTTGGGCAATGCGTTCACGCCGTTCAGGCGACACCTGTTCCGGCTGGTTGAAGTAACGCGACACGGTGATCGCCGATACCCCGGCCTGGCGCGCCACCGTATTCAAGGTGACGCGCCCGGCGCCACGGCGTTTGCGCGGTTTGTCTTCGTTCACGAGAGAACCCTGTTAACAACCAAAAAGAATATAAAGCTAATTTTTAAGTATTTGACGATCTAAAGCATAGCTCACAATAATGCCGATGTTAGCGCTAACAAGGCGCGCTGTCTGCTACTCGCTCAAGCGAATGCCCACGACAGTTTCACAGGCGCTGACGGTCGCAGAACCGCAGCGGACCAGGGCATTTCTTTCGAGCGGGCACAGCATGCACAAACACACTCACTTATTGTTTCTTGCCGGTCTGACCGCGCTTCCAGTGGCCGGCGCCACTGCCGCCGACGAGCCGCAAGCCACCCTCAAAGCGGTGACCGTCACCGCCACCCGGCGCGAAGAATCCCTGCAGAAAGTCCCGGTGGCGGTCTCGGTACTGGACGGCGAGCAACTGGAGCGCGACAACCGCAACGGCGTGGCAAGCATCGCGCAACAAGTGCCGTCGCTGAACTTCCGCACGGGTGCGTCGAACAAGGACACCTCGCTGTTTGTGCGTGGCGTCGGCACCATTTCCACCTCCCCCGGCGTGGAGCCGACCGTGGCCACGGTGATCGACGGCGTGGTCTATGCGCGCCCCGGCCAGGCCACCCTCGACCTGCTCGACCTGGAGCGCATTGAAGTGCTGCGCGGGCCCCAAGGCACGCTGTTCGGCAAGAATGCCTCGGCCGGTGTGCTGAATATCACCAGCAAGGCGCCCACCGCCGAGACCCACGGCTACATCGACCAGTCCTACTACAGCGGCAATGAAAGCCGCACCCGCTTCGGCATCGGCGGCAGCCTGGTGCCGGACGTGCTCAAGGGCTCGGTCAGCACGCTGTTCGGCAGCTACGACGGCAATGTCGACAATCAGCACAACGGCCAGGAGGTCAACGGCTACAACCACAAGGGCATTCGCGGCAAGCTGGAGTTCACCCCCAATGACGACGTGACGCTGACCCTGATCGCCGACTACATGCAGTCCCACGACGACGCGCCGAATGGTGTCGTCAGCAAGTCGTTGACCCCGGCCTTCAGCAACGCCTTGAACCCGGTGCGCGCCTCCAGCGACAACCGCGACATCAACACCGATACCCGCAGCCATGTCGAGGACACCAACAAAGGTTTATCCGCCCAGTTGGACTGGAACCTCGGCGACTACACCCTGACCTCGATCACCGCCTGGCGCGGCTGGGACAATACCCAGTACCAGGACGGCGACCGCCTCGGCACGGTGACTGCGGCATTCCCCGGCACCGCCGACAAAGGTGAGCTGGCCTTCGACCAATACTCCCAGGAACTGCGCCTGGCTTCGCCCAAGGGCGAATTCCTCGAATACGTCGGCGGCCTGTTCTACATGCATGGCAAGGACCAGGAAACCTATCAGCGCACACTCACTTCCACCACCCGCACCGAGCGTGGCATCGCCGACTACAGCACCACCAGCGACAGCTACGCCGCGTTCGGCGAAACCACACTCAACTTTACCTCGCGCTTTCGCGGCATCGCCGGCCTGCGCTACACCCATGACGATCTGAAATACGATCACCGCCGCGTGTCCACCTCGGCCACCACCGTCAGCGGGATTCAACCGGCCACCTCCAGCTCCGGCTCGGTGGACGAAGACGGCTGGTCCGGCCGCCTCGGCGTGCAGTACGACATCAGCGATAACGTCACCAGTTACCTGACCTATTCACGCGGCTACAAGGGCCCGGCCTACAACGTATTCTTCAACATGCAGCCGCGCGACACCGATGCGCTCAAGCCGGAAACCTCCAACACCTGGGAAGCCGGGATCAAGGCCACCGCCTGGAACCACCGCCTGACCACCAACCTGGCGGTGTTCCACAGTGACTACGACAACTACCAGGCCAACTTTTTCGACACGGTCGCCGGCCAAGTGGTGACCCGTTTGATCAACGCCGGCAGCGTCAGCACCGAAGGCGTCGAGCTGGATTACGCCTTGCAGGCCACCCAGCAACTCAAGCTCTCCGGCGCCCTGGCCTACACCCGTGCACGCATCGATGAATTCGCCTGCCCGGCGGGCGCGGCGGCCACCTGCAACGTCAATGGCAAGCCGCTGCCCTACAGTCCGGACTGGAAGAGCTACGTACGCGCCGACTACACCATCCCGCTGGACAACGACCTGGATATCGAACTGGGCACCGACTACAGCTGGCAGAGCGAAGTGCAGTACGACATCAGCCAGAACCTCGACACTAAACAAGGCGCCTACGGCATCTGGAACGCCAGTGTGGCCCTGGCCGACTACAGCAACGGCTGGCGCGTGGCGCTGCTGGCGAAAAACCTCGCCGACAAGTCCTACTCGCCGCTGCTGGCCAGCGGCGGCAACTACATCTACCGCGCCGTACCCCGTGACGATGAACGTTACTTCGGCGTGCAACTGCGCAAGGATTTCTGACATGAGCCGTCAACTCAAACTCGGCGCCTTTCTCATGGCCACCGGGCACCATGTGGCCGCCTGGCGCCATCCGGACGTGCCGGCCAACGCCGGGCTGGATTTTGCCCAGTACAAACACCTGGCGCAGGTGGCCGAAGCGGCCAGGTTCGATGCACTGTTCGTGGCCGACAGCATTGCCGCGCCCACCGGCGAGATCGCCAGCCATATGGCGCGCTCGGATCATTTCGAGCCGCTGACCCTGCTCTCGGCGCTGAGTGCGGTGACCGAACATATCGGCCTGATCGCCACCGCAACCACCACCTATAACGAGCCCTACCACGTGGCGCGTAAATTCGCCTCGCTGGATCACCTGTCCGGCGGGCGCGCGGGTTGGAACCTGGTGACCTCGGACGCCGCTGCCGAGGCGCAGAATTTCGGCCGTGATGAACACGTGGGCCATGCCGAGCGCTACAGCCGCGCCCGCGAGTTTCATCAGGTGGTGACGGGCCTGTGGGACAGCTGGGAGGACGACGCCTTTGTCCGCGACAAAACCAGCGGCAACTACTACGACCCGGCGAAGCTGCACGTGCTCGACCATGCAGGCGAACACTTCCGGGTCAAAGGCCCGTTGAACGTGGCGCGCTCGCCCCAGGGCCAGCCGGTGATCGTGCAGGCGGGCTCTTCGGAGACTGGCCGCGATCTGGCGGCGCAAACCGCCGAGGTGGTGTTTACCGCGCAGACGTCGCTGGCCAATGCCCAGGCGTTTTATACCGACCTCAAGGGGCGCCTGCCTCAATACGGACGTGAGCCGGACTCGCTGAAAATCATGCCCGGCGTGTTTGTGGTGGTCGGGCATACCGAGGCCGAGGCCCAGGCAAAATTCGCGGCCTTCCAGGACCTGGTCGAACCCGAGGTCGGCGTGGCATTGCTCGGGCGCATGCTGGGCAATTTCGACCTGTCCGGCTACCCGCTGGACGGCCCGTTGCCGGAACTGCCATTGACCGACAGCGGGCAACGCAGCCGCCAGCAATTGCTGAGTGACCTGGCCCACCGCGAACAGCTGACACTGGCGCAGTTGGGCCGGCGCATTGCCGGTGGGCGCGGGCATTACAGCCTGATCGGCACGCCCGTGCAGATTGCCGATGAGCTGCAAAACTGGTTCGAAAACGGCGCGGCGGATGGCTTCAATATCCTGGTGCCGCACCTGCCCGGCGGGCTGGAGGATTTTGCCCGATGGGTCGTGCCTGAATTGCAAAAGCGGGGGCTGTTCCGCACCGAATACACCGGCACCACCTTGCGCGAAAACCTCGGTTTGGCCCGCCCGGAAAATCGCTTCAAGGAGGCTCAAGCATGAAAGTCCCAGCACTGTTATTGGCCCTGCTGATAAGCCAGACCGCATGGTCGGCCGAGCCCGACACCCTGCGCATCGGCTACCAGAAAGGCTCCATCGCCCTGGTCCTGGCCAAGGAACATGGCCTGTTGGAAAAACGCTTCCCGCAGACGGATGTGAAGTGGATCGAATTCCCCGCCGGCCCGCAGATGCTTGAAGCGCTCAACGTCGGCGCACTGGACGTGGGCTCCACCGGCGACATCCCGCCGCTGTTCGCCCAAGCCGCCGGGGCCGACCTGGTCTACATCGCGCCGAACCACCCAAGCCCAGCGCCGAAACCATCCTGGTGCGCAATGACAGCCCACTGCATTCGGTGGCGGATCTGAAAGGCAAGAAGGTCGCCTTCCAGAAAGGCTCCAGTTCCCACAACCTGATCCTGCGTGCGCTGAATAAAGCCGGCCTGAGCTACAAGGACATCCAGCCGGTGTACCTGCCACCCGCCGATGCGCGGGCGGCGTTTGAGCAAGGCAGCGTGGATGCCTGGGCGATCTGGGAGCCCTACTCGTCCCTCGCCCTGAGCCAAAGCCCGAGCCATGTGTTGGCCAATGGTGAAGGGCTGGGGTTGTCGGGGCCGGTGTACACCGCACGGCGTGAATATGCGCGGGACAATGCCGGGTTTATCCATGACCTGCTGGGTGAGTTAACCCGTGCCGAAGCACTGACCCGCAGCCAGCGCGAGGACAGCCTTAACGTGCTGACCAACTTCATGGGCCTGCCCGCCGAGGTGGTTGCGCGCTATATGGATAACCGCCCGCCGTCGCCGATTTTGCCGATTGATGAGGGGATCATTCAGGCGCAGCAGGCAACGGCAGATCTGTTCTTCCAGAATCGGTTGCTGCCCAAGGCGATCGAGGTGAAGCAGGCAGTGTGGAATCCCGAAGCCCACTGAGATCCAACAGCCCGCTCACCACAGTGCTATGTATGAGCCTTTGAGAGTTGTGTAGATACCCATGCCCATCGAGGGCAAACGCCCTCCCACATTTTTTGACCGCGTCAGCCGTGAGTGCGGGTGCTTTTTTCCACGATGCACATCGGCGTACCGGAAACCGGCTCATTGATGATCTGCACCTGCACCTCAAACACCTGCCGCATCAACTGCGCACTGATCACCTCCCCCGGTGCGCCAGCGGCCACCAGCCTGCCGCCGTGCATCACCGCCACATGCCCGGCATAACGGCAGGCCTGGTTGATGTCGTGGAGCACGGTGATCACGGTCTTGCCTTCAGCGGCCAGTTCGCACATCAGGTCCATGAGTTCGACCTGATGGCTGATGTCCAGGTAGGTCGTCGGTTCATCCAGCAATACCACCGGCGCGTTCTGCGCCAGCACCATAGCCAGCCATGCGCGTTGGCGCTGGCCGCCGGACAGGTCCGCCAGGGCGCGGTCGGCCAGGCTGTCCAGTTTCAGGCGCTGCATGGCCTGGGTGACCTGGGTTTGATCGCTGCCACTGAGGCGTCCCCACAGTGAGTTGTGCGGACTGCGCCCATAGGCAACCAACTGGCGCACGCTGACGCCTTCCGGCACGGGCAATACCTGGGGCAGAAACGCGACCTGCCGCGCCAACTGGCGGGCGGACAAGGCGCTGTAAGCCTGGCCGTCGAGGGTCAGTTCACCCTGCGTGGGTTTGAGAATGCGCGCAAAGGCCTTGAGCAAGGTGGACTTGCCGCAGCCGTTGGGCCCGATCAGCGCGGTGACTTTCCCCGCCGGTGGTGCAAACGAAAGGCCCTGCACGATACGTGTGCCGCCGTAGCCGATATCGAGCTGGCTGGCCTGGAGAATACTCATGTCATCAACCCTTGAACCGTGCCAGCAACCAAAGAAAATACGGTGCGCCAATCACCGCCGTAAGTACCCCGGCGGGGATTTCGCTGGGCGCGATCAACGTGCGCCCGAGGGTGTCGGCCAGCACCAGCAACAGCGCGCCGATCAGCATCGCCGCCGGCAGCAGGTACTGGTGATGCCCGCCCACCAGCCGCCGCGCCATGTGCGGTGCGACCAGACCGATAAAGCCAATCGGCCCGATCACCCCCACGCCCAGGCTGGTGAGCAGCACCGCGCAGGCCATCGCCAGCCAGCGCGTGCGGCTCAACGCGGTGCCGAGGCTGTGGGCCGCTTCATCGCCGAGGGCGATCAGGTTCAGCGGTTTGGCCAGGCACAGCCCCAGCGGTATCAGCAGCACAAACGGCAGCACCAGCGCCACATGGTGCCAGTTGCGGCTCCACAGGCTGCCGGTAAGGGCGAGCAGTGCGGTGTTGATGTCCAGCGGGTGGGACAGGATCAGAAACTCGGTGACGCTGGACAAGGTCACCGCAATTGCCACCCCGGACAGCGCGAAACGCACCCCGGAAAAACTCACGCCGGTGTTGTACAGCGCCAGCAGCAAAGCGCCGCCGGCACCGCCCAGGCAGGCCACCAGCGGCAGCCAGGCAATCGGCAAGTGCGGCCAACTGATGATCGCCACGGTCAGCGCCAGCCCGGCGCCTTGGGTCACGCCGAGGATTTCCGGCGAGGCCAGCGGGTTGCGGATCACGCCCTGCACAATCGCCCCGGCCAAGCCAAAGGCGGCGCCGGCGAGGATCGCGATCAGGCTGCGCGGCAGGCGGTGGTTCCACACTTCGAAGTCGAGCGCGTCGTGGGCCAGCAGGCGGTCGAGGACGGTCACGGGCTTGAGCCACAGCGTGCCGGCACTGAGGCTGACGAAGGTCGCCAGCAGCAACAGGCCGAGCAGCATCCACAGGCGAAAACGGGGGCGAATCATAGGGCGCGCCTGGCAAGGAATAGAAAGAACGGTGCGCCGATCAACGCGGTGACCACACCGGCCGGGGTTTCCACCGGAAAGGCCACGGCGCGGCTGAGCAGGTCGGCACCGAGCACGATCACCGCGCCCAGCGCCGCACTCAGGGGGATCAGCCAGCGGTAGTCGTTACCGAGAAACTGACGCAGGATGTTCGGCGCAATCAACCCCACAAAACCAATCGGCCCCACCGCGCAGACACTGGCGCCCACCAGCAACAGGCTGGCGACAAACACCTGCAAACGCAGGCTGGCGATGCCCACGCCCAACGAGCGGGCGGCGTCTTCGCCGAGGTTGATCAGGTTCAGGCGTGGCGCGCACCACAGTGCCCACAGGCCGCCGATCAAGGTGCACGGCCACAGCAGTTGCACCTGGGCGGCACCGACATTGGCGAGGGAGCCGGCCAGCCAGTTCAAAACGCTTTGCGCCTGGGCCTCGACCAGAATCACCGTCAGCCGGGTCAACGCCGCGCACAACGCGGCCACCGCAACACCGGCCAGGACCAGGCGGCCTTGGGCCGTGGTCGGCGACCAGGCGCCACCGAGACTGAACACCGTGACCCAGGCCAGCGCACCGCCCAGGCAGGTCATCAGCAAGGCGCCACCGGCAAACGGCGGAGCGACCAAGCCTGTGGAAAACAACGCCAGCCCCAACGCCGCGCCCGCCGTCACGCCGAACAACGACGGCGAGGCCAGGCGGTTGCGGGTGATGCCTTGCATCAGCGCCCCGGCGAGTCCCAGGCAGGCACCGACCAGCGCCGCGCACACCGCCCTGGGCACACGCAACTGGGCGACGATGTAAGCCATATTGCCGCCCACACTGCCTTGGTGTACGAGGCCATTCCACGCATCGGTCGCACTGATAGTGAACGGCGACCAGCTGTACAACGACAACCAGAACAGCACCGCGCCGAGCAGCACAATGCCCGCCGCCGCGAGACTACGCGCCATGCTTATTGGCTCAGTACGGCGTTGCCGCCCTTGAGAATCGCCAGGGCGTCTTCGGCGATCTGCTCCGAGGCCAGCACCCCACGGTTGCGCGCCCAGCTGTCGCCGTCCACTTCGGCCACGTGTTGGTTACGTACGGCGCCGAGCACCTGCCACAGCGGTTGTTTGCTCCAGCTGTCGACGATGCTCGGGCGACGGTAATGACCGACCAATAACCAACCAGGGTCCAGCGCCAGCAGTTGCTCCAGGCTGACGAATTCGGTGGGGGCGGCATTGGCGCGCACCGACGGCACTTTCAGGCCAATGGCCTGGAGCACGCTGCCGGCGTAGGAGTCCGGGCCGTGCACGGAAAAGCTGTCTTCGCGGGCGACGCCGAACAGCACGCTGGCACCGGCGGGGATCTGCTGGGCAATCGTGTTCAGGTTCGTGCGGTTCTGGGCGATGCGCGCTTGCATCTGCGGGCTCTTGCCCAGCGCCTTGCCGATCAGCTCGGCGGACTTGAGGCTGCCCTCGTAGTCTTCACCACGGGACGGCAACAGCAGCGTCGGCGCGATGCTGGCCAAGTCGCTGTACAGCGCTTGATGGCGATTGAGGTCGGCGACGATCAGGTCCGGCTTGAGCCGGGCGATTTCCTCGATGCTCGGCTGCGAGCGCAGGCCCACGGATTTCCACTGGCCGATGGCCTGGCGCACACGGGGCAGCACGCGGTTGGCGTCGCCATCATCGGCGGCGCCGACCGGCGTGACGTCAACGGCGGCGAGGCTATCGAGAAAGGAGAACTCCAGCACCACCACGCGCTTGGGCGCATCGGGCAGGTGCACCGCGTGTTGGCCGTCATTGAGGTCGATGGGAGCAGCGCTCAGCACGCTTGAGGAGAACGCCAGGACGCAGGCGGCAAGGATCGGGATGGAGCGCAGGATTCGCATGACAAGGACCTCGGCGTTAAAACACCCCAGCTGGACGGGCTGGGGAAAACGGCGGGTACTATTCCATATCAGGGCGGCGTGATCAAAAAACATTCTCATTAACTGATGCCTTCCCACCTGTGGCAAGCGGGTTTGCCACAGGTGGGAAGGCATCCACCCACGCAGTATGCACAGGTATTAGAAGTCGACAGTGGCCGACAGCAGGTAAGTGCGCGGTGTCGACAAGGTCAGGCCCGGCTCGCTGTCATCCGATGCGCCCGCCGAACTCCAGTAGCGTTTGTCGGCGACGTTCTCCACATTGGCCCGCAGGGTGATGTGTTTGTCGTCGACCTTGAAGCCGTAGCGTGCACCCACGTCGATACGATTCCAGGCATCGATTTCCTTGACGTTGGACTGGTCCAGGTACTGCGAGCTGGAATGGATGCCACGGCTGGTCAGGGTCAGGCCTTCGAGCATCGGCACGTCCCATTCGGCGCCAACGTTGACGTTGTACTTGGGCGTGGCCGGGGCGCGGTTGCCGTCCCAGGCGCCGTTGGTGGTGTCCTTGAGCTTGCTGTCGATGTACATCACACCGCCGAGCAGGCGCACACCCTTGAGCGGTTCGCCGAATACACTCAGCTCGGCACCGGTGTTCTCGCGCTTGCCGTTAGGCCCGAACAACCGCGTGGTCGCGTTGGTCTCGTAGGCCGGTTGCTTGATGCGGAACACGGCGGCCGTCACGGCGAAGGCACCGGCGTCGTACTTGGCGCCCACTTCCACCTGGCGACTGACAAACGGCGGGAAGATCTCGTCTTCGTTGCGCGAGGTGGACGGCGCGATTTTGCCCTGGCTCAGGCCTTCCATGTAGTTGGCATACAGCGACAGTTTGTCGGTGGCCTTGAACAGCAAGCCACCGGAGGGCGAGACCTTCTCTTCGTCGTAGTTGGTCTTGCCTTTGATGCCATCGCTCCAGTCGTCCACGATCACCCGCTGCCAGCGTGCGCCAAGGGTCAGCAGCAGGCGGTCATCGAAAAAGCCCAGGGTGTCGGACAGGGCCACGCCACTGGATTTATTCTCGGTGTACACCTTCGCATCCTGGCGCGTGGCCACAGACGGCGTCGGGGTTTGTACCGGGTTGTAGAGGTTGCTCGATGCGTTCGCATACCGCGCCCCGCCGTTGGTGAAGTCCATATAGAAGTAGCTGGCCGCCAGGTTGACCTCATGGCTCACCGGCCCGGTATGGAACCAGTTGCGCACGCCGGCCGTGGCGGTGCGCACGTTTTCATCGCGGGTAAAATCCCGCGGCGATACCGTGAACGCGCCGGCCGCATTGCTCACCGACACGGCATGGCGCAGGAATTCGTGATTACTTTTACGTGCGCCCACACCGCCGTAGAGCATCACCGAGTCGCTCAGGTCATATTCGGCATTCACCGTGCCAAAGGTGTCCTTGGTGCGGGCCTGGCTCCAGGATTGCGCGTAGTTGCGGCGCACATCGTTGGCACTTGGCACCGGCGCGGCGGCGGCGACCTGCACACGCTCTTGCGGTGCATCGGTGTCACGCTCGGTGCGGCCGATGTCGGTGGACAGGCGCAGGCGCTCGCCGCGGAAATCCAGGCCCAGCACGGCCATCTCGCGGTCGACGCTCTGGTGATCCCATTCGGTATCGCCGGACTGCTTCACGCCGTTGAAACGCAGGCCGAACTTGTTGTCCTCGCCAAAGCGCCGACCCACATCCACCGCGCCGCCGGCCTGGCTATCCGAGGCCCAACTGCCGGTGAACGAGGTGATGTCCTTGTCGGTGGCGCGCTTGGGCACCACGTTGATCCCGCCGCCCACGCTGCCACGCGGCGAGATGCCGTTGATCAACTGGGTCGGGCCTTTGAAGATGTCGACGCGGTCGGCCATTTCCATGTCGATGGTGTAGGTCGGCAGCACGCCGTAAAGGCCGTTGTACGACACATCACTGTTGAACAGGCTGAACCCGCGAATGGTGAACTGCTCGTAACGCCCACCGGCCGGGTTGGTAGCACGTACCGACGGGTCGCTGTTGATCAGGTCACCAAGGGTGCGCGCCTGCTGGTTCTTCACCGCATCGGCGGTGTAGGTGGTCATGCTGAACGGCGTTTCCATAAAGTCCCGCGTGCCCAGCAACCCTTGGGAACCACGGCGCGCCACTTGGCCACCGGCGTAGGTGTCACCGTCGTACAGGCCGGTGGTGCCGAGGATGGAGGTCGGCGCCAGTTCCAGGGTGCTGCCCTCCGGCGCCGGCATCAGCATATAGGCCTGTTCGCCCATGGGTTGCAATTGCAGGCCGGAGCCTTGCAGCAGGCGTGCGAAGCCCTCTTCCACGCCGTACTCGCCGGACAAACCGCTGCTGCTGCGCCCGCTGACCAGCGCCGGGTCCACCGACAGGTTGACGCCCGACAACCCGGCAAAACGGGTCAACGCCGCACTCAGGCTGCCGGCCGGCACTTGATAGCTGCGGCGGGCGGCGCTGTCTTCGGCAAAGCTGGTGGGGACGAACAGCGGGCTGGCACTGAGGCTCAGCATCAGGCTCAGTTTGAGCAACGGGCGCAAGCGCAAGGGTAGGACTGCGGGCATGGGAAGAAGCTCTCGATTTTGTTCACTTACCTGCAATGACAGGCGAGGTGAAAAAAAGGGACAGGCTTCGACAGTTATTTTTCAGCCAATGGGTACTTCCAGCCCCACCTTGACCCGGTCCAGCGCCACCAAGGTCTTGAACCACTTCACATTGGGGTTCTCGGCGAACAGCCGGGCGGCGAGGTCCTGGTATTCCTGCATGCTGGCGACATTCAGCACCAGCACGAAATCCGCTTCGCCGGTGACGTAATAACACTGCTGCACCTGGGGCACGCAGAAGCTGGCCTTGGTCGTCGTCAGCGCGTCGATACTGGTACGTTCGACGGACACCTCGGCAATGATGGTGATTGGCTTGCCGGCCTTGACCGGGTCGACCAGCGCCACATTCGCAATGATCACTCCCCCCTCTTCCAGGCGTTTGATGCGCCGTTGCACCGCGGCGGTGGAGAGGTTGACCTTCTCGGCGAGGGTGCGCAGGGGCAAGGCGTTATCGCGCTGCACCAGGGCCAGGATGGACCAGTCGAAGCCGTCCAGATCCAGCGTGGAAGAAGCGGGTTTGGCCATTCGGGCGTGCTCGACAGGGTGAGAAATTTTATCGAAAACAGCCTCGATTCAGAGACCAATGACGACCGGGACCTCAATACTATCCCAACTCCTTCAGCATGCAGAAATGGAGCGTCTCATGGGCTTTTTGATTCACCTGTCGCCGGTGTTGCTGGTGATGTCGATGCTGATGGTGCTGCGCCGCCCGCCGGTGCAGGCGGCCATGGCCGGCGCTGGCCTGGTGGCAGTGTTATGGCTGATCGATGGATTGTTGGCCAGTGCCGCCGTGGCGGCCTTGAAGGACACCGCTGTGCTGTTCGCCAGCACCGCGTTTGTGATCGTGCCGGGCCTGGCCTTCGTGATTGTGATTGAACGCATGGGGGTCAATCAGGCGTTGAGCGAATGGGTGCAGGCATTGGGGCTCAAGCGCGCAGAGTTGGTGATGTTCATCGTATTGGGGTTGGCGCCATTGCTGGAGGCCATGACCGGGTTTGGCGTGTCGCTGATTGCCACCCTCCCCTTGTTGTTGAGCCTGTTCGAACGCCGCGTTGCGCTGCGGGTGGCGTTGACCGGCATGGCGATCATGCCGTGGGGCACCCTGGGGTTGGCCACGGTGATCGGCGCTTCACTGGCCCATGTGGATGCCTCAACCCTGGCGTCCACCTCGGCGCTGACCAGCGCACCGGTATTTATCGCACTGGCAGCGTTGGCTTCATACCTGTGCGGTGTAGGTATCACCCGCGCTTTTATTGGTTTTGGACTGCTGTTTGTGCTGGTGCTCTACGGGTTGAGCCGTTGGCTGGGGCCGGAGGTGGCTGGCGTGGGCGCGGGACTGAGCGTTGCCACGGGGACGCTGCTGCTGGCGCTGTTTCGGCGCCAGGGCGCAACAACACCGGCCTGGCCGCGTAGCGCATGGCCGTACCTGGCACTGATCCTGTGCATCGTGCTGCTCAAGAGCCTCAATGCCCTGACCCATCTTGAGGACGCGTGGGTGGTGCGGGGCATGAACGTCAGTTGGAAGCCCCTGGCATCACCGGGCATCGCCTTGCTGCTGGTGTTGCTGTGGGTTCATCGGGATCGCGGCAACAACCTGCTCGGCGCCCTGGGGGCTCGGGCGCGGCGACCGTTACTGACGATTTTCTTCTTTCTGGCCATGTCGCAAATGATGGTCAAGGCGGGCTTTCTGGATGGCATGGTGCAGGTGCTGGGCAGCTTGCCCGACCTGGCCGCCGTGCCGATGGTAGCGCTGCTGGGCGGGCTGTCCGGCTACATGACGGGCTCGAACGTCGGCGGCAACGCGATCTTCATGCCGGCGGTGGCATTGCTGCCGGAGTCGTCGCGCCTGTTGCTGGCGGCAGTGCAGAACAGCGCAGCCGGGCATGCGGCACTCGGTTCGCTGTCGATTGTGATGCTGGTCCTGGGGCTTGCCAAAACCAGCCCGGAGGAAGAAGGCCAACTGGTGCGCTTCGGCTTTGCACTGGCTTGCCTGAACACCGGGCTGGTGGCCCTGGCAGGCTGGGTGTTGCTGGGGGTTTGAGGGGCGCGGCTACACGGCCGAATAGATGACTGTCTGTGCGCTGTCTGCCGTGACACTCTGGCGCGTGAAGTACGTGTCACCTTCGTCGGTGAGGATCTCGTAATCAACGTTGCGGGTGTTGTTTGCGTGCTTGATGATCTTCAACACGCGCTGGAATTTCACGCTCTGCGTACCGTTCTGGTTGGGCCCGGTGAGCACACTGACGCTCTGGAACCAGCCGGCCTGTTGCTTGTTGCCGACCAGGGCATGGGTCATCGCCTCGAACCGTTCCAGTCGCGTGAAGCCCCACAAGGTCTGCTCCTGTACCGTCGCATCCGGTGTGGCGGCGCCAGTGAAGACGAAGAGATTGATCGCCGGGCTGTCTTCGCAAAAGAAGTCATAGGGGACCAGGCCATCGACCATTTTCCTGCCGGGCACAAAGCCTTTTTTATGCACCTGAAACATCGCCAACCTCCACTCACTCAATGGTGGCCAGTCTAAAGAGGTGCGACGTACAGGGCGGTCAAGCCAATGTAATGTCGTGTAAAGATCGCGCACTGTGCAGGTTGATTTCCACGGTCAGCCCACCGGCCGCCTCATTGCGCGCCAGGATGGTGCCGCCATGCATTTGCACGGCCCTGGCGGCAATGGCCAGGCCCAGGCCGAACCCGACACTGCTGTCCCCGGCACCGCGTTCGAACGGGTTGAAAATGCTTTTTAGGCGATGGTTTTCAACCCCCGGTCCTCGGTCGCAGATCTGCACTCGCAGGCGGTTGCCATCGGCACTGATCTGGGCCGACACCCACACGGTGGTGTCCGGTCGGGTGTAGCGCACGGCGTTGCGGATCACGTTCTCGAAGCAGCGGTACAGCAATTCGCCGCTGGCACAGGCAATGAACGGCGGGCAAGCCTGCAACTGCACGCGGCAGCCCTTGATGTCGGCTTCAAACTGCGCGTCTTCGACAATCATCGACAGTAATTCGACGATATCCACGGACTCGCGCTCGATGCTGTCGGGCCGGCCTTGCAGGCGTGCCAGGGTCAACAGGGCTTCGATAAGGGTGTCCATGCGCTCGGATTCGCGCTCGATGCGTTCGAGCATTTCCAGGCGCGTCCCATCCTGGCGCAGCAGGCCGATGGCGGCTTGCAGGCGCGTCAGCGGCGAGCGCAGTTCGTGGGAGATGTCATGCAACAAGTGCTGCTGGGCTTGCACCAGCACCTTCAGTTGGTTGGCCATGCGGTCGCAGTCTTCGGCCAGGTCGACGATTTCATCGCGACGCTTGCCCATGGCGGGCTTGACCCGGGTTTCGAAACGTCCCTGGGCTGCGTCGCTCATGGCGCGTTTCAGATGAGCCAGGGGCCACGCCAGGTAATACGCCATGTAGCCGCTGAACAATGCGCTCATCAGCGTGCCGATCAGCAGCGGCGTGTGTGGCCACGGCCTGCCTTGGGCATCCGGGGCGTGGGTGGAGCGGATCGACAGCACCTGGCCCTGCTTGCTGATCACCGAGCGTTCGTAGGCCGGTTGCGCCACGGGAGAACCCGCCACTAATTGCCCCGCGCTGTCATAGACACCAATGGCCTCGTCGGCCGGACGCTCCCAGACCGTCAGCAATTGCCCGGCCGCCTCCACACCGAACTGCTGCAACAACTGCTCTTCAGCCGCCAGGATCGTTTGCACATGGGGGTCATTCGGGCGGAAACGACCCAGTTCCAGCACACCAACGCCCACCAGGAACGTCAGGCTGGTGGCCAACCAAAAGGCCAGGAACAGTTTCCAGAACAGCAGGCTGGGCTTGGTCATTCGGCAATCAACAGGTAGCCGAGGCCACGCACGCTTTGAATCCAGGCCTTGGCATCCGGACGTGGCCCGAGTTTTTGCCGAATGCTGCTGATATGCACGTCGATACGCCGGTCGTAGCGGGTCAACGGGCAGCCCAAGGCGTTCAACGACAGGTCCTTTTTACTCACCACCTGGCCGGCACTGCGGGCGAGTTCTTCGAGCAGGCTGAACTCGGTGCTGGTCACGCCCAGCTCAACGCCGTTCCACAGGGCCTGGCGCTTGCCCGGCCATAACACCAGCGAGCCGGTCTTGATCATCTCCGAGGTTGGCTGACCTACCGGTTGCACCCTGCGCATGATGGCGCGCAGGCGAGCGACCAACTCCCCCGGTGAGCTGGGCTTGGGCACATAATCATCGGCACCCAGCTCCAGGCCGGTGATGCGGTCGATGTTGTCGCCACGGGCGGTGAGCAACACCACCGGCACCTGGCTGACGGCGCGGATGCGCCGCAGCACCTCGATCCCCGAGCGCTGGGGCAGCATGACGTCCAGCACCACAATGCTGTAGCGCCCAGACAGTGCCTCGACCTCGCCCTCCTCGCCCGTGTGCACGGCCGTCGCCGCAAACCCTTCGCGCTCCAGGTATTGGCTCAGCATTCCAGTCAGTTCCTGGTCATCGTCGACTAACAGTACGGAGATCATCGCGGGCTCGTCAGTGGGGGGGCGCGCATTATCGGCCCTGGCGCGGGTTTGCAGGCCAACCTTTACCTAACTTGACATTCGGTTAACCGCATCAAACGCCGCACGCTCTTAAGCTGCACGTTCACCCGTCCGGCCGCGCCGGCGCTGTATTCTGGAAAAGATCTTGATGAATTTTTCGCGCCTGCTCTGCTCGGTTGCGCTGCTGCTCAATGCCTCACTGGCCCTCGCCCAGGGTTTTAAAATCTCGGATATCCGAATCAACGGCCTGCAACGGGTCTCTGCCGGCAGTGTGTTCGGCGCATTGCCCTTGAACGTAGGCGATGAAGCCGATGACCGGCGCCTGGTGGACTCGACCCGCGCATTGTTCAAGACCGGGTTTTTCCAGGACATCCAACTGAGCCGCGAAGGCGATGTGCTGATTATCAATGTAGTCGAGCGGCCCTCGGTTGCCAGTATCGTGTTCGAGGGCAACAAGGCGATCTCGACCGACGACCTGATGAAAGGCATGAAGCAATCCGGCCTGGCCGAGGGCGAGATTTTCCAGCGTGCCACGCTCGAAGGCGTGCGCAATGAATTGCAGCGCCAGTACGTGGCCCAGGGGCGCTATTCGGCATCGGTCGACACCGAGGTCGTGGCCCAGCCGCGTAACCGCGTGGGGGTGAAGATCAAGATTGACGAGGGCGAAGTGGCGTCGATCCAGCACATCAACGTGGTGGGTAATACGGTGTTCCCTGACGAGGCGTTGATCGACCAGTTCACCCTCAAGACCAGCAACTGGCTGTCGTTTTTCAAGAACGACGATAAGTACGCCCGCGAGAAACTCTCCGGCGACCTCGAACGGCTGCGCTCCTACTACCTGGATCGCGGCTATATCAACATGGATATCGCCTCGACCCAGGTGTCCATGACCCCGGACAAGAAGCACGTGTACATCACCGTGAACATCCAGGAAGGCCAGAAATACACGGTGCGCTCGGTAACACTGAGTGGCGAGCTGAAGGTCCCTGAAGATCAGGTGAGTTCGCTGCTGCTGGTCCAAAAGGGCCAAGTGTTTTCGCGCAAGTTGATGACCACCACCTCGGACTTGATCACCCGTCGCCTGGGTAACGAGGGCTACACCTTCGCCAACGTCAACGGCGTACCGCAGGCCCATGAAGAAGACCACACGGTGGACGTCACCTTCAGCGTCGACCCTGGCAAGCGGGCTTACGTCAACCGGCTCAATTTCCGGGGTAACACCAAGACCGACGACAAGGTACTGCGCCGCGAAATGCGCCAGATGGAAGGCGGCTGGGCGTCCACCTACTTGATCGACCAGTCCAAGGTACGCCTTGACCGCCTGGGCTTCTTCAAGGAAGTGAACGTGCAGACCCCGGCAGTCGCCGGTGTGGATGACCAACTGGACGTGAACTACACCGTGGAAGAACAAGCGTCCGGCTCGATTACCGCCAGTGTCGGTTTCGCCCAGAGTGCCGGCCTGATCCTCGGCGGCTCGATCAGCCAGAGCAACTTCCTGGGCACCGGCAATTCCGCCAGCCTTGGGCTGACCCGCTCGTCGTACCAGAGCAAGTACAACATCGGCTTTACCGACCCCTACTTCACCACCGACGGGGTGAGCCTGGGCTACAACGCGTTCTACAGCAAGACTGACTACAACAAGTACTACGATGACGGGGTGTCCTATTACGCGATCAATAGCTTTGGCCTTGGCGCGACCCTCGGCTACCCGATCAATGAAACCTCGCGCCTGAGTGTTGGCCTGACGGCGCAACACGACAGCATCGAGCCGGGCACCTACAGCGCCGACGAGATCTACGACTTTGTCGACCGCGAAGGCAAGGAATTCACCAATTTCAAGGCCAACCTGGGCTGGTCGGAGTCGACGTTGAATAAAGGCGTACTGGCCACCCGCGGCCATTCGCAGAACCTCAACCTGATGGTAACGGTGCCCGGCAGCGACCTGAGTTTCTACAAAATCGACTACTCCGGGCAGACCTTCCTGCCTGTCAGCAACAACACATCGCTGCGCTTCCATACCAAGCTCGGCTACGGCAACGGATATGGCTCGACGGATAGCCTGCCCTTCTATGAAACCTACACGGCAGGCGGCGAAGGTACGGTGCGTGGCTTTGAAAGCGGCACCCTCGGCCCACGCAACACCCCGGCCACCGGCACCTATTCCAGCGCCGGCCAGGCGTATTACACCGACCGCGACACCGAGGCCCTGGGCGGCAATATCCTGATCACCGGCGGTGCTGAATACCTGTTCCCGGTGCCGTTTATCAAAGACAACAAATCCGTACGCACCTCAGTGTTCTGGGATGTCGGCACGGTGTATTCGGACAAGTGCTACCTGAGCACCACCCAGGGCTGTGGCAGCGTGGATTTGAGCCAGATGGCCAGCTCGGTGGGCGTCGGCGTGACGTGGTACAGCCCGTTGGGGCCGCTGAGCGTGAACTTGGCGTATCCGATTCGAACGCCGGAGAATGCGGACAAGCAGGTGTTTCAGTTTTCCATGGGGCAGACGTTTTGAGAGGCACGCCACACCCTTGGTATCAGATGAAGATTGCACCCTGAGCCAGTCCTTTTGTGGGGGTAAAGTAGGGGAAATCCGCTCTATGGTCAGCGCCAACGTTTTTCGATCAATCTGGCAACGAATCAGGCGTCCTGCAAAATCAGGTCGGCGCCCTTCTCCGCCACCATCAGTACGGCGGCGTGGGTATTGCCGCTCGTCACATTGGGAAAAATCGACGCATCGACAATGCGCAGACCATCGAGGCCATGGACTTTAAGCCGTTTATCGACCACTGACGTCTGCACATCCGCCCCCATCGCGCACGAGCCGCACAGGTGATAGATCGAACCGCTGTTTTCGCGAAAGTACTGCAGCATCTGCTCATCGCTTTCGACCATCGGCCCCGGGAGTACTTCTGCAACCGTGATGCTTTTCAAGGCCGGCGCCTGCATGATGTTGCGCATCAGCCGACTGCCCTGGATCACTTCGTCGATGTCCTTTTGTGTGCTCAGGTAATTGGGATCGATCAGCGCAGCGTCCCGGGGGTTCTTCGACTTGATCTCGATATGCCCGCGACTCGTCGGCCGGCATGGGTTGAAACATAGCAGGAAGCCGGAATACGGCTCGGGCTTGAGGCTGGCCTTGTTGTTTTTCGGAATCTGGTACGACAGTGGATTGAAGTACAGCTGAAGGTTCGGGTTGGCCTGCGCCTCGTTGCCACGGAAGAAACCACCGGCCTGGTTGACGCTCATCGCCAAGGCACCCTTGCGGGTCAGCAGGTATTTGAGGCCGAGCTTGAACTGCCCGAACAGCGAGCTGAGCTGGTCATTAAGCGTCGGGATATTGGCCTTGTAGTAGTAGCTGGCGCACAAGTGATCCTGAAGGTTCTGCCCCACCGCCGGCAGGTGCTTGACTAGCGGAATCTGGTGCCTGGCCAGCAACGCCCGATCGGCGACACCGGATAGTTGCAGAATCTTCGGTGTGTCGACGGCACCAGCGCAGAGGATCACCTCCTTGCGTGCCTGGAAAGTGCGGACCACGCCGTGTTGGGTCACGGAAATACCGCTGGCCCGCTCGTTCTCGAACACCACCCGATCCACCAGCGCGTAATGCTCGACCGTCAGGTTCGGGCGGCCGAGTGCGGGATGCAGATGCGCAAAACTACTGGAGCTGCGCTGGCCGTCCTTGGTGTTGACATCGTAGATACCCGAGCCTTCGAATTTCGGTCCGTTGAAGTCGTCACTATGCGGGTAACCGAGTTCATCGCAACCCTTGAGGAACACATCGCAGATCGGATGGGTCTCTCCCTTCATCGGAGTGATGCTGATCGGGCCGCTGCCGCCGTGGTATTCGCTTTCGCCCAACGGGTGGTTTTCCAGTTTGCGAAAATACGGCAACACGTCCTTAAAACTCCAGCCATCGTTGCCGTTGGCGGCCCAATCGTCGAAGTCATGGGCCTGGCCACGGACGTAGACCATCGCATTGATAGAGCCCGAACCGCCTTGGACCTTACCGCGCGGCGCATAAATTTCACGATTATTGAGCTGCTTTTGCGGCTGGCTGTAGTACATCCAGTTGAAGGTCGGGTTGTAATACATCTTGGCGAAGCCGACCGGGATCTTGAACCACAGCGAACTGTCCTTGCCGCCCGCTTCCAGCAGCAGCACCGTGTATTTGCCGCTGGCCGATAGCCGGTTGGCGAGGATGCAGCCGGCTGCGCCTGCGCCAGCGATGATGTAGTCGTATGTCATGCACGGTTACCGCGTAAGTCGTTATTTAAAAAACACCCGTCCCGCTACGGAACTACGGGAAGTCCCGTCAGCCTCTGGCCGGCGATGTGTCTTTGACGTCTGCCGGGGCCGGCGCCATTTGCAGGTGCAAACGCTCACCGGTATATGGCGAATGCTTGCGCACCACCTCCATGTTCAGCTCCACCCCAAGGCCAGGCTCGGTGGACGGGATGATGTAGCCGTCCTCCCATTGCAGTGGCTTGGTCAGCACTTCGGCGTGGAAGCCGCCCCAGGTCATGATGCTTTCCTGGATCAGGAAATTCGGGGTACAGGTTGCCAACTGGAAACTCGCCGCCGCGCCAATCGGCCCGTTATAAAGATGCGGTGCGATCTGCGCGTAATAGGCCTCGGCCATGCTCGCGATCTTCTTGGCTTCCAGCAGCCCGCCACAACGGGCGACGTTCATTTGCAGAATCGACGCACCGCCAGCCTGCAACAGCTTGAAGAATTCGTACTTGGTGGTCAGCCGCTCGCCCGTAGCAATCGGAATAGTGGTCTTGGCCGCGACTTGCGCCATCGCCTCCTCCTGCCCCGGTGGAACTGGCTCTTCAAACCACAACGGGTCGTACTTCTCCAGACGCTTGGCCAGGCGAATCGCCGAGGACGGGACCATTTGCCCGTGGGTGCCGAACAGCAGGTCGCACTTGTCGCCCACCGCTTCGCGGATCTTGCGGCAGAAGGTTTCGCAGCGCTCCAGCACTTCCAGCGAAATCTGGTGCCCGGAGTACGCGGTGTACGGCCGGCCGGGTCGAACTTCACGGCGGTGAAGCCTTTATTCATGTTCTCGATGGCGCATTCGGCAGCCAGGTCCGGATCGTCGTAGTCGTACTCGCCCTGGCTGTTGACCGGGTACAGGTAGGTGTAGGAACGCAGACGCTCATTGACCTTGCCGCCAAGCAATTCATAGACCGGCTTGTTCGCCGCTTTGCCGATGATGTCCCAGCAGGCCATCTCCAGGCCGCTGACCACGCCCATCATGGTCAGGTCGGGGCGCTGGGTGAAACCGCTCGAATAGGCCTGACGGAAAAAGCGTTCGATGTGATGGGGGTCGTGGTTGAGCAAGTAGCGTTCAAACACGTCTTCGATGATCGGCAGCATGGCTTTGGGGCCGAAGGTCGCAGCGTATATTTCGCCGACACCCTCAATGCCGCAATCGGTCTTGAGCTTGACGAACAGCCAATACATACCGCCGATGTGCGGTGGCGGGACGGCAACAATATGGGTTTCAAGGGCGACGATTTTCATCTCAGGCACCTGTTTTATTCGAAGATTGACGATTGATACGCGCGCGCAAGGTCAGGGCCGCGAGGGTCCCGATCAGGCCGACGGAGGCGATGTAGCCGAAATACAGCTTGTAACCAAGGGCACCGGGGAAGTGCTCGGTAAGGTAGCCGTTGATCAATGGAATAAAGGCGTCCGGCAGGTAACCGACCACCGAGACAATACCGATGGCCAGGCCGGTAATGCGCAGTGGAATATTGCAGGTGTCGAGGATCGCCCAATACAAACCGCGGATCGCGTAAGTCATCAGGCCGATGAAAATCACCGTACCAATCAACAGGCCCATGCTGTTGAGCGCCGGAAACACGATCAGGCCGACCATCGCCAGGGTTGCGAGGAACAGCGCCACGATCAGCACCGAAATGTTCGAGAACCTGTCACCGAGCCAGCCGCCACCGATACCGCCAATCGGGCGCATCCACAGCTTGATGGTGGTGATAGTGCCGGCCATGACGGCGGTCATGCCGCCGCCCTGCAAATAATCCGAGAAGCTGTAGGTCGCCCAGAATATGTGGTAACCGCAGAACACGATGGCCGTCACCAGCCACAGCTCGGGGATTCTCACCAGTGTGGCCAGGTCGCTGAGCAGGTTGTATTTACCCTTTTCCACTGGCGCGGTGTCCGCCATTGACTTCGGGTCCCTGATCAGCACCAGCACACAGCCGATGGCGATACAGGTGAAGGCGTAGAGGTAGACCACGTGCTTGAAACCTTCAGCGGCGGACTCGCCACGGGTCTCAGTGGCGAACGCGAACAGCCCCAGGGCAACCGTTGCGAGCAACGCCTCGACCAGGCCGCGACCGCCATCGAGGATGCCGAAGAACCGGCCCTGTTCAGTGTGATGGGCGATCATCTTCACCCGCTTGAGCACCGAGGCCCAGAACGTCAGGCCGGTGGTCAGGCCCCAGCAACCGAAGATGATCATCAGCCCGGTCATCGATGGTGCCGTGGAGTACCAGAGCCCCAAGGCTCCGGTGGCCACCAGCGAAAAGAAAACCAAAAACCGTGGCGCGATCCGGTCTGCCAGCCAGCCACTCGGTAAGTAGCTGAGCAAGAAGATCGTCCCCAGCATCGAGTACAGATAACCCAACTCGCTATGGTTGATCTGGAACACCTCGAGCATGGTCGTCTGGTAGACCTGACGCAGGTACAGGATCGGGTAAATAGCCCCGGCGGCCAGCACCAGCAGCATCAACTGGACGTAGCGACTTCCCGTGTCACTGTGGCTTTTTGCACCCGCGTTCGAACCCTGAACAGCGCCAACAGCGGTTGTAGACTTGGACATCTGTGAGACCTCGGGCAGCCCGGTGGTCCGGGCGCTCCAATAATTGTTTTTATAGGTTTGGCGTGAGGCGTGCTGCGGGTGGCTCAGTAATGCATGACTACAAGTCGGGTCTGGGTGAATTCGAGCATGCCGTGCTTGCCGTCGTCGCCGCCAAGGCCCGAGCGTTTCCACCCGGCGTGGAAGCCTTGATAGGGGTCGGCCGGGGTCCGGTTGACGTACAACTCGCCGGCCTCGATGGAGTTGGCGACTTTCAGGGTGGTGCGATAGTTTTCGGTGTACAGCACCGATGACAGGCCGAACTGATGGTCGTTGGCCATGGCCAGCGCTTCTTCTATGTCGCGGTACTTGAGCACTGGCAGCACCGGGCCGAAGATTTCTTCCTGGATGATTTCCATATCCTGGCGGCAGTTGCTCAGCAGCGTCGGCGGGTAGAAATGGCCGTTGCCCTCTGGAATGAAGCCGCCTGTTTCCAGTACAGCACCGTCAATGACGGCGCGCTCGACCATGGCGTGGATGTTTTGCTGCGAGCTTGCGTTGACCAACGGGCCCATCAAGCTGGCGTCGATGGCGCGGTCGCCAAACTTCACGGCGCTGATTTTGGCTTTGAGCAACGCGAGGAATTGTTCGTAGACACTTTCCTGCACGTAGACCCGCTCCACCGCCGTGCACAACTGACCGCAGTGAGTGGTCTTGGACGCGACGATAGCGCTGGCGGCGGCGTCAAGGTCAGCGTCGGCTTCAATGATTGCCGGGGTTTTACCGCCCAGTTCCAGGGACGGCTTGGCGATGTTGGCCTTGCAATAATCGAGCACGATGCGCCCGGCGTTGACGCTGCCGGTCAGGGTGATCAAACCGACCGCTGTGTGGGTGCACACCGCTGCGGCGGTGGCATGGTCCATGGTCAGGATGTTGACCACGCCCGCGGGCAGACCGGATTTCTGCACAGCCTTGGCGATTTCAAACGCCGAGGTCGGGGTGTTGTTGCTGGGGCGCACCACCACGGTATTACCGGCAATCAGTGCCGGGGCGATTTTGCGCAGCAAGGTGTAGACCGGGTAGTTGAACGGAATCAGGCACGCGACCACGCCAATCGGCTCGCGGTGCAGGAAGAGGTTTTCGTTCGGGGTGTCACTGGGAATGATCTCGCCTTCGATCCGCCGCGCCCACTCGGCGTGGTAACGGGTGATTTGCGCGGCGTAACGGGCTTCGTTGCTGGCGTCGCTGACACTTTTGCCGGACTCGGCGGCCAGGGCGGCACCGATGCTCTCGGCGCAGGCTTCCAAGGCGTCAGCGAATGAACGCAAATGGTTGGCGCGTTCGATGCTGGTGAGCTTGCCCCAGCGCTTCTGAGCGGCGGCAGCAGCCTCAACAGCGGCAGTAGCTTCAGCGCGGGTGGCGGCCGAAACCTGACCGACCAAGGCTTCGGTCGCCGGGTTGTAGACTGCAATCAGCGCATCGCTGGCAGGCTCAATGAAGTGACCGTTTACAAAGTTTCGCTCAAGTCGCATGTGAATCGCCCATCGTTGTTTTTATCCAGTTCCCGCAGTTTTGGCATCCTGAGGGGGTTGAACAAACGATTTATTGAGCGGCGTAACATTCAAAAAATGCAGGTTACCCCTGAGGGCGTCAAATTTCCCGTGAGGGCTGGGGAGCTCAGCTGGCGGCGGTGGAGGGTTCGAGCTGCCTTTGCGCCAACCAGATTTCCTCCTGCAACCACTGGCTGAACACCTGCAATTGCGGCAGCAAGGTCTGCTCCGGCCGAGTCACCAGCCAGTAGGATTGATGCCCTTCCACATGCACGTTCAGTACCTGGGTCAACTGCCCGCTGGCCAGCTCCGGAGCAACCATGTGCCAGTCAGCAATGGCGATGCCCAACCCGTCAGTGGCGGCGCGAATCGCCAGGTCCAGCAGGTCGAACTCATAGCCGCCCTGAGTATCGACACCGCTGATTTTCGCCGCGTCGAGCCAGTGTTTCCAGGTCAGGTAACGCTGGTCTTCCCTGGCCAACACATGCAGCAAGGTCAGGCGATTAAGGTCGATACCGCCCTCGCTCGCTTCCCGCGCATACAACGACGGCGCGCACACCGCGATGTGCCGTTCCTGAATCAGCAGCGAGCTGTCCAGCCCATCCCATTCGCCATCGCCAAAGCGGATCGCGCAGTCCAGGGTGCTGGTTTGCGCCAAGCTATCCTGCAAACGCGTGGTGATGCTCAGCTCCAATTCGGGGTGTTTCTCCCGCAGCCGCCCCAGGCGCGGCATCAACCAGCGGCTGGTGAAGGTTGGCGGTGCGTTGATGTGCAGGCGATTGGCGTGGGACTTCTGCTGGATGCTACGCACCGTCAGCTCGATTTTGTCGAAGGATTGATGCAGCGCCCGCAGCAAAACCCGGCCGGCGCTGGTCAGTTCAAGGTGATGATGCCGGCGTTCCAACAGATTCTCGCCGAGCTGTTCTTCAAGCTGGCGCACCTGGCGGCTGACGGCACTTTGGGTGACATTGAGCAGTTCCGCCGCCCGGGTAAAACTGCCGGTACTGCCGGCCACTTCGAAGGCTTTGAGCGCGTTGAGCGCGGGCATTTTGCGTTTCATAAACAGTACTCGCGCTGGGGCTGACGAGCCATAAGCATCCCACGGCTTGCGGGAAATTTCCTGAGTAACATGCATTTTTGTGTTGTGCGGGGAGATTTCCTCGCTCCCCCCACAGGTGATCGGCACTATTCAATTACGTCGGTTTGCGCCCTGCCACTGTCGCTGACGTATAAATAGCATGCGTATTTTGCAGCCCACTCATGACTATTAAGCACTGGCTGTTTTATTTATATAAACGCTAGTCTTATTTTCAATTAAACACCCGACTAAAACCAACGCACTTACATAGGGCAGACCTTGCACTTTCGCCCCAATCTATCGCACTTAAATTGACCGAGCCAAACCATGCCAACAAACACCCACTCACCCACAAGAAGTATTGTTTTATTGGCGCTTATCTTTACGGCGTGTAACGCCACCACCCACGGCTTCAGTATCTTCCTTTATTCGGCCTTATTACCGCAGATACGCCAGGTATTCGAGCTGAGCTACAGCCAGGCCGCGCTCATCGCGGCGCTGCTGCAACTGTTCTACATGGGCGCATCAATTGTCAGCGGCGTCGCCGCGGCGTGGATCAGCCCGCGCAACATGGTAAAGCTGACGATGGCCTTGAGCCCGGCGCTGCTGGCGCTGGCGGTCGCTACCCCGTGGGTGCTGCCGTTCGCGCTATGCCTGGCACTGGTCTCGGCCTGCGCCGTATCGAATTGGAACGCCATCGCCGCACTGGTCGGCGAAGTGATCCCCGCATCCCACCGCAGCCGCGTGCTGGGCCTGGCGTCGTCGGGCGCAGCGTTCGCGATCTGCCTTAACGGTGTGCTGATCGCCCTGTTGCGGGGTATCTCGTTGCAGTACTTCTGGCTGATGTGCGCCGGGCTGACCTTGATTGTCACACTACTGACCTTTTGGGCCTTGGCGCCGTTGGCGACAGGCCAACACATCAAGCAAAGCAGCGCGCCGTCGCTACGCCCGGTCCTCAGACAATGGGTGAACCTGTGCCTGGAATACCCGGTGGCGCTGCACATACTGTTGCTCAGCGCCTTCATAGGTGGGATCAGCGGTCCTTTCCTGAATTTCCTCTCGGCGTTTGCCAGCGGACGGCTGGGCGCCAACGCAGAGGTCACCGGGTCGCTGTGGACACTGATCGGGATCGGCGGGGTTGCAGGCGGTTTGTTACTGGGCGCGTTGGCGGATCGCTGGGGGGCACTGAGGGTGATGGCATTGAGCATCAGCGCCTTCGGCCTGGCGATGCTTGCCTTGCTCTGGCAACCGAGCCTGAACCTGACATGGCTGGCGGCCGGGCTGTTCGCGCTGTTCTATTTCCCGGTCTGGGGCTTGATGGCCGCCTACCTCAGCGCACGCTTGAGCCCCGTGCACAGCCTGCAAGTGGTGAGCCTGAGCATGGTCGGTTATGGCTTGGGCAGCGCCACCGCCAATTGGCTGTGCGGCTGGCTGCTGCAAGCCACCGGGCAGTTTGGCCTGGTGCACGGCTGGATCATCTGCTGGGTCACTGCCAGCCTGCTATTGCTGGGGATGATGGCCCGCCGTCAACGTTGTAAGCCGGCGCTCGGCCAGCCAGTCTGAACCTAAGCGGCGCGACAAAATGTCCACCAAAGCCTCCACCGCCTGCGCCTCGCGCTGAGGAGAACGCCAGAACATTAACCGCGCCGGCTCAATCGGCGGGAAGCCCTGAGCCGCGTCCAGCACCTGCCAACCCGCCGGCACCAGGCGTCGCGCCGTGACACCGACCGAATGCCCCTGTTCGATGGCAATCCCGATGCCACGCGGGCTCTGGCTGGTGTAAACCACATGCCACGCCCGCCCGGCCTCGGCCAGCGCCCGCACTGCGTTGGCTCGAAAGGCGCAGCCCTCGGCATACACCGCCAGCGGCACCGATGAATCCGTACCGGCGCACCACCCCTCAGCCGCCACCCACACCAGAGGTTCGTCGCACAGGTATTCACCCGGTTGCAGATTGGCGTGTTGCACGCCGAGCACCAGGTCCAGTTCACTGCGTTGCAAACGACTGACCAGCGCCGTCGACATCTCGCAACAAATATCCGGCCGCACGTGAGGAAACTGCGCCTGAAAGTCGCGCAACACCCCGGCCAGGCAATACTGGGCGTAGTCTTCGGGCATGCCGACGTGAATGCACACCTGCTCATCGGGCAGTTGCACGGCGTTGATCGCATCGGCGTGCAGCTTGAGGATCTGCCGCGCATAGATCAGAAATGTCTCGCCACCGGGTGTAAGGCTCACCGAGCGACTGCTGCGTTGGACCAACGGCGTGCCGACGATCTCTTCCAGGCGCTGCAAACTCTGGCTGATGGTCGATTGGGTTTTGTGCAGGCGCTCGGCCGCCGCAGAAAATCCGTGGCACTCGATAATCGCGACAAACACTTTCAGTAAGCTTCCATCCAGTTCGCCTGACATAACTATCGCCCCTGCCGATGGATTCGATCACAACTTGTAATTTCCACTTCACACCTCTTTAAGCAACTATCGACTCAACGCCAAACACTGTTAATTGATAGTTCCAGGAGACTTGCATGAGCCTTCAACTTGCCGACGCCGAAGTGGGCGATATCAGCGATATTATAAATACCGAGTTATACCCCATACATGATTCGGGCCATGTCCGGTTGCAGGCGCTGATCGAACACGCCCGTGCCGAACTGGCCGAAGACGGTTGCTGCCTGCTGAAGAATTTCCTGCGGCCCGAGGCGTTGCAACAGGCCCGCGCCGAAGGTCAGGCGCTGTCGGGCAAGACTTTTTACTCGGTGCGCAAGGTCAACGCCTACTTCACCGAAGACGACCCCGCCCTGCCCCAGGATGACCCGCGCCGCACATTCATGGAGCGCACCAGCGGTTTTGTCACGCGGGACATGATTGCCCCGGACGCGATCATTCATCGCCTGTACGTCTCGCCGATGATGAAGCGATTTATCGGTGCCTGCCTCAACGAGCCGGAGATCTTCGAATACGCCGACCCGTTCGCCGGGCTGGTGATCAACGTGATGCCCGAAGGGACTGAGCAGCCCTGGCACTTCGATACCAACGAATTCATCGTCAGCATGATGACCCAGAAGCCTGAGGCCGGCGGTCTGTTCGAGTACGCGCCGATGATCCGCACCCGCAGCCAGGAAAACCTCGGCGCCGTCGGCAACGTAGTACGCGGCGACGATCGAAGCCGCGTGCAGGAACTGGAACTCAACCCCGGCGACCTGCAGATCTTCAAGGGACGCTTTTCGGTGCACCGGGTAACGCGCGTCGAGGGCGCCACTGAACGTAATACGGCGATCTTCGCCTACTCCGAAAAGCCCGGAATCATCGGCCGTGCCCAGCGCACCAAGCAGCTTTACGGACGCCTGTCCGAAGCCCATCTGCAAGCCGAACGCAACCTGGTGCGCAGCGACAAGTTGCTCGACTGATTCATCCCAAAAATTCTTAGAAAAAACCAACCGTATTTGCCCTGCGAGGAACACCCCATGAGTTTGTCCGGCCCTAACCGCAACCCCGCCGACTGCGAACCTACGTACGACGAGATCCAGCAGATCCAACTCGACCGCTTGCAAAGGGTACGTAACGAACTGAAAAAACGCGACTACGCCGCGTGCGTGCTGTTCGACCCGACCCACATGCGCTATGCCACCGGCTCGCGCAACATGCAGGTGTACTCGGCGCGCAATCCGGCACGTTACGCCTTCATCCCGGCAGAAGGCCCGGTGGTGGTGTTCGAATTCGGTGGCTGCCTGCACCTGGCGGAACAGCTCAACACCGTCGACGAAGTGCGCCCGGCCAAAGCCATCTCCTATTACTTCTGCGACAGCTTCCTGAATAACGTCACTGCCGAATGGGCCGCTGAAATCGGTGAATTGATGCGCAGGCACGGCGGCGGCAACAAGCGCATCGCCATCGAAAGCGCGACCTCGGCCGCTGCGTTCGAACTGCAAAAACTTGGCTACCAGATTTTCGATGCCCAGGAACCGCTGGAGCGCGCACGCTGCATCAAAGTGCCGAACGAGCTGAAGATGATCCGCGCCAGCCTGCGTGCCACCGAGGCCGGCGTGCGCTTGATGGAGAGCAAACTGGTGCCGGGCGTCAGCGAAAACGAACTGTGGTCGCACTTGCACCAACACGTCATCGCTACCGACGGCGACTACGTCGAAACCCGCCTGCTGTCTTCCGGCCCGCGCACCAACCCGTGGTTCCAGGAATGCAGCACCCGGCCCATCGACGCCGGTGACCTGGTAGCGCTGGACACCGATGTTGTCGGGCGTTTCGGCTACTACGCGGACTTTTCACGGACCTTCCTGTGCGGCGAGCAAGCCGCCACCGCCAAGCAACAGGAGCTGTACAAACTGGCCTACGAACAAGTGCAGACCAACATGGAAATGCTCAAGGCCGGCCGCAGCTTCAAGGAATACGCCGAGCTGGCCTGGAGAATCCCGGACAACTACAAGGCCAACCGTTATTTCGCCCTGGCCCACGGGGTTGGCATGACCGGTGAATACCCGTACGTGGTGCACCGCGAAGACATTGATGCGCTGGGTTACGACGGGGTGTTCGAAGCCGGCATGACTATCTGCGTGGAAAGCTATATCGGCCACGATGCAGGCGGCGAAGGGGTCAAGCTCGAAGAGCAGATCTACATCCACGAAAACGGCATCGAGTTGCTCTCGGACTACCCGTTCGATCCGCGCCTGATGCCGCGCTGAGTTGCGCCGACGGCGCCGTCACCTCCTTCGACACCGTCCGTTTTTCCCCTTGTTCCCACCCGGAACAAGGGGCGTTTGCGGCCACTGCGCAGTGTTTGTACCCGCGCTTTCCTCCGTCCGGCCTGTCTAGCTCACGCGGCAGCCTTTCTTACGGTCAGTAACATGCATTTATCGAACGTTTCAGCGTTGAATTTATCGTTTGTCGATCGTTGCCCAAATGACAAAACTGCGGGCATCTCTAATAAAAACAACATGAGAGCAGCCCTATGTCATACCTCGCCTGCGTCCTTCTGATTTCGTTGCGCCTTGTTCTTCTGCCGGCTTCACGCCTGTCACGCCTGCGCCTCTGCGCTGCCGGCCACTGACAGTCTCGGTTCATCGAACCGAACGCGTCTGCCGCTCGTCCCTTCTGCGGCCAGTCGAAAAACGCACTTTTGCACGTTATCGGAGAGGCATATGAAAGACTTAATGACACTGGACGGCACGCTGCCGCATCCAGCGGTGAACGACCTGTGCACCCAAGTCAAAAGTGGCGAGATCAATCGTCGCCAATTCCTGCGCACCGCCGCGCTACTGGGCATCACCGCCGCCAGCGCCAGTACGTTCCTCGGCTCCGCGCTGCTCGGTAATTCGGCCCATGCCGCTGACGCGGTAACGCCACGCCAGGGCGGCAGCCTGCGGTTTGCCTGCGCCATCCAGGAAATCCAGGACCCGATGCTGATCACCTGGATCGAAGCCTCCAACCTGCTGCGCAACAGCCTTGAATTCCTGACCTGGGTCGACGCCGACAACATCACTCACCCCTACCTGGCCGAGAGCTGGAGCCCGTCCGAGGACCTGAAAACCTGGACCTTCAACCTACGCCAGGACGTAAAGTGGAGCAACGGCGACACCTTCAACGTCGAGGACGTGCAGCACAACATCGAGCGCTGGATTGCCGCCGATTCCAAGTCGGTCAACCGCACTGCATTCCAGGACATCACAGCCTTCGAAAAAGTCAGTGACTTCCAGTTCCGCCTGGTGCTCAAGCGACCGATGCTGGCGATCCCGGAAATGCTCAACGCCTTCACCTGCGCGATCGTCCACCGCAGCTTCAAGGCCGGTGACGACTGGGCGAAAAACCCGCTGGGCACCGGGCCGTTCAAACTGGTGTCGTTCGCGGTCAACAAGCAGGCGACTTTCGCCAAGCGCACCGATTACTGGCGCAAACCGGCGAACCTCGACGAATTGCGCTACGTCGACATGGGTACCGACATTTCCACCCATCTCGCGGCACTGCAGGCCGGGCAAGTGGACGTGTTGTACCGGGTGACCGTGGCCGAACTGGATCTGGCGAAACGCTTGCCCGGGGCGCAGTTGCTGACCTGTAAATCGGCGCAAACCATCGTCATGCGCATGGCTTGCGACCAGAAGCCATTCGATGACGTGCGGGTCCGCAAAGCTGTAGTGCTCTGCGCCGACAATGCGCAGATGCTGAAAATCGCCTACCGCGGCATGGGCACACTAGGCGAAGACCACCACGTCGCCCCGTCCCACCCGGAATATTTTCCGTTGCCAAAGCGTGCGCGTGACCTATCAGGCGCGAAGAAACTCCTTACTGAAGCGGGCCACCCGAACGGCATCGACATCGACCTGATCGTCGGCAACACTCAGGGTCGCTACGAGCAGGATTGCGCGCAGATCCTGCAACAAAACTGCGCCGAGGCCGGCATTCGTATCAACCTCAAAGTGATCCCGGCCACGCAATACTGGCCGATCTGGGACAAGGCCGCGTTCAGCCTCACCTACTGGGCGCACCGCCCGCTTGGTGTGATGTCGCTGGAGCTGGCCTACCGAAGCGGCGCGGCCTGGAATGAAAGCCACTACAGCGACCCAGCGTTCGACGCAGCGCTGGACAAAGCCATGGGCATCATCGACCCGAAACAACGGGCCGCGGCGATGCAAAGCGTCGAGCAGATCCTGCAAGACGCCTGCGTCATGGTCCAGCCGTTCTGGGGCGATAAATTCACCGCCGCAAGCAAGAAGGTCCAGGGGTTCCAGGTTCACCCCTCGGATTTCTACCCAATGGATCAAGTCTGGCTGAGCGCCTGATTCAAGCGCCCCGAACGAGCCCGCCCACTCAGCTGCGGCGGGCCGCCATCCCTTGATTAGCCGGAGCGTGCGAGCATGGCTGAATTTCTATTGCGCAAGTTATTGGCGCTGGCGGCAACCTTGCTGTCGGTGTCAGTGATCGTGTTCCTGGCGTTGGAACTGAATATCGAAGACGTCGCAATCAACGTCCTCGGCCCCTACTCTGCCGCCGACCAGCGCGCCGCATGGCTGGTGGAACACGGTTACGACCAACCCTTCGTCTGGCGCTACCTGGTGTGGCTGAAGGACTTTCTCAGCGGCGACTGGGGCACCTCGGTGCATTTCCGGGAGCCGGTGATTGATCTGCTGCTGCCGAACCTCGGGCAAACGTTGATCCTCGCGGGATTAGCGTTGGCCGTGATGGTACCGGTAGCGCTGACACTCGGTATTCTGGCCGGGATTCGCCAAGGCTCGGCGGTGGATCGATTGGTGTCGTTTCTGTCGATCGTCACCACCTCGATCCCAGACTTCGCCAGCGCGGTGTTTGTCTCGGCAATCTTCGTGTTCTGGCTTAACTGGCTGCCGGGCGTGAGCAGCATGAGCGACGGCTTTAATCCGGTGGAACTTGCTCTGCCGCTGATGGTGCTGTGCCTGTTCGGCATCGGTTATCTGGCGCGTATTACTCGGGCCTCGATGGTCGAAGTGATGCAGGCGCCCTACATCCGCACCGCCCGCCTCAAAGGCGCGTCGACCTCGCGCATCGTGTTGCGCCATGCCCTGCGTAACGTGTTGATCGCACCCATCACCGTGATCATGTTGTACATCCCGTGGCTGCTGTCGAACGTGATCGTGGTCGAGGTGTTTTTCGCCTACAAGGGTTTCGGTTCGCTGCTGTACACCGCGTCGTTGAACCACGATGTCTACCTGATCGAAGCCTGCGCGATGATCAGTGGCATCGTGGTCGGCGCGACCAAAATCTTCTCGGACCTGGCCTACACCTGGCTCAACCCGCGCATAACGTTGCGCAGTCTTGGCGGAGGTGGCCAATGAACTTCCTTAATGCGTTCAAGCATCCTTTGGCGTTACTCGGTTTGTTATTGGTGGGCGGCTGGGTGCTGATGGCGCTGTTCGCACCGTGGCTGGCGCCCCATGATCCGCTGGAAAGCTTCACCCCGTTGCTGACGCCGATGACTCCGGATGGCGACGGCCTGCACTTTCTGCTGGGCACCGACATGATCGGCCGGGACATTCTCTCGCGGCTGATCTGGGGCACGCGTACCGTGTTGTTCTGGTCGATTCTGGCGACGCTGACCGCATTCGCCGTGGGCATCGCCATGGGCCTGTGCGCCGGCTACTTCAATGGCTGGGTCGATGCGGCACTGTCCTATGTCGCCGACACCGTGCTGTCGTTCCCGGTGCTGGTGTTGTACATCGTGATCATCATCGCCCTCGGCGCGTCAGCGCTTAACATCCTGATTGCGGTGACCTTCACCAGCGCTCCGGCGATCTTCCGGATCATGCGCGCGCTGACCATCGACATCCGCTCACGGGATTACGTGCTCAGCGCCATCACCCAGGGTGAAGGATCACTGCGGATCATGCTGGTGGAAATCCTGCCCAATTGCGGCGGCCCGTTGATCGTCGATTTCTGCCTGCGCATCGGCTACACCGCGATCATGATCGGCGCCCTTGGTTTCCTCGGCCTCGGATTGCCGCCGCCGACCCCGGACTGGGGCGGCATGATCAACGAAGGCCGCAGCATGGCCATCGCGTTCCCGCACTTGGTGATCTTCCCGTGCATTGCCATCTCCACCCTGATGCTGGGCCTGAGCCTGTTGGCGGACGGTCTGGACGAACACGCCCAAAAAGGCGCAAGGAGCTGAGCATGAGCCATCAACCCGTATTGAAAGTGGATAACCTTTCCATCGAACTGCCTGCCGGCGCTGACCGTAGCCACGCCGTCAAGGGCATCAGCCTGGATGTACGCAAAGGCGAAATTCTGTGTGTAATCGGCGAGTCGGGCTCCGGCAAATCGGTGCTTTCGGCCGCGATCATGGGCGATTACGCCAAGGGCCTGCGCCACAGTGAAGGCGTGATTGATTTCCTCGGCGAGGATATCTGCCGCATGGATGAAAACGCTCTGCGCAAGCTGCGCGGCAACCGCATCGCAATGATTTTCCAGGAGCCAATGGCGGCGCTGAACCCGGCGATTCGCATTGGTCAGCAGGTCGAGGAAATCTTCGACATTCACGCGCCGCACATGCCCGCCACGGAGCGCCGTGAACGCATGCTCGCCCTCCTGGATTCGACACAACTGCCCGATCCGCCACGGATTGCCAACAGCTTCCCGCATCAACTCTCGGGCGGCCAATGCCAACGAGTGGTGATTGCCATGGCACTGGCGATGAACCCGGATCTGCTGATTGCCGACGAACCGACCACCGCGCTGGATGTGACCACTCAGGCCCAGGTGCTGAAACTGGTCCGCGACCTGCGCGGTCGTGGTCAGCACGGCATCCTGTTCATCACCCACGACTTCGGCGTGGTGGCAGAAATCGCTGACCGCATCGCCGTGATGGAGGGCGGCGTGCTGGTGGAAATCGGTGAGCGCGATCAAGTCCTCAACTCGCCGAGACACCCGTACACCCGCAAGTTGATCGCCGCTGTTCCGGCCCTGCACCCGGAGCTGCACGCGCCGTGCGCCGACGGTGAGTTGGCGTTGCGCATCGAGCACTTGACCAAGACCTACAACGTCAGTGGCCGCTTGGTCCCGGCGCTCAAGGATGTCTCGCTGCAACTGCCCCGGGGCAAGACCCTGGCGATTGTGGGTGAGTCCGGCTCGGGCAAAAGCACCTTGGTCAAAGCCGCCATTCGGCTGGTGGAAAGCGACAGCGGCCATGTCTGGGTGGGTGACACGGATTTCCTGGCATTGCGCGGTTCCGCGCTGGCGGCCAATCGGCGGAGGATCCAGATGATTTTCCAGGACCCGTACGGCTCGCTCAATCCACGGCACCGGGTCGGCGACATCATCGCCCGCGCCGCGCAATTGCGCGGGTTGTCGGCCAAGGATGCGTGGACCGAGGCCGGTGATCTGCTGGAACAGGTCGGGCTCAAGCGTGATGCCCTCAAACGCAAGCCCCGGCAGTTCTCCGGTGGTCAGCGCCAGCGCATCGGTATCGCCCGTGCCCTGGCGATGCGACCGGAAGTGCTGATCGCGGATGAAAGCGTATCGGCGCTGGATGTCTCGGTGCAAAAACAGGTTTTGGAGCTGCTCGCCGAGCTGCAACAGCGTCTCAACCTGAGCATTTTGTTCATCACCCACGACCTGCGCGTGGCGGCGCAAATCAGTGACTACATCGCGGTGATGCGCCAGGGCGAAGTGGTCGAGTACGGCACGGCGGAACAGGTGTTGCTGCGACCGCAAAACACCTACACCCAGGCCCTGCTCGCGGCTGCACCCGGTGCTTCGGCGATCCCGCAGGTTTGCGCCATCGAACCAACGCCAAGGCTGATTCGACCGCAAGCCAGCTGAGTCAACAACCCTTTTCCCAGGTAGCAGCGTTCGCTGCTCCATGGGCTGCTGTTGCCAACGATAACTAAAAAACCAGGAGTATCACTGTGCGCACAACTACCCAGATCGCGGTCCGTTCCATCGCTCTCATTCCGCTGCTCGGAGCCTTTGCGGCCCCAGCCATGGCCGTGCAGGTCACCGACAACCTTGACCTCGGCGGTGCCATTCGGGCGCGCTGGGATTACGATCCGGACCGCGACATCCAGAAGTTCGGACTGGACACGGTGTTCCTCAGCGCCAAATATAACTCTGACACCTGGATCGGTGAGGCGCAGTATCGGTTCTATGGACGCTCCTACCCTTACCAGTACACCAAGAACTACGGCGATATCCAGTTCGCCAAGTTCGCGTGGGTCGGCTACAAGTTCAATCCCGACCAGCAAGTGCAGGTGGGCCTGAACACGGTGCCATTCGGTTTGCAGCCCTACTTCGGCAGCACCTTTTACGAAACCCTGGGCAACGTCATCGGCCTGGAAGATGTGCAACAAGTCGGCGCCAAGTACATCCAGCAAAGTGGCGACTGGAATATCCAGGCCGGCTACTACCTGCGCCCGGCGTGGCAAGGCAAAGGCACAAGCAAAGGGGTGACGTATTCCAGCGTGGTGTCCGGGGCCGACAGCTACGTGGGCGACGGGAGCGACAACCAGGAACGCAATACCGTGGTGCTGCGCGTGGCCAAGGCCCTGGACCTGGGCGCGTGGAAATCCGAAATCGGCCTCTCCGGCCTGACCTCGACCCTGGAAAACAAGGACACCGATAACGATGGCCGCCGCAACGCGGTGGCGGTGCACTACCTCGGCAAGAACGGCTCGTGGGGCGTGCAACTGCAAGCGGCGCGGCAACAAATGTCGCCGCGCAACCGTGGCAGCGATGAAGTGGTCACACTCGGCGGGTACGACGGCACCTACAACGTCGCCAGTCGCGGCAACTTGTACGTCGCCGACCTGAGCTACGACGTCGCCGGCAAATACCTGTTCGACCAGATCAGCGGTGTGAAGCTGTACGCCAACTACAGCGCCTTCGACAAATCCGCCGACGCGTTCAAGACGTCGCAACGGCTGATCCTGGGGACCTCGTTTTCCTTCAGCAAACTGTGGATCGCGACGGAATGGTTGTACGGCAAAAATGACCCGTACATTGGTGGCAGCAGTTACACCCAAAGTCTGGCGGCGGGTGGGAGTAACCAGTGGGAGAACCAGCTATACATGAACATCGGGTATTACTTCTGATCCGGATTGTCTGGCGTTTCTGAAGGCCTCTTCGCGAGCAAGCCC
>NZ_JADDUM010000182.1 GCF_015163715.1 Pseudomonas cyclaminis
TGTGTTCGCTGGCCGCTTACGAGGTAGTGGGGCCTCCCACATGTGTTCTGTGTTGTACCAGCGCTTATTGCTTCCAGACCGCTGGATTCACCAGGTTCCTGGGCTTTTCACCTGCCAGCGCCGCCAGCAGATTATCCACCGCACACCTGGCCATCGCCTCCCTTGTCTCATGGGTCGCCGAGCCGATATGCGGGGTCGCCACCACATTGTTCAAACGCAGCAGCGGCGAGTCGTGATTCAACGGCTCGCGCTCGAACACATCCAACCCCGCTGCCCGAATCGTGCGTTGCTGCAACGCCTCGACCAGCGCCGCCTCATCCACCACTTTGCCACGCGAGATATTGATAAAAATCGTCTCGGGGCCCATCAGTGCAAATTCCTCTGCGCCGATCAGTTTTTCGGTTTGCGCCGTGAGCGGCAACGTCAGGCAGACGAAATCGGCTTCTTTGAGCAACGCCTGCAAGCTGCGGTACTGCGCGCCAAAGCGCTGTTCCACCTGCGGCTTGGACGAATGGCTGTGGTAGATCACCGGCATGCCAAAGCCAAAATGCCCGCGCTGGGCCAGGGCTTCGCCGATGCGGCCCATACCGATGATGCCCAGGGTCTTGCCGTGCACATCGCTGCCAAAGTGCGCAGGGCCGATGTTTTTGTTCCACTGGCCGGCACGCACCATATCGGCCAGTTCCACCACGCGCCGGGCGGTGGCGAGGATCAGCGCGAAGCCAGTGTCGGCGGTGGTTTCGGTGAGCACGTCCGGGGTGTTGCTGAGCAGGATGCCGCGCTGGGTCAGGTAGTCGATGTCGTAGTTGTCGACCCCGACCGACACACTGGCCACCGCTTCCAGCTGTGGCGCCAGATCAAGCAGTCTGGCGTCCAGGCGCAGACTGGCGCCCAGCAGGCCATGGGCGGTCGGCAGGGCGTCGCGCAACTTGGCCAGGCCGGTGTCATCCAGGGCTTCGATCAGCGTGACCTCGGCGTGTTCATGCAGGCGCGCCATCAACGGCGCGGAGAGTTTCTTGTACAACACGACAGACTTTTTCATGAGGTCTTTACCTTCAACTCCAGAGTGGGTTCCGGCGAGCGGTCGCTGGCACCGGGCTTGAGGAAAATCGTCAACACCACCGACAGCATCAACGCACCGCTCATCAGCAGGTACGAAGCGCCGGGCGAACCGGTGCTGCTATTGAGATAACCCACCAGGTACGAACCGCCGAACGAGCCGAGCGCGCCCATGCTGTTGATCAACGCCATGGCGCCGCCGGCGACGTTGGCCGGCAGGATTTCCGGGACGATGGCGAAAAACGGACCATAGGGTGCATACATGCAGGCCCCGGCAATCACCAGCAGGGTGTAGGACCACCAGAAGTGTTCGGCGCCGAGTACGTAGGACGCGTAGAACGCGATGGACGCGATCAGCAGCGGTGGCCACACAAAGCGTTTACGTTTTTGCAGTTTGTCCGAGCCCCAGCTCACCACCAGCATGCCGATCACCGCCGCCAGGTACGGCAGCGCCGACAGCCAGCCGGCCTCGACCATGTCCATCTGCAAACCGGCTTTGAGGATCGACGGCAGCCACAGCACAAAGCCATACACGCCGATGCTCCAGCAGAAGAACTGCAACGCCAGGATGATCACCTTGGGCGAGCGGAACGCTTCGGCGTAATTCTTCACGGCCTTGATGCCTACCTGTTCGGCGGCGAGGGCGGTTTCCAGGCTGTGCTTTTCGCTGTCGCTCAGCCATTTGGCGTCCTTGGGCCGCTCATCGGCCAGTTTCCACCAGATAAACGCCCACAACACCGCCGGCAGGCCTTCGATGATAAACATCCAGCGCCAGCTGAAATGCTGCACCAGGTAGCCCGACACCACCGACATCCACAGCATGGTCACCGGGTTGCCGAGGATCAGGAAGGTGTTGGCCCGCGAGCGTTCCGCACGGGTGAACCAGTGGCACAGGTACACCAGCATCGCCGGCATGACAGCGGCTTCGACCACGCCGAGCATGAAGCGAATGACGATCAGCATGTAGGCGTTGGACACCACGCCGGTCAGGGTGGCCAAGCCGCCCCACAGGATCAGGCTGACGAAAATCAGCTTTTTGACGCTGCGCTTCTGCGCGTAGATCGCCCCCGGCACCTGGAAGAAAAAGTAACCGAGGAAAAACAGTGCGCCCAGCAATGACGACATGCCGGGGGTGATCATCAGGTCTTCGGCCATCCCGGAGGCGGCGGCGAAGCCATAGTTGGCGCGGTCTAGGTAGGCCAGGCTGTAGGTGATAAAAACGATGGGCATGATGTACCACCAACGGCGGGTGGCGAGTTTCACGGTTTCCATGGGGGTTGCTCCTGAGCTTGTTGTAGTTGTGGCAACAGGGTGTGGGTCACGCAACGGATCGGGTGGGTAATTCAGAGCGGGTCGGCAGGCCTTCCATATCGCCACGGCTTTGCACGGCGCGGCTGCCGATCCAGTTGCCGCGTTGCACCGCCTCGGGGAAGCTGAGGTTTTCCAGCAGCGCGCTGATCATGCCTACGGCAAAACCATCGCCGGCACCGACGGTGTCCACCACTTTGTCCACGCGCACGGCGGCGACAAAGCCTTGGTCCAGGTGGGTGCGGAAGTAGGCGCCGTCCGGGCCGAGCTTGATGGCCACGGCTTCTGCGCCCTGGTCGAGGTAGAACGCGGCGATATCGGCCGGGTCGTCGAAACCGGTCAGCAGGCGGCCTTCGCTCAAGCCCGGCAATACCCAATCGGCGAGGCCGGCGAGGGCGTTGATCTGGCGGATCATCTGGTCTTGGCTGGCCCACAGCGACGGCCGCAGGTTCGGGTCGAACGACACACTGCGCCCGGCCTTGCGCATCTGGGTCATCAACTCGACAGACAGTTCGCGAGTGGCCTCGGACAACGCGGGAGGAATCCCGGTGGCGTGCAGATGGCGGGCTTGCAGCAGCGCCGGGCTGATGGCCGCGATGGACAAATGGCTGGCGGCGGAGCCTTTGCGGAAGTACTCCACCTGCGGATCGGCGCCGGCTTCTTCACGGGACTTGAACTGAAAACCGGTGGGGTGCAGCGGGTCGACGGCCACGTGCTGGCAATCCAGACCTTCCTTTTGCAGGGTGTCGACCACAAAGCGGCCGAGCGAATCGCTGCCCACCCGACTCAGCCACGCCACCTTAAAGCCCAGGCGCGACAGGCCAATGGCAACGTTGCTGTCGGCCCCGGCAATACGCTTGTGAAATTGGCTGACCTGAGCCAAATCGCCGGTCTGCTCGGCGACCAGCATCGCCATGGTTTCACCAAACGAGAGGATATCGATCTCAGACATGGGCATGCTCCGCAGCGGGTTGGCCTAGGACGGCGAGGGCGGCGACCTGCCGGGCGGTGATGTCGATCAGGTCATCGCCCTGCAGTGGGAATTCCACCGCCCGTGTAATGCCTTGAGTCATGTGCTTGAGCAGTTGTTCCCACAGATGCAGGTCGGTGGCGCCGGGCGGCAGCGCCACCAGCTTGCCGTCCGGGCGTCGGGCCACGGCTTTACAGTGCAGGTAGTCCACGTGTCGGCCCAGCAAGCGTGCGGCGGTGAGCGCGGATTGGTCCTGCCACTGCCAGTTGCCGATGTCGAAGGTCATTTTTACCGGCAGGCCCAGGCGCTCGACTTCGGTGAAGAAGCGTTGCATCGGCTCGATACGCCCGCCGTGCAAGGTCTGGTCGTTTTCTACCAACAGCTGGACCGGGTGACGGTTGAGCAGGGCGTGCAGGCTTTCCAGGTCGTTGGTGTCGGTGAAGTAACCGAGGGAGACTTTCAGCCAGCGCGCACCGAAGGCCTGGGCGCGGTCCAGGGTGGCGTTCAGTTCGGCGTTGGGCTGGGCGCGTCCGGCAACCCAGAGTTCCAGAGGCGATGAGAACACTGATTCCAAGCCCTGTTCGGCGGCGGCCTGGGCCAGCTTTTCAGGCTGTTCGGCGGTCAATAATTCCTCACGCCACTCGATGCGCTGGGCGCCGGCGGCGGCCAGCAGGTCGACAAAACTCAGCTGGCCTTGCTGGCGGACCAAGTCGGCGCCATAGCTGGAAAGGCTGATGGAGACGGGGTATTTATGCATTGTTGTTTACCTCTGAAACCGGTTTCATTTTTTGACGTGATGAAGATTCAATCCACCCTGGCGCGTTCGCAGGTTTCGCCCCCCGTAGCAGCTGTCGAGCCTTGGCGAGGCTGCGTAGCGTACGTTCTGACACCCTGCGACGCAGCCTCGCTTGCGCTCGACAGCTGCTACGGGAAGGGGCACAGGGTTGAGCCTCGTATGATCAGGTGTGGCAGAAAGTCCAGGGTGCGCGTTGGCGCATCGTCACCGCGCAAACGCTTGAGCAGACAGTCGAACGCGCTGGCGCCAATCGCTTCGGTCGGTTGGGCGAGGGCGGTGATGCCGTTGCCCACCAACGGATACCAATCCAGGTCATCCAGGGCGATCAGGCCCACGTCGTCGAACAGGTTGCAGCCCAACGCCTTGAGTGCGCGGGTGCAGGCCAGTGTGGCGACGCCGTTGGCACAGAACACCGCCTTGGGCCCCGTTTTGGAGAGAAACGCCTGCAGGCCGGTTTCGAGTTTGCCATCCAGTTCCAGCACTGTGCCGTTCAGCGCCGGACGCCGGGCAATCTCTGCCTTGAAACTGTTCAGGCGTTCCACTCGCGAACTGGTGCCATCAGCCGCTTCGCTCACCAGCAACACCTCGCGGTAACCCTGTTGTTCCAGATGCTCCACCGCCATGCGCACCGCTGCCGGGTTATCCAGCCCCACCAGGTCGCTGTGCAGTGGCTCGACCTTGCGATCCACCAGCACCAGGGGCATTTCCCGTTGCAGTTCCAGCAGTTGGTCGAGGTGATGACCGAGGGTGTTCACGATCAGCCCTTCGATGTTGTACGAGCGCAACGCGGCCAGGTGCTGGCGCTCTTGCTCGTCGTCGCGGTCGGTGTTGCACACCACCAGGCTGTAGCCGTGCTGGCGGCAGGCGGTTTCGACGCCGTGCATCACGGCAATGGAATAGGGGTTGCGGATATCGGCCACGAGCATGCCGATCAGGCGGGTACGGCCACGTTTCAGGCCACGGGCCATCTGGTTGGGGCGGTAGCCCAGTTGCTCGATGGCCTGTTCGATGCGCAGGGCGATGGCGTCGGAGAGCAGGGCGCGGTCGTCGCCGATAAAACGCGACACGCTGGCCTTGGACACGCCCGCACGTTCGGCCACATCAAGCATGGTCACGCGGCTGCGCTGGGCGGCAGAAAAGTTGTTCACGGTCATCGACCTTCTTTTTTATTGGAATAACTGAAACCGGTTTCAGGAAACCATCAAAGTAGGAAAGTCGTCAAGGAGTTGTAGGACAAAGTCGGATGACTGGTGCGTCAAACCACCACACCCAGCCAAGTTGCACCCAACAGCAGCAAAGCCATTGCACGGTTGAAGCGCTGCATGGCCTTGGCCGAACGAAGCACTCGCGCAGACCCGGCGCCCAGCAGTGCCCAAGCGCCCAGGCACGGCAGCGCGATCAAGAAAAAAACCAGGGACAGCGCCGCCACCTGTGTGCCGTTAGCGGCAAAGACACTGACCACCGCCAGCGCCATCATCCAGGTCTTGGGGTTGATCAATTGCAGGCTGGCAGCCCCGAACAAGCCCAGGGGCTTTTGTGCCGATTCCACCTCGACGGCCTGGGGGGGCGCGCTGAAAATCTGCCAGGCCAGATAAGTCAGCCAGGCAACGCCGACCCATTGCATGGCGGCCTGTACCTTGGGCAGTTGCACCAGGGATTGGCCCACGCCGGACCCCACCAGCCAGACGATTCCAGCCGCACCTGCGCAGGCGCCGAAGATGATCGGCAGGGCGGCTTTGAAACCGTAGCGGGCACTGTTGCTCAGCACCAGGATATTGGTCGGGCCGGGGGTAATGGACGCAACAAAGGCAAACAACATAAACGGCAGCATGGCGGCGTGACTCCGGTAAACCAATCGATGGAGTCGATCTTCACAAGCCTGGGCGTTCGCTGTCTGGAAGATTTGTGCAGCGCTTGCGGTACGCCGCCGGAGTCAGGCCATAGGCGCGCACAAACCAGCGGCCCATGTGGCTTTGATCGGCAAAGCCCAAGGCAATCGCCACGTCGGCCGGTTGCTCGCCCTTGGCCAACAAATGCCGGGCGCGGGCCAGGCGCAGTTGCACCAGATAGGCATGGGGCGGCAGACCGAAGGCGCTCTTGAACGCACGGGTCAAGCGGAAGCGGTCGACGCCGCAGGCCAGGGCCAGTTCGTCCATGCCTGTATCCTGATGCAGGTAGGCATGCAGGTATTCCCGAGCTTTATGGGCCACCAGCGGCAGGCGCGGATCGTCGCGGTAGCGGGTGCGCCAGTACAGTTGGTCGGTCAGGCGTTCCAGCAATTGGTCCATGGCCCGTTGTCGCACGATGCGCAACTCGCCGCTGTGCAGGGTGCGAAAGGCCTGGCTGGTGGCCAGCGCCAGGCGCGGGTCATCGGTCAACGTTCGAGTGAAGCTCAACTGGCTGTTGAGCGGTGCTTCTTCGAACACCGCGCTCACTTCCCGCGCCAGCCACTGCGGGTCGAGGTACAGCATGTGATAGGTGAAGCCGTCCGGCGTGGGGGCATCGCCGTCATGCAGTTCGCCGGGTTCTACGAGGAATACCTGGCCCGGCACGCTGTGATGGCGGGCGCGGCGGCAGTTGAATTGCTGCACGCCCTGTTCGGTCACGCCGATCAGGTAGCTGTCGTGCCAGTGCGGGTCGTAGGCGTGGCCTTCAAAATGCGCGCGCAGAGTCTCGATGCCGGTGTCGGCATCCTGGGACAGGTCGATCCAATTGTGCGCGCTCATACAACACCGAACGTAATAGGTGAGCTTATTAATGCGTGCCGCTTCATGACGGTCTAGAAGGTTTGTGCAGCCTAGCTGAACAGCCCGGCCGCGATATTGATCGAGAAACCCAATATCGCGGTATTGAACAGGAACCCGATCAGCGATTGCCCCAGCACCACCTTGCGCAGGCCACGGGTGGCGACGCCCACATCCGAAGTCTGCACCGCGACGCCGATGGTGAACGAGAAGTACAGGAAGTCCCAATAATTGGGGGTCAGCAACCCTTCGGCAAAACGCAGCGCCGGCTCCTTGCCGTCCCAGGTGTAATACAGGCGGGCGTAATGCACGCTGAAAATCACCCCGATCAGCAACCATGACCCGATCACCGTCAGCCCGGTGAAACCGTAGTGCAGCAAGCGTTCGCCGGTCGCCAGATCCTTGCTGCCGACCAGTTCGAAGGTGATGGTGGCCAGGCTGGCGATGGCGGCGATGCACACCATGAACAACACCAGGCCGGCGTTCTCGTCTTCGATCTCGGCAATGCGTTTGACGTCTGGGGCCTTGGCGCGGATGGTCAGCCAGAGCATCAGCACCAGGTAGGTCCAGACCCCGGCGTTCCAGCCGATCAGGATTTTGCCGGCGATTGTTTCGGCAGGTACCAGAATGCCCACGGCAAGGCCGAGTACGGCGGCGGACGAGAGGCGAGGGTGGGTGCGGGCAACGAAGGGCATAGAGGCTCCCCTCAATGAATAGGGAAGCCACTATAGCGTATTTACAGAAACACACATTGAGCAGGCCGCTCTGGACGCGGCAGGCTCATTGGAAGGGTGATTATTTAGGGTGAACTGAAAACTTGCCGTCTAAAAAACCGTAAGCTTCGCCTAGATCGTCCTGGCGAACTTTGAAGTGGTAAGTGCCTTCCAGGGTGTTGAGCGACTGGTTGTATTCAAATGTAATTTCCCCGCTGTCCGCATACCCACGCACAAACATTTCGCCCACATAGCGATTGAAGTGAATGCGAGCTTTGTTGCGGTGAAACTGACTTGATACCTCAAGCGTTCCTGACGTTTGATCTTCCACCGGGATTAGAAAAACAAGAAAATTCTCATCCCAGCTTTCATCAACACCGTCGCACGCCAACAACGCACCCTCCGGCGATGAATAACGTCTCAGCGTCACTTGTGTTGAACTGAAGTTCCGATTAAGCGTGGTATCGGCGGTAATGCGGCCGTCGTAGTTGATTTTTTTAGTCTTCATTTCAAAAAACCTCTGCCGGGCTTGAAAGGGTTGTGCAACGTAAGACCCAGTAAAAACAACTGGATCATTACGTGTCTCGATCAGGCTAGTGCATCAGAGGTTTTTTCATAACTGTCAATTATGACAGTCTTAAAAACTTTATTTTTCAGGCCGGGAAGTTATAAGTCGCTTCGTCAACCTCATCACCACCACAAAAAACACCGGCACAAACACCACCGCCAGCGTTGCGGTGATCATCCCGCCAATCACCCCGGTACCAATCGCCTGCTGGCTCGCGGAACTGGCCCCGGTGGCAATCGCCAGGGGCACCACGCCGAGGATGAACGCCAGTGAGGTCATGATGATCGGGCGCAAGCGCAGCCGAGCAGCCTTCAAGGTTGCGTCGATCAGATCTTCACCTTGGTCATACAAGTCCTTGGCGAATTCGATGATCAGAATCGCGTTCTTCGCCGACAGGCCGATGATGGTGATCAACCCCACCTTGAAGAACACATCGTTGGGCATGCCGCGCAAGGTTACGGCCAAGACTGCGCCGAGCACGCCGAGCGGCACCACCAGCAACACCGAGGTCGGGATCGACCAGCTTTCGTACAGCGCGGCCAGGCACAGGAACACGATCAGCAGCGACAGGCCCAGCAGGATCGGCGCCTGAGCGCCGGACAAGCGTTCCTGCAACGACAACCCGGTCCACTCCTGGCCCAGGCCCGCCGGCAATTGACTGACCAGGCGCTGGATTTCTTCCATCGCCTCGCCGGTGCTGTGACCCGGTGCCGCTTCACCGCTGATGGCGATTGCCGGGTAGCCGTTGTAGCGCGTCAGCTGCGCCGGGCCCTGGGTCCATCTGGCTTCGACAAAGGCCGACAGCGGCACCATTTTCCCCGCGTTGTTACGCACGTTGATTTTCATCAGGTCCGCCACCTGGCTGCGCTGGTCGCCCTCGGCCTGCACCACCACGCGCTGCATGCGGCCCTGGTTGGGGAAATCGTTGACGTAGGCGGAGCCAATCGCCGACGACAGCACATTGCCCACATCCGCGAACGACACGCCCAGGGCGTTGGCTTGCTTGCGGTCCACTTCCAGCTGCACTTGCGGCGCTTCGGCCAGGGCGCTTTCACGCACGTTGGCCAGGATCGGGCTTTTTTCGGCGGCCGCCAGCAACTCGGTACGCGCCGCCATCAACGCGGCATGGCCGACGCCACCGCGGTCCTGCAAGCGGAACTCAAAACCACTGGACGTGCCCAGCCCATCCACCGGCGGTGGCAACACCGCATAGGCAATCGCATCTTTGAGCTCGCTGAACGCCATGTTGGCGCGGTCGGCAATGGACGCGGCGGAGTCTTCACTGCTGCGTTCGGACCAATCTTTCAAGGTGGTAAACGCCAACGCCGCGTTTTGCCCCGAACCGGAGAAGCTGAAGCCCATGATCATGGTGGTATCGCCCACGCCCGGTTCACCGGCGTTATGCGCTTCAATCTGCTCGGCTACCTGCACCGTGCGGTTTTTACTCGCGCCCGGTGGCAACTGGATATCGGTGATGGTGTAGCCCTGGTCTTCCACCGGCAGGAACGAGGCGGGCAGGCGCATGAACATCAGCCCCAGGCCCACCAGCAGTACCAGATAGATCAGCAGGTAACGGCCGCTGCGCTTGAGGGCATAGGCCACCCAACCTTCATAGCGGTCGGTGAGCTGCTCGAAGCGTTTATTGAACCAGCCGAAAAAGCCGCCCTTGGCATGGTGCTCGCCCTTGGCAATCGGCTTGAGCAGGGTCGCGCACAGGGCCGGGGTCAAGGTCAGCGCAAGGAACGCCGAGAACAGAATCGAGGTGGCCATCGACAACGAGAACTGCTGGTAGATCACCCCCACCGAACCGGCCATGAACGCCATCGGCAGGAACACCGCCACCAGCACCAGGGTAATCCCGACGATGGCGCCGGTGATCTGGCCCATGGCTTTCTTCGTCGCGTCCTTGGGCGACAGGCCCTCGGTGACCATGATCCGCTCGACGTTCTCCACCACCACAATCGCGTCGTCCACCAGGATGCCGATCGCCAGCACCATGCCGAACATGGTCAGCACGTTGATCGAGAAACCCAGCAACAGCATGGTGGCAAACGTGCCCATCAGCGCAATCGGCACCACCAGGGTGGGGATCAGCGTGTAGCGCACGTTCTGCAGGAACAGGAACATCACCGCAAACACCAGCGCCATGGCCTCCAGCAAGGTGTAGACCACCTTGGTGATCGAGACTTTGACGAAGGGCGAGGTGTCGTAAGGAATCTTGTATTCCACATTGGCCGGGAAGTAGCGCGACAGTTCATCCATCTTCGCCCGCACCAGGGTCGCGGTGTTCAGCGCGTTGGCGCCGGGCGCCAGTTGCACGCTGACGGCGGTGGACGGCTTGCCGTTCAGGCGCGTGGAAAACTGGTATTCCTGGCTGCCGATTTCCACTCGCGCCACGTCGCCGACGCGCACGGTGGAACCGTCCGGATTGGCCTTGAGCACGATATCGGCAAATTCCGCCGGGGTTGAAAGCTGGCCCTTGACCAGGATCGCGGCGGTGATTTCCTGGGTCCTGGTGCCCGGCAGGTCACCAATGCTGCCGGCGGAAACCTGGGCGTTCTGCGCGCTGATTGCAGCGTTCACGTCAGCGGGCGTCAGGTTGAAGCCGATCAGCTTCTGCGGGTCGATCCAGATGCGCATGGCCCGTTCGGCACCGTACAGCTGCGCCTTGCCCACGCCGTCCAGGCGCTTGAGTTCGTTCATCACGTTGCGCGCCAGGTAATCGCTGAGCGCCACGTCATCGAGCTTGCCGTCACTGGAGGTCAGGGTCACCAGCAGCAGGAAACCGGCGGAGACCTTCTCCACCTGCAAGCCTTGCTGTGTCACCGCCTGGGGCAGCCGTGGCTCCACGGCCTTGAGCCGGTTCTGCACGTCGACCTGGGCCATCTCCGGGTCGGTGCCGGGCTGGAACGTCGCGGTAATGGTGGCCGAACCAAGGCTGCTCTGGGATTCGAAATACAGCAGGTGATCGGCGCCGTTGAGCTCCTGCTCGATCAGGCTGACCACGCTTTCATCCAGGGTCTGGGCCGAGGCGCCGGGGTACACCGCGTAGATCTCGACTTTCGGCGGCGCCACGTTGGGGTACTGGGCCACCGGCAATTGCGGGATGGCCAGCAGGCCGGCCAGCAGGATAAACAGGGCGACCACCCAGGCGAAGATCGGGCGGTCAATAAAGAACTGCGGCATGGTCGAATAATCCTTATTGGCCCAAAGCCTGGGCAGGTGGCGTCGGGCTGTCGTCTACCTGGACTTTTTCACCGGGCCGCGCGTGTTGCACGCCTTCGACGACGATGCGATCACCGGGTTTGAGGCCGCTGCTGACGATCCAGCGATCGTCGATCACCGCACCCAGTTCCACCGGTTGCTGGCTGACGGTCTGCTCGGCATCCAACAGCAACACCATGGGGATACCGGCACTGTCGCGGGTGATGGCGCGTTGCGGCACGCTGATGCCTTGCTTATCGACCGCTTGCTCCAGGCGCACCCGGACAAAGCTGCCGGGCAACAGGTCGAGGTCCGGGTTGGGGAACTCGCTGCGCAGGATGATCTGCCCGGTGCCGGGGTCGACGCTGATGTCGGAGAACAGCAACTTGCCCGGCAGCGGATAGAGGCTGCCGTCGTCCTGGATCAGCGTGGCCTTGGCCTGGTCCTGGCCGACCTGCTTCAAGCTGCCGGCGCGGAAGGCGCGGCGCAGGTCATTCAACTCGCGGGTCGATTGGGTCAGGTCGGCGTGGATCGGGTCCAGTTGCTGGATGATCGCCAGGGGCGTGGCTTCATTCTGACCGACCAGCGCGCCTTCGGTCACCAGAGCGCGGCCGATGCGCCCGGAAATCGGCGCGGTCACAGTGGCGTAGCCCAGGTTCAATTTGGCGCGTTCGACGGCGGCTTTGTTGGCGGCGACTTCGGCGTTGGTCTGGCGCACCGCAGCGCGGGCATTGTCGTAATCCTGGCCGCTGATGGCGTTGCCTTCCACCAACTGGCTGTAGCGCTGCTCTTGCAGGCGCGCCTGGAACGCGTTGGCTTCGGCCTTGCTCAGGTTGGCCTGGGCGCTGTCGAGATCGGCCTTGAAGGGCGCCGGGTCGATGCGAAACAGCACGTCGCCCTGTTTGACGTCGTGGCCTTCCTTGAACACCCGTTGCATCACCACACCGGCGACCCGCGCACGCACTTCGGCAATCCGCGGCGCGGCGATGCGACCGCTCAGTTCGCTGGTGATGGACAGGGGTTTGGCTTGCAGGGTTTCGATGCGCACCTTGGCCAGGGGCATTTGCGGCGCCTCGGCGGCGGAGTTGCCACACGCGCTCAGCGCCAGGGTGAGGGCCAACAGGCAAAACGGCGCCAACAGATTCTTCGACATGCTCTTATCCCAATAGTGACTGGCGCATCCTAAGGTCACCTGCGCCGTGGTGCTGTGAAGCTGTGTAGGTGGTGTGTGAAGAAATGTAAGGTGCGGCGCGCGCAGCGTCGAGGGCGTATATCCTTGCACAATCCTGCAAACACTGAAGATCAAATGTGGGAGGGGGCTTGCCCCCGATAGCGGTGAATCAGTCAACAACTCTGCATCTGAAGCACCGCCATCGGAGGCAAGCCTCCTCCCACATTGGATTTGTGTACGACACATCACTGTATTTTCTGGAAACACCTTCATGCCCAACATCCTCCTGGTGGAAGACGACGCCGCACTCTCCGAGCTGATTGCCAGCTACCTGGAACGTAATGGCTACCACGTCAGCGTGCTCAGCCGTGGCGACCACGTACGGGAGCGCGCACGCCTCAACCCGCCGGACCTGGTGATCCTTGACCTGATGCTGCCGGGCCTCGACGGCCTGCAAGTGTGCCGTCTGCTACGCGCCGATTCGGCCGGCCTGCCGATCCTGATGCTCACCGCTCGCGACGACAGCCACGACCAGGTGCTGGGCCTGGAAATGGGCGCCGACGATTACGTCACCAAACCCTGCGAGCCGCGTGTGCTGCTGGCCCGTGTGCGCACCTTGTTGCGCCGCAGCAGTTTGTCCGAGCCCCAGGTGGCCAACGACCAGATCCTCATGGGCAACCTGTGTATCGACCTGTCGGAACGTACGGTGGTGTGGCGCGAACAGCCGGTGGAACTGTCCAGCGGCGAATACAACCTGCTGGTGGTGCTGGCCCGGCATGCCGGTGAAGTGCTCAGTCGCGACCAGATCCTGCAACGCCTGCGCGGCATCGAGTTCAACGGCACCGACCGCTCGGTGGACGTGGCCATCTCCAAGCTGCGCCGCAAGTTCGACGACCACGCCGGCGAGGCGCGCAAGATCAAGACCGTGTGGGGCAAGGGTTATCTGTTCAGCCGTTCCGAGTGGGAATGCTGAGCCATGTTTCGTGTGCTGCTGCGCCTCTACCTGATCACCATCGTCACCTACAGTGCGGCGATCTACCTGATTCCCAAACTGGTCATCCAGCTGTTCGAACACCGTTACCTGGACTACAACGTCGAGCAGTCCCGTGGCCAGCAAACCCTGATCGTCAGGCAATACCAACGGGCGCCGGTGGAGCGTTGGTCCCAGGTCACCGAGCAACTGGGCCGCGACTTTGCGCCGCTCAAAGTGCAATTGCTGCTGCGCCAGGACGCCAGCTACACCCCGCAGGAAGCGACGCTGCTGGAGCAGGGCAAACCGGTGATTCGCCTGGGAGAGTGGGGCTGGATGGAAGAAATCAGCTCGCCGCTCAACCAGCAGTTCGTGGTCAAGCTGACCATCCCGCCAGACCCGCTGGACATGAACCTGCTGTACTGGTCGATGAACGTGCTGATCGGCGCGGCGTTGCTCGCTTGCCTGCTGTTCTGGCTGCGCCCGCACTGGCGCGATCTGGAACGCCTGAAAAGCACCGCCGCCCAATTGGGCAAGGGCAACCTGGCCGAGCGCACACGTATCCCGCCCAGCTCCAACATCGGCAGCCTGGCGGCGGTGTTCGACACCATGGCCGACGACATCGAACACCTGCTCAACCAGCAGCGGGATTTGCTCAACGCCGTCTCTCACGAACTGCGCACGCCGTTGACGCGCCTGGATTTCGGCCTGGCGCTGGCGCTGTCTGAAGACTTGCCCGAAGCCAGCCGCGAGCGCCTGCACGGCCTGGTGGCGCATATCCGCGAGCTGGATGAACTGGTGCTGGAGTTGCTCTCCTACAGCCGCCTGCAAAACCCGGCGCAACTGCCGGAGCGGGTCGACGTGGTGCTTGATGAGTTTATCGACAGCGTGCTGGGCAGCGTCGACGACGAATTGGAAAACCCCGAGATCGTCATCGATGTGGTGCTCGACTGCGCCGTCGAGCGCTTCAGCCTGGATCCGCGCCTGACGGCCCGCGCCTTGCAAAACCTGCTGCGCAACGCCACGCGCTACTGCGACAAACGCATCCAGGTGGGGGTCAAGGTGTGTCCCAAGGGGTGTGAAATCCGGGTGGATGACGATGGCATCGGCATCCCGTTGGACCAGCGCGAGCGCATCTTCGAACCGTTCTACCGCCTCGACCGCAGCCGTGACCGCAGCACCGGCGGCTTCGGCCTGGGCCTGGCAATCAGCCGCCGCGCCCTGGAAGCCCAGGGCGGCACCCTGACGGCCCAGGCATCGCCGTTGGGCGGCGCTAGGTTTCGCGTGTGGCTGCCCAGCGTCGGTTGATCAGAGCACCTTGACCGCACGGCCGATGGCCTGGATCGGCCCGGTGGGTTTGCCGGTCGGCGAGCCGCGTGGGTCCTCCAGGGTCAGCTCGAACAATTGGTTGGGCGACAGCGGCGGCAGCCTGTCCAGCGGCACCGACAGCGTTTGCCCCGGCTTGACCAGCCCCAGTGATACCGGACCTTGCCAGCCATCGCCCTTGGTCCAGAACTGCAGGGCTTTGTCCGCCGGAACCTCCATCACACCCAATGGAATCAGCTGGATGTTCTGGTCATTGCTGGCCTGGATCACCCAACCCGGTGCCTGGCTTTGCGGTGCGACCAGCACCACCACAAAGGCCGGGTCCGCAATGGGCGCGCGGGTCAGCAGCAGCGCCGCCAGCACCACGCTCGCCGCCACCCCGGCAGCGGCGATGCCGCGCCACACGGCCAGCAGGTTCCACCAGGGTACGTGGGCGTCCGGGCTCGCGGTGTTACGTTCGATACGCCGCCACAGCTGCGCCGAGGGCAGCACCGGTTCGGCCAACGCAGTCAGGGGCAGCAGGCGCTGTTCCCAGGCATCCACCGCCGCCCGCAACTGGGCATCGTGGGGCAGGCGTTGTTCCACCTCGGCCCGTTGTTCGGCGGGCAGAGTGCCCAGCACGTATTCGCCGGCCAGTTCGTCCAGGGGGTTGTTCATGCCATGCACTCCCGCAGCGCGGCGAGGCTACGTTTGATCCAGGCTTTGACGGTCCCCAACGGGGTGTCCAGCCTCGAAGCGATTTCGCTGTGGGAATAGCCGTCGACATATGCATGCAGGATGCAGGTGCGACGGGCCGGGTCGAGCTGCTCCAGGCAGGTGTGGATCTGCCCGGAACGCGTGGAAAATTCAAACGTGTCAGTGGGCGCTGCGACCTGTTCATGTTCGTCGCCCAGCGGCACCTCACGGTAATGATTGCGCACCACGTTGAGGGCCAGGTGACGGGTCACGCTGAACACCCAACCCCGCGCCGAACCACGGCTGGGGTCGAAACTGCCAGCGCCGCGCCAGATCCTGATAAACGCGTCATGCACGATATCTTCGGCCAGCGCCCGGTCACGCACGATACGCAGGGCTACGCCGAGCAAATGGCTGCTGTCCTGCTCATACAGCCCGCGCAAGGCGCGTTGGTCGCCACGGGCACAGGCCAGCAGACAGGCTTCGTAATCAAACACGCACGTCCCTCAAATGGCTGAACCCCTGTGGCGAGCGTGCCCGCCACAGGCAGCGTAGCGCAGTTTGCTCAGTTGGCCGCCCAGAAGATGTAGTCGGCCTGGTACTTCACCATTTCCTGCTTGCCCTTGTTGGCGGCTGTGCACTCGCTGCTCGGCGCCACCCCACCTTTCAGGGCGACCCGCTGGATGTAACTCACGCCACTCATCGCGCCTTTGCCTTCGGCCGGGTTGGCCTTGACCAGTTGATACGGCAGGTTGCCCGGGCTCGATGGCGCCACGGCCAGTTGGGTGCCGGTGATTTTCGAACCGTCCTTGGCTTGCCAGGTGGCGGGCGGGCCGAAGTAGGTGCCGACTGGCTTGCCGCTGCGATCATTGAGCACCGCCTTGGGGCCGACGAAGGTCCATTCGGTCTGGCCTGCGGCGTTGGCTTTGTCACGGCACTCGTAGGTGATTTCGCCGACGCCGGTGGTTTCCATCGCTACTTTATGGCCGTCCGGCACCTTGATGCTGTCGGGCAGGCCGGCCTGGGCAAAGGCGGCAGGGCTGGCCACGAGCAAACCGGTAAGGCAGAGCAGGGCTTTAGCGTTCATGGGTGTTTCTCCATTAGATGAAACAGCAGGGTTGCTGCAAGGACTACCCATGGGCACGCGAACTGGATGCAGTGCTCGGCAAAAAAACTGCATCAGGCGAAAAAGATCTAAAGTCAGATCATATTGATATAAGTCGTTATAAGAAAAATCGCTATCCTGCCGCCAGAAATTTATAAGGCCGCGGGTAGCTGTAATGGAAGTGGGTAACTTTGGTTTCGTAATCGCCGGCCTGATCGTGGGTTTTATCGTGGGCATGACCGGCGTCGGCGGGGGCTCGTTGATGACCCCGATCCTGTTGTGGTTCGGCATCAACCCGGCCACGGCCGTGGGCACTGACCTGCTGTACGCCGCCATCACCAAGTCCGGTGGCGTGCTGGTTCACAGCAAGAACAAGAACATCGATTGGACCATCACCGGCTGGCTGACCCTGGGCAGCGTGCCCGCAGTGCTGCTGACCCTGTGGTTCCTCGCCAGCTTGCACACCGACCCGACGGCGATGAACGCGGTGATCAAGCAAGCCCTCGGCGTGGTGTTGCTGCTGACGGCCCTGGCGATCCTGTTCAAGAAAACCCTGTTGGCCTTTGCCCAGCGCCATGCGGGCGACAGCTATCACATGAACCCGCGCAACCTCAACGCGCTGACGGTGCTCACCGGCGCCATCCTCGGCACCATGGTCGCCCTGACCTCCATCGGCGCCGGCGCCCTGGGCACCGTAGCGTTGTTTATCCTGTACCCGTTCCTGGCCACGCGCCGCCTGGTGGGCACCGAGATTGCCCACGCCGTGCCCCTGACCCTGGTGGCGGGCCTGGGCCACGCCGGCATGGGCAACATGGACTGGCAGCTGTTGGGCTTTTTGCTGATGGGCTCGTTGCCGGGCATTTATGTGGGCAGCCACATGACCGGCAAGATCCCCGACGGCGTGCTGCGCCCGTGCCTGGCGATCATGTTGATGGCGGTCGGGTACAAACTGGCCTTCTAGGCTATATGCACTCCAAGTGTGGGAGGGGGCAAGCC
>NZ_JADDUM010000183.1 GCF_015163715.1 Pseudomonas cyclaminis
GGCTGCTTCGCAGCCCAGCGCGGGGCAAGCCCGCTCACCACAACAGCAACAGCAACAGCAACAGCAACAGCAACAGCGGTGTTCGACTAGAGTCTTCCAACAACAATAAAAGGACGCACCACCATGAAGTCATTCAAACGCACTCTGCTCGCCACGGCCCTGGCCTTGCTTGCCCTGCCGGTCATGGCCGACCCTGCCCACCCGAAAATCGGTTTTTCCATCGACGACTTGCGCCTTGAACGCTGGTCCCGGGACCGTGACTACTTTGTCGCCGCTGCCGAAAAACTCGACGCCAAAGTCTTCGTGCAATCGGCCGATGCCAATGAGCAAAAACAGATCTCCCAGATCGAAAACCTGATCTCCCGGGGCGTCGATGTCATCGTGATCGTGCCGTTCAACGCCACGGTACTGACCAATGCGGTGGCCGAAGCCAAGAAAGCCGGGATCAAGGTGGTGTCCTATGACCGCCTGATTCTCAACGCGGACATCGACGCCTACATCTCCTTCGATAACGAAAAGGTTGGCGAAATGCAGGCCGCCGGCGTGCTGCAAGCCGCGCCCAAGGGCAACTACTTCCTGCTCGGCGGCGCGCCCACCGACAACAACGCCAAGGTGCTGCGCGAAGGCCAGATGAAGGTGCTGCAACCGGCCATCGACAAGGGCGATATCAAGGTGGTCGGCCAGCAATGGGTCAAGGAGTGGAACCCGACCGAAGCCCTGAGCATCGTTGAAAACGCGCTGACGCGGAACAACAACAAGATCGACGCCATCGTCGCCTCCAACGACGCCACGGCCGGCGGTGCGATCCAGGCCCTGGCCGCGCAGAAACTAGCAGGCAAGGTGCCGATTTCCGGCCAGGACGCCGACCTCGCCGCGATCAAGCGCGTGATCGACGGCACCCAGACCATGACCGTGTACAAGCCGCTCAAGCTGATCGCCACCGAAGCCGCCAAGCTTTCAGTGCAACTGGCCCGCAATGAGAAACCCACCTACAGCTCGCAGTACGACAACGGCAGCAAACAGGTCGACACCATTCTGCTCACCCCGACCCCGCTGACCAAGGCCAATATCGATCTGTTGGAGAAGGACGGGTTCTACACCAAAGAGCAGATTGCCGGGCAGTGACCGCCATGGCCGACTACCTGCTGCAAATGACCGGCATCGTCAAAAGCTTTGGCGGTGTCAACGCGCTCAATGGCATCGACATCACGGTGCGGCCGGGGGAATGTGTCGGCCTGTGCGGTGAGAACGGTGCCGGTAAGTCCACGCTGATGAAGGTGCTGTCGGCGGTTTATCCGTACGGCACCTGGGACGGCGAAATCCTCTGGGATGGGCAGCCACTCAGGGCCCAGTCCATCAGCGAAACCGAGGCTGCGGGTATCGTGATCATTCACCAGGAGCTGACCCTGGTGCCCGACCTGTCGGTGGCTGAAAACATCTTCATGGGCCACGAGCTGACCTTGCCCGGCGGACGCATGAACTACCCGGCGATGCTCCACCGCGCCGAAGCGCTGATGCGTGAACTGAAGGTGCCGGATATGAACGTCGCCTTGCCGGTGTCGCAATACGGCGGCGGCTATCAGCAACTGGTGGAAATCGCCAAGGCGCTGAATAAAAAAGCGCGCCTGCTGATCCTCGACGAGCCCTCCTCGGCCCTGACCCGTTCGGAAATCGAGGTGCTGCTCGACATCATCCGTGACCTCAAGGCCAAGGGCGTGGCCTGCGTGTACATCTCCCATAAGCTCGATGAAGTGGCAGCGGTGTGCGACACCATTGCGGTGATCCGCGACGGCAAGCACATCGCGACCACGGCCATGGCCGATATGGACATCCCGCAAATCATCACGCAGATGGTTGGCCGCGAGATGAGCAACCTCTACCCCACCGAACCCCATGACATCGGCGAGGTGATTTTCGAAGCGCGCAACGTCACCTGCTATGACGTGGACAACCCCAGGCGCAAGCGTGTCGACGACATTTCCTTCGTGCTCAAGCGCGGTGAAATCCTCGGCATCGCCGGACTGGTCGGTGCCGGGCGCACGGAACTGGTGTCGCGCTGTTCGGCGCCTATCCCGGTCGCTACAGCGCCGAGGTGTGGCTGGACGGCCAGGTGATCGACACGCGCACGCCACTCAAATCGATCCGCGCCGGGCTGTGCATGGTGCCGGAAGACCGCAAGCGCCAGGGCATCATTCCCGACCTAGGCGTGGGCCAGAACATCACCCTGGCGATCCTCGACACCTATGCCCATATGACCCGCATCGATGCCGAGGCCGAACTGGGCAGCATCGACCAGCAGATCGCACGCATGCACCTCAAGACCTCCAGCCCGTTCCTGCCGATCACCAGCCTGTCCGGGGGCAATCAGCAAAAGGCCGTGCTGGCAAAAATGCTGATGGCCAAGCCCAAGGTGCTGATCCTCGACGAGCCCACGCGCGGGGTGGACGTGGGCGCCAAGTATGAGATCTACAAACTGATGGGCGCGCTGGCGGCCGAAGGCGTGTCGATCATCATGGTCTCGTCGGAACTGGCCGAAGTGCTCGGCGTGTCCAACCGCGTGCTGGTGATCGGCGACGGCCAGTTGCGCGGCGATTTCATCAACGAGGGGCTCACCCAGGAACAGGTGCTCGCCGCCGCGCTCAGCCATAACAACAATAATGATCGGAAGACCGCGTAGATGAATCAGGTCAAACAACTGTTTACCCGCTACAAAATGCTCGCCCTGGTGATCGCGGTGGCCGTGATCTGGCTGTTTTTCAGTTGGCAGACCGAGGGCGGTTTTCTAACGCCGCGCAACCTGTCGAACCTGCTGCGGCAGATGGCAATCACCGGGATCCTGGCGTGCGGCATGGTGCTGGTGATTATCAGCGGCGAGATTGATCTGTCGGTGGGTTCGTTGCTGGGGTTGTTGGGCGGGTTGGCGGCGATCCTGGATGTGGTCTATCACATCCCGTTGCTGGCCAATCTCAGTCTGGTGGCGCTGTGCGGGCTGATGATCGGGTTGGCCAACGGCTACATGACGGCCTATCTGCGCATCCCTTCGTTTATCGTCGGATTGGGTGGAATGCTGGCGTTTCGCGGGATCCTGCTGGGCATCACCGGCGGCACCACCATTGCGCCGGTGTCGCCGTCGTTGGTGTACGTGGGCCAGGGGTATTTGCCGCACACCGTGGGCGTTGGCCTCGGGGTTTTGTTGTTTGCGCTGACGCTGTTCTTGACCTGGAAACAACGGCGCAACCGTGCGCTGCACGGGCTGGCCGCGCATTCCCTGGTGCGTGATGTGGTGCGTGTCGGGGTGATCGGCGCGGTGCTCGCCGGGTTCGTCACCACCCTCAACAGCTACGACGGCATCCCCGTGCCGGTGCTGCTGTTGCTGGTGCTGCTCGGCGTGTTCAGCTACGTCACCAGCCAGACCGTATTCGGCCGCCGCGTGTACGCGGTGGGCAGCAATATGGAAGCCACACGACTGTCGGGCATCAACGTGCAAGCGGTGAAATTGTGGATTTTCGGCATCATGGGCGTGATGTGTGCACTGGCCGGCCTGGTCAACACCGCCCGCCTCGCGGCGGGTTCGCCGTCGGCGGGTAACATGGGCGAACTGGATGCGATTGCGGCGTGCTTTATCGGCGGTACGTCGATGCGCGGTGGCTCGGGCACGGTGTATGGCGCGTTGCTCGGGGCGCTGGTGATTACCAGCCTGGATAACGGCATGTCGATGCTGGATGTGGACAGTTACTGGCAGATGATCGTCAAGGGCAGCATTTTGGTGCTGGCGGTGTGGGTGGATGTGAGTACGCGGGCGGGGCGCAGGTGAGTGATCCCAAGCACACCGCAGTCCAAAGTGGGAGGGGGCTTGCCCTCGAAGACGGTGGGTCAGCCACACATGCATTGACTGACACTCCGCTTTCGCGAGCAAGCCCGCTCCCACCATGACTATCCGGCGTTAACTACCGAACACCAACGCCACCGCCTGAGCCCCCGCATTTTTCTGCGTGAAGTCCTTGGCCTGGGCGGCTGTCTTCAAGGTGTAGCCATAGTTGGAACTGGCCGTCCATTGCGCCTTGGGCGACTTCTGGTTGGTGATCGCCGGCACGCTGTTGGTGTCGGTGAACGTCCCGGTGCCCTTGTCATCCAACATGCCTTTGTTCTGGCTGCCCTCTCCAAAATAGTTGCTTTCAGAAAGGATGTTGGCGTTCTGCGCCAGAGTGAAACCCAGGTGGAAGTTGTTGATGTAGTTGTTGTAGACGTGGAAGTACCCGTAGCGCATCAAGCCCGGTGCGCGGACTTCCATGTTGTCGAAGCGGTTATGGCAGAGCGTGAGGCGCGGGTAACCATTGAACTCGGCTTTGTTGTCATCGGCCGGGTGACCGAAGATCAGGCCATATTTGTGGTTACCGAAGAAGCAGTTGCTGATGGTGGCGTAGTCGGCCTTTTCACCGATGTACACCAATTTGTCTTCGCTGCCATCCGTGGTTGACCAGGTGTGGCCGACAAAAGAGCAATGATCGATCCAGTACTTGCTGCCGTAGTTCAGGTACACCTGAATATCGTCATTGGCCTTAATGCTGGCCGAATGCTTGAAGATAATATTTTGCAGAATGATGTTCTGCGACTGCGCGGTTGCACGCAGGTGAATATTCTCCAAGGTACGGTTTTGGAACGAACCGATCAGGGTCTTGTTGGCGCCCATGTTGACCTTGGTCAGGCTCGACGCCGCGATATTGCTGTTGATCACCAGTACCCGTGGGGTGGTGTCGCCAATGTTGGCTTTGAGTTGATCCAGCGTGGTGATACTGACCACCGGGCCAGACCAGCCGCCGGTGACTTTTGCCGCGAGTGCGAAACCGGTCAGGCCGGTGAGTTTGCTTTCTGGATACGACATGAGTTCCCTCTCTCTATAAAAACGGCTCGGTTTGACGAGCCTGTGCATTGAGTTAATCCGTTAACTTGCACACAGTGTTTGGCGTGGCTGATGTTGCCATCCTGGTTGATCAGCGCTTAAACACTGTGTTTATGTACAGTATTATTCATTCGCCTGACCGTCAACCCTTGAGCAAAAAAAATGTGGGAGGGGGCAACCCCCTCCCACATTGGATTTCTACAATCTTGAATTACTTGGAGACCGGCATCGCAAACTCGGCGCCCTGCTCGATGCTCTCCGACCAGCGCTGCATGATCGATTTTTGCTTGGTGTAGAAACGCACACCTTCGGTGCCATAGGCGTGCATGTCGCCAAACAGGCTCTTCTTCCAGCCACCAAACCCGTGCCAGGCCATCGGCACCGGGATCGGCACGTTGATGCCGACCATGCCCACCTGGATACGCCGGGCAAATTCGCGGGCGATGTTGCCGTCGCGGGTGAAGCAGCTGACGCCGTTGCCGAACTCGTGGTCGTTGACCAGCTTGATCGCCTCGCCAAAGTCGTTGACCCGTACACAGGCCAGGACCGGGCCGAAGATTTCTTCGCGGTAGATGCTCATGTCCCTGGTCACATGGTCGAACAAGGTCGCGCCGAGCCAGAAGCCGTTTTCCAGACCCGCTTCGGTGGGCACGTAGTCACGCCCGTCCAGCAGCAATTGCGCGCCGGACTGGACGCCCTGTTCGATGTAGCCGCTGATGCGTTCCAGTGCGGCGCGGGACACAATCGGGCCCATCTCGGCCTTGAGGTCGCGACCGTCAGTGATGCGCAGTTGCTTGGCGCGTTCGGTCAAGGCAGCGATAACTTTGTCACCGACATCGCCGACCAGCACGGCGACGGAGATTGCCATGCAGCGCTCGCCAGCACTGCCATAAGCAGCGCCCATCAGCGCGTCGACGGTTTTTTCGATGTCGGCGTCAGGCATCACTACCATGTGGTTTTTCGCGCCGCCCAGGCCCTGCACACGCTTGCCGTTGCGGGCGCCGGTTTCGTAGATGTATTGGGCAATCGGCGTGGAGCCGACGAAGCTCACGGCCTTGACGTCCGGGTGTTCGATCAGTGCATCCACCGATTCCTTGTCGCCCTGCACCACGTTGAACACACCTTTGGGCAGGCCGGCTTCACGCAGCAGCTCAGCCATGAACAGCGAGGCGCTTGGATCAGTCGGGCTTGGCTTGAGGATGAAGGTGTTGCCCGCCGCGATGGCGATTGGGTACATCCACATCGGCACCATCACCGGGAAGTTGAACGGCGTGACACCGGCCACGACGCCCAACGGTTGGCGCAGGGTCCAGTTGTCCATGCCTCGGGAGACCTGGTCGGAGTGCTCGCCCTTGAGCAGGTTGGGGATGCCGCAGGCGAATTCCAGAATATCGATGCCACGGTCCACTTCGCCTTGGGCGTCGGTGAAGACCTTGCCGTGCTCGGCGACGATGATGCGCGCCAGGTCGTCCTTGCGCTCACGCAGCAGGTGCAGGTACTGGAACAGCACACGGGCGCGGCGGATGGGCGGGGTGTCGGCCCAGCCGTCGAAGGCGGCTTGGGCGGCAGCAACAGCTTCGGACACGGTCTGGCGGCTGGCCAGTGCAACGCGACCGGTTTTTTCGCCGGTGGCCGGGTTGAAAACGTCCTGATAGCGATCGTCGCGGGACACGCGCTGGTCGTTGATGTAGTGCTCGATGGTAGTGGTCATGGCAGTCGATCCAGGTGGGTAGCGTTGGGACACACGATAGGCTTTCGCTTTGTTCCAAACCAGAGCAGAATCCTGAACTTATTGTCTACATATGCGAACAATACACCCATGGAAAAATCTGAGATCGAAGGGCTGTGGACCCATATCCATTGGCTTTCCATATTGGAAGAGCAAGGTACTTACACCGCGGCCGCCGCACGCCTGGGCGTGAGCAAATCGGCGGTCAGCCAGCGGATTGCCGATCTGGAAAAGGCCACCGGCACCCAGTTGGTCACCCGTACCACGCGCAGTGTGCGGCTGACCGATGCGGGGCTGTCGCTGACCCGTGAAGTGCGTAGCGCCTATGCGCAAATCGCCCGCAGTTTCTCGTCGGTGCGTGACTCGGTGGGGGAGATTCGCGGGCTGGTGCGCCTTACCGCGCCGGTTGCATTTGCCCGGCAGCAACTGGTGCCGCATCTGTCGGAATTCCTGCGGCGATACCCGCAAGTACGTATCCAGCTGGATGTGTCCGATGCGCTGAGTTCCCTGGCCGCCGAAGGCTACGACCTGGCCGTGCGCCACGGTTTCCAGGTGCCGGAAACCCACGTCGCCTGGAAACTCTGCGACACCGGCTCAGTGCTGGTGGCCACCCACGAATACCTGCAACACCACGGCGAGCCTCGCGAACCCGGCGACCTCTCGAGCCACAACTGCCTGTTCTACCCACGGGGCACCGACCAGCCTGCCTGGACCTTCGAGCGCGGCAGTAAAAACGTCGAACGCCTCACCGTGCCCATCGCCGGCAGCTTTGCCACCAATAACAGCGAGGCACTGCGCGACTCGGCCCTCAATCATTTGGGCATTGCCCTGCTTCCGGACTTCAGCGCCCATGCCGCGCTGGCCAGCGGCAAGCTGGTGCAGGTGCTCAAGGACTGGACGCTCAAGGGCGCGTTTGCCAATGAGATCTACTTGATTCGGCCGTATTCGCCCCATGTGCCGAAGTCGGTGAGTGCGTTGGTCAGCTATTTGAAGGAGAAGCTGGCGGATGGGTTTCGCTTCACGGGTTGAGGTTTATCGCTTGATCAACAGGACTAAAGGTCCATAATGGACAAAATAGTTTAGTTGCGGAGTTTTTCATGTCCAGCACGCCTCAAGTGATCAACCAGCTCCAGGCTCGCGAATTACTCGCGCAGGTCGATGTACCGCAGATCCTGCGCAAGCTGTTTCGAGACCTGGCCGCCGGGCAAGCGGTGCAGCCGGCACAACAATGGGTCGAGTTCCCCCAGGGTGCCGGCGACTTTATCAACTACTTGGGCGTGCTGGCGGAGGATGGCGTTTATGGGGTGAAAACCTCACCGTACATCGTGCGTGAGCAAGGGCCGCTGGTCACCGCGTGGACGCTGTTGATGTCGATGGAGACCGGCCAGCCGCTGCTGTTGTGTGATGCCGCTGAGTTGACCACCGCACGTACGGCCGCGACCACGGCGTTGGCGGTGGATGCACTGGCGCCACAGTCGGCGCGACGACTGGCGATTATCGGCAGCGGCAAGGTGGCCCAGGCTCACCTGCATTACGTGAAAACCCTGCGGGACTGGCAGGGCATCAAGGTTTTTTCGCCCCGCCTGGCCGGTAAAAGCTCCGCGTTTGAACGCCTGGACCCACGCGTAAGCATCGCCCCTACCTGCGATGCGGCCCTGGAAGATGCCGACGTGATCCTGCTGTGCACGTCATCGGCCGGCCCGGTGATCGACCTTTCGCGCCTGAACCAACCTGCGCTGATCACCTCCATCAGCACCAACGCCCCGCGTGCCCACGAAGTACCGCCTCAATGCCTCAATGATATGGACGTGTTCTGCGACTACCGTCAGACCACCCCAGGTTCGGCCGGCGAGATGCTGATCGCCGCCGAACAGCACGGCTGGAACCCGAGTGCCGTCATGGGCGACCTGGCCGAACTGCTCAGTGACCAGGTACAGCCCCCTTCCTACGACCGCCATGTTTTTTTCCGTTCCATCGGCCTGGGCCTGGAAGACATCGCACTGGCTAACGCACTCTGGAGACGCCTATGAACCACGCAGATTTCATCATCATCGGCGGCGGCATTGCCGGCGCATCCACGGGTTTCTGGTTGTCGCAACACGGCAAGGTGCTGGTGCTGGAGCGAGAATCCCACCCGGCCTATCACGCCACCGGGCGTTCGGCAGCGCTCTACACCGCCGCCTACGGCACCCCTCAGGTACGGGCGTTGACCCTCGCCAGCCGTAAGTTTTTCGACCAGCCGCCAGCAGGGTTCTGCGAGCATCCTTTGCTGACGCCACGCGGCGAGATGACGGTGGACTTCACCGGCGACCCGGCCGAGTTGAACGCGCAATACCTCAGCGCCAAGGCCACTGTGCCGCAGGTCGTACAGTTGAGCATCGACGAGGCCTGTGCGAAGTTGCCGATCCTGCGTCGGGAAAAGGTCCACGGGGCGATCTATGACCCGACCGCCAGCGACATCGACACCGATGCCCTGCACCAAGGGTATTTGCGCGGGATCCGGCGCAACGGCGGTGACGTGCGTACCGACCGCCACGTGCTGGGCTTGAGCCGTGACAGCGCCGGTCTCTGGCATATCAACACCCAGCACGACACCTTCACCGCCCCGATTATCATCAATGCCGCCGGTGCCTGGGCCGACCACATCGGTGGGCTGGCCGGTGCCGCCTCCATCGGCCTGCAGCCCAAGCGCCGCTCGGCGTTTATCTTCGCCGGCCCCGAAGGCGTGGACAGCCACGGGTGGCCAATGCTGGTGGCCCTCGACGAAGCGTTCTACATGAAGCCCGACGCCGGCATGTTCCTCGGTTCGCCGGCCAACGCCGACGCGGTCGAGCCCCAGGATATCCAGCCCGAAGAGCTGGACATCGCCATGGGCATCTACCAGATCGAAGAGGCCACCACCCTGACCATCCGCCGCCCGACCCGCACCTGGGCCGGCCTGCGCAGTTTTGTGCACGACGGGGATTTGCTCTCGGGCTTCGACCCTCAGGTGCCGGGGCTGTTCTGGGTGGCGGCGCAAGGCGGTTACGGCATCCAGACTTCACCGGCCATGGGCCAGGCCAGTGCGGCACTGGTGCGCGGTGCGCCGCTGCCGGAGGCATTGACGCGGTTCGGGCTGGACGCTGGTATGCTCTCCCCCGCCCGCCTGGAGCCCCATTGATGAACACCGTCGAACCCGACAACGCCTTGCAGAACTTTCGTGCGATTGCCGATGCAATCGCCACCCTGTTTTTCCCCCACGCCGAAGTGGTGTTGCATGACCTGCGCACGCAAAAGGTCGATTACATCGCCAATAACCTGTCCAAACGTGCGATTGGCGACGAATCGGCGCTGGAGGACATGCTCAGCGACGACGTCAGCGAAGTGAATATCGGCCCGTACGAAAAGCTTAACTGGGACGGCCAGAAAATTCGCAGCCTGAGCACCGTGCTACGCGACACCAACGCTCGGCCCCTGGCGGTGCTGTGCATCAACCTGAATATTTCACTGTTCGAAAACGCCAAGGCGGCGCTGGACCTGTTCTTGTCGCCCAGCAAGTTGATCCCACAGCCGGATGCACTGTTTCGCGATGACTGGCAGGAACGCATCAACACCTTCCTGCATGCCTGGATGCGCGAGCGCCAGTTAAGCCTGAACCTGCTGACCCGCGACCACAAACGCGAACTGGTGCTGGCCCTGCATGCCGAGGGCGCGTTCAAGGGCAAGAGCGCTTCGAACTACGTGGCCAATGTGCTCGGCATGGGCCGGGCGACGGTCTACAAGCATCTGAAGGAATTGAAGGGCTGAACCTTCAGCCCTGTTTGGGTTTGGTGGTGAGCTGGATTTTGTGGTGAGCGGTTGCCCCGCGCTGGGCGGCGCAGCGGCCCCCTCAAAAGTAGGGGATC
>NZ_JADDUM010000184.1 GCF_015163715.1 Pseudomonas cyclaminis
TGACACCACTGCAATCGGGGGCAAGCCCCGCTCACCACAGGTTACTTTTTACCCCTTGCGACTTCTTAAACTGACCGGCATTAGGCCAAGCCCCCTCCCACATTTAAAGCAAAATTCCGTCAGGCCTTCACATGCCCCAACGGCGGCAACTTCGCCAGCTTCAACGCCACCAGCAACGCGCCAATCAACAACGCCACGATAAACGCACCAATGCCGTTCCACCCGGCAAGGTGCCAGAAGAATCCACCCGTAGTACCTGCGACGCTGGAGCCAGCGTAATAGCAGAACAGGTACAACGACGACGCTTGCCCCTTGGCCTTGATCGCACGGCGGCCGATCCAGCTGCTGGCCACCGAGTGGGCGCCGAAGAAGCCGAAGGTGAAGATCAGCATGCCTGGTACCACCAGCCACAGTGGTGAGAACAGGGTCAGCAGCATGCCGCAGAGCATCAGCACAATCGTGGCCCACAGCACACGACGGCGGCCGAGGCGGTCGGCGAGGGAGCCGATTTTCGCCGAGCTGTAGATGCCCGACAGGTACACCAGCGACAGCAGGCCGACCACGGCCTGGCTGAGGTCGTACGGGTCGGCCAGCAGGCGATAGCCGATGTAGTTGAACATCGTCACGAATGCGCCCATCAGCAGGAAGGCTTCCAGGAACAGCCACGGCAGGCCCGCATCCTTGAAGTGCATGACAAAGCCGTCCACCAGGCTGCGTGGCTTGAGGCTGCTGGGGCGGAAGTTGCGCGATTCGGGGAGGATTTTCCAGAATACCGTGGCCGCGATCAGCGCCAGGGCGCCGATGATCAGCATCGCGGTGTGCCAACTGACGAAGTCGATCAACACGCCGATGATCAGGCGCCCGCTCATGCCGCCAATGGCATTGCCACCGATGTACAGGCCCATGGCCAGGCCGATGTGTTGCGGGTGGATTTCTTCGCTGAGGTAGGTCATGGCCACCGCGGCCAGGCCGCTGAGTGACAGCCCCACCAGCGCACGCATCAGCAGGATTCCTTCCCAGGACGGCATCAGGCCGCTGGCAATCGTGGCCAGCGCTGCGCAGAACAGCGCAGCGACCATCACTGGCTTACGCCCTAGAGTGTCGGAAATCGGTCCGGTGATCAGCAGACCCAACGCCAGCATCGCCGTGGACACAGACAGAATCAGGCTGCTTTGTGCGGCGTTGATGGAGAACTCGTGGGACAGCGCCGGCATCATCGGCTGCACGCAGTACAGCAGGGCAAACGTGGCAAAGCCGCCCGAGAACAGCGCCAGCACCGTGCGCATGAACATTGGCGTGCCTTTTTCGATGAACGCGTCATTGAGCTGAGCCACCACCTCATCCAGGGCGGTGGGCGGGACGTCTTGAGCGAGTGGCGCGACAGCAGATTTCACGAGGACCTCGGAGAGCAAAAGCCTGCCAGGGCTGGCAATGCAAAAAAGAATATAGCTGGCTAATGATTCTTTCCAATATATTGTTCGACCTGTTTGATAGCTTTTACGACCTAATGGGGTTTGCATGGAATTGCGTCATCTGCGGTACTTCATCGCCGTCGCCGAAGAGCTGCACTTTGGCCGCGCCGCGCAGGTGCTGGGCATCTCGCAACCGCCACTGAGCCAGCAGATCCAGGCGCTGGAGCAGGAGGTGGGGGCACGGTTGTTCGAGCGTACCAATCGTCGGGTTGAGCTGAGTGAGGCGGGGCGCCTGTTCCTGCACGAAGCGCGGTTGGTGCTGGCCCAGGTGGATAAGGCGGCGGATGTGGCGCGGCGCGCACAGTTGGGTGAGTTGGGGGAGTTGAAGATTGGCTTCACCTCTTCCGCACCGTTCAACGCCAGCATTCCCCAGGCGATCTTTGCGTTTCGCCAGGCGTTCCCGGCGGTGCACCTGAACCTTCAGGAGATGAGCAGCACCGAAGTGGCTGAGTCGCTGGTGGATGAGTCGATCCAGGTGGGGCTGATGCGGCCGCTGCCGTTGCCGGACTCATTGAGTGTCGTCGAACTGATGCGCGAGCCGCTGGTCGCCGTACTGAACGCCGGTCACCCGCTGGTGGAAGGCAGCGAGCGAGGCTTGCATCTGGCGCAACTGGCTGACGAGCCTTTTGTGTTTTTCCCACGCAGCTACGGTAGCGGCCTGTATGCCCAATTGCTCAGCCTGTGCCGCGACGCTGGCTTCAGCCCCCACTTCGCCCAGGAAGCGGGAGAGGCGATGACCATCATCGGCCTGGTGGCGGCGGGGCTGGGCGTGTCGGTGCTGCCGGCGTCTTACCAGCGCATCCGCATTGATGGTGTGGTGTATCGCACGTTGCTGGATCCGGAGGCGGTGACGTCGGTATGGCTGGTGCAGCGCAAGGGCGTGCAGACGCCGATGGCAGAGGCGTTTGTGGAGTTGTTGACGCGTAAGGCCGCCCAATAAAAACGCCGCGCTCTGTCAGCCAGAATGCGGCGCCTGATCTGAGGGCTGCTGCGCAGCCCAGCGCGGGCAAGCCCGATCACCACAGAATCTCGGTTTTACTTGGTGGTGCCCGTCTGCTCAAACAATTGCGCCGCCGAGCCCTGCTCACCACTCACGCCATTGCTGCGCAAGCCGGCCATGATGTCGCTGTCCAGGTTGTTCACCCAGCGGTTGTAGTTGCGATGGATCTTGCCGTCCTTGTAGCCCAGGTCGCGGCTGTCGCGGTAGGTGATGGCGTAGCTGTTGCGGGTGTAGCGGATGTCGATGGCGGCGTAGTACTGGTTACGCACGGTGATTTCGGCCTGCACCAGTTGCGGGCTCAGGCGTTGCACCGTCCACTCGCGTTTTTGCAGGGCGTTGACGATCACTGCCTTCATTTTTTCTTCACTGACCTGGGCGTTGACCGGCAGGTCATGCTGGGTGTTGAGCACCGGTTTGTTGGTGCAGCCGGCCGTGGTCAACAGGGCCAGGGTGATCAGGGTGGCGCGTAGTAAGGAAGACATTCCGTATTCTCCAATCGATTAAAAATTCAGGACCAGCGGCGGAAGATCAGCGACGTATTGACACCGCCAAAGGCAAAGTTGTTGTTCATCACGTAGTCGTGGTGCATCTCGCGGAACTCACCTTGCAGGTAATCCAGTTCGCCGCATTGCGGGTCGACGGACTCCAGGTTGAAGGTGTGCACGTATTGGTTGCGGTTCATCATCTCGATGCTGAACCACGACTCCAGCGCCCCGCACGCCCCGAGGGTGTGGCCGAGGAAGCTTTTCTGCGAACTGATGGGCATGCGCTTGCCGAACAGGCTGCTGGTCGCCAGGGTTTCGGCGATGTCGCCTTGATCGGTGGCGGTGCCGTGGCCGTTGACGTAGCCAATTGCGTCCGGAGTCAGCCCGGCATCTTCCAGGGCCAGCTCCATGGCGCGGCGCATGGTTTTCTGTTCCGGGCGGGTGGTGTGCTGGCCGTCGGCGTTGCTGCCAAAGCCGACCAGTTCGGCATGGATATGCGCGCCGCGTGCCAGTGCGTGTTCCAGCTCTTCCAGCACCAACATGCCGCCGCCTTCGCCGATCACCAGGCCATCGCGACCGCTGTCGTAGGGACGTGGGCTGGTTTGCGGGGCGTCGTTTTTCAGGCTGGTGGCGTAAAGTGCGTCGAACACCATGGCTTCGGTAGGGCACAGCTCCTCGGCGCCGCCAGCGAGCATCAATGGCAGGCGGCCGAACTTGATCGCCTCGTAGGCATAACCGATGCCCTGGCTGCCGCTGGTGCAAGCGCTGGAGGTGGGGATCAGCCGCCCGGTCAGGCCAAAAAAGATGCTGATATTCGCCGCAGTGGTGTGCGGCATCATGCGCACATACGAGTTGGCATTCAGCCCCTCGGCCACCGAGTTCAGCAGCATATTGCCGAAGGCCTTGATCTCATCGGTGCTGCCGGTGGACGAACCACAGGCCACTCCCATGCGCCCGTCCTTGATCGACTCGTCACCGAGCAACCCGGCGTCCTGCAATGCCTGCTCCGCCGCCCACACCGCCAGGCGCGAGACGCGGCCCATGCTGCGCAGTTGCTTGCGGGTCCAATGGGCCGGCACCACGAAATCGTCGATAGGACCGGCCAGGCGGGTGTTCAGTTCGGTAAAGCGGTCCCACTCGTCCATGCGCCGGATACCGCTGCGGTTGGCGCGAAAGTTGGCCGAGATGGTCGCCCAATCGCCGCCCAGGGAGGTCATGCCGGCCATGCCGGTGACGACTACACGTTTCATCAGCACAGGCCTCCATTCACAGCCAACACCTGGCGGGTGATATAGCCGGCTTCGGCCGACATCAGGAAATTCACCGCACCGGCGACTTCTTCCGGCGTGCCCATGCGCTGTGCCGGGATCATTTTCATCAGTTCTTCCACCGGTACGTTCTCGTCCAGCATCGCAGTGTCGATCAGCCCAGGCGCGACGCAGTTGACGGTGATCTTGCGCTTGCCCAGCTCGATGGCCAGGGCCTTGGCCGCGCCGATCAGGCCGGCTTTCGAGGCACTGTAGTTGACCTGGCCGCGATTGCCGATCAGCCCCGACACCGAGGTAATGCACACGATACGGCCGGCGGCGCGACGGCGAATCATCGGCATCATCACCGGGTGCAGCACGTTGTAGAAACCATCCAGGTTGGTGCGCATCACCACGTCCCAATCGTCTTCCGACAGGGCCGGGAACGCGCCGTCACGGGTCAGCCCGGCGTTGAGCACCACGCCGTAGTAGGCGCCATGTTGCTCGACGTCCGCCTCAAGGATTTGCTTGCAGGTTGCGCGATCCGCCACGTCGAATTGCAGCACCCGTGCCGTGCGGCCAAGGGCCTGGATTTCGACCTGCACCGCGTCGGCTTCGGCACGCCCGCTGCGGCAATGCAGCACGATGTCATGCCCGGCCTGGGCCAGGCGCAGCGCGATGGCGCGGCCGATGCCACGGCTGGAGCCGGTGACCAGTACGCATTCAGTCATGGCGTTTCGTCCTTCGATTCATCTAAATAAGTGGCCGCCTGGGGCGGTCGAAATACGTTCAAGCGGGCGCTGGCCTGGATACCGTCACCGGTCAGGTGGCATTCGAACACACCCATGCCGTTGTCGTCTTCCAGGGAGCGCAGGCCGTGGATGGTCAACTCGGCGCCTGCCGGGAAGTGTTCGACGTTGCACTCGAACTTACGTGTGCCGAGCAGGAAGCCCAGTTCCACCGCTTCGCCTTTCTGGCGCGCCCGGCAACCGGCGTAGGCGGCGACGCTCTGCGCCATCAGCTCGATGCCGACCCAGGCTGGCAGGCTACCGTCAGGGCGGCTGAACAGGCCGCCGGGCTTGACGGTGGTGCGGGTGTGGATCTGCTCTTCATCGAACGACAGCACCTGGTCGATCAGGATCATGTCGCCAGCGTGGGGCAGCAGGTCGGCGAGTGGCCAAGCGGTCATGGAGCCTCTCCGATTATCAGGCTGACGTTGTTGCCGCCGAAGGCGAACGAGTTACTCATCAGGCAGGTTTTTTCCAGGCTTTCGCCGCTGCGCGCCCATTGCAGGGCGGGCAACGTGGGGTCGGCCTGACCGTCCCACACATGGGGTGGTACGCGGCCGTGGGTCAGGCTCAGCCAGCAAAACGCGGCTTCCAGTGCACCGGCTGCGCCGAGGGTGTGGCCGCTCATGGGCTTGGTGGATGAGCAGGCCACGCCTTCGGGGAACAGGCTGGCGACGGCCAGGCTTTCCATGGCGTCGTTGTGCTGGGTGGCGGTGCCATGCAGGTTCAGGTAGCCGATCTGTTCGGGCGCCAGTTTTGCGCTGGCCAGGGCTTTGCGCATCGCCTGCAATGCGCCTTTGCCGGTAGGCTCGGGCGCAGAAATATGGTGGGCGTCGCAACTGGCGCCGCTGCCCAGCAGGGCGATGGGCGCAGGCGCTTTACTCATCACAAACAGCACGGCTGCTTCGCCGATATTGATGCCGTTGCGGTTCGCCGAAAACGGATTGCAACGCTCATTCGACACGGCTTCCAGCGCGCTGAACCCATTGAGGGTCAGCTTGCACAGGCTGTCCACACCGCCGCAGATCACTGCATCGCACACCCCCAGGTCGAGCAAGCGCTGGGCGCTCATCAGGGCACGGGCGCTGGAGGTGCAGGCGGTGGATATCACATAGGCCGGGCCGCTCAGTTGCAGCCAGTCGGCGAGGAAGTTCGCCGGGGCGCTGAGTTCCTGTTGCTGGTAGTCGTAGTCGCAGGGGAAGTGCTTGTCGCGCAGGTACAGGGCGATGCCGCGGCTGGCTTCGTCGATGCCCGAGGTGCTGGTGCCCAGCACAATGCCGACCCGCGAAGCACCGTAGGTGTGGATCGCCTGGCGGATCTCGTCCTCGATCTGCAACGCCGCTTCCAGCAGCAGTTGGTTATTGCGGCTGCTCTGCTGGCCGAGTTCCACCGGGATGGTCGCCAACTCGCCCTGCACACTGCCTACCGGCAGCACGCGTTCGGGCACCCAACCGCTTTCGGCGCGCATGCCTGAGCAGTCACCGGCAAACAGGTTGCGACTGACTTGCGCTTGATCTCGGCCGAGGGCGCAAATCACGCCAAGGGCGTTGAGGTAGGCGGTCATTGGGCGGCACCGAGCGGTGTGATGCGGTAGCTCAAGGGTTGGCCGGTCATGTTCACGCTGAAGACTTCTGAAGAGTGGTAGACGATCTGCCAATGCCCCGGCAGGGTCCGTGTGAGGTCCCTCGCCTGGGCGCTGGGATAGAGCGCGCGCACGTCATCCGCCGAGGTCAGGGCAAACAGCAGGGCGGCGAACAGCTCTCGCGCCTGGGGGTTGGGCGGCAGCAAGCCGTCGGCCTGCCAGGCGCCATCGATCAGTTTTTGCCGGGCCTGGGGGATGCCCAGCGGGTCCATCATCGACCAGCGGATGGCGCCGCCTTCGCGCTGGATCACCAGCAACCAGTCCTGGCTCTGGCCGTCGGCCAGGCGCTGCACATGCAGTTGCATCGGCAACGCGAGCGCGGGCGTTTTTTCCGGCAGCGGCGGCTGGCTGGCGCAGGCGCTCAGCAAGAGCAGGCAGCCGATCAACAGGCTGCGCATCATGGTGCGGCGCTCGCCAGGGGCTTGCGCGCCACGCAGTTGACCAGGGTTTCTTCGCGCTGGCCTACTGGCGGCGGATTTCGCAGGCCCCAGCGCTCCAGCAGGCCGAAATCGCTGGAACGGCTCCACCACAAGTACGGATAAGAAACGTTCTGCGGGCCGAACTCAAAGCCCTGCTCGCGGAGCATCTCCAGGTATTGCTCGGCGCTTTTCTGTACATGCATGGGGTGACGGAACAGCCAGCGGATCACCCACGTATCGATATAGGCTTCGGTGGATTCGGCAAACAGCAGATAGCCCCCTGGCTTGAGCACCCGGTAAAACTCTTTGAGTGCGCGATGCTGTTCGACCAGATGATGGAAGGTCTGGTGGCAGAACAGGATATCGACGCTTTCGTCCGGCACATCGAGGGTGGCGCAGTCGCTGCCGATCAGCTCGATGGCCAGGTCCTGGCGTGCGGCTTCAGCCTTGCTCAATGCCAGGCTGTGAGGGTCGGCATCCAGGCCGATCAGGCGCTCGGGGGCGAACACCTGCTGCAAGTACCGGAACGACTTGCCCTGGCCGCAACCGGCGTCCAGCAATACCGGCGCCTCGGGCAGCGGGTCGCTGAACAGGCTGCGCAGGTCGTTGATTGCCACGCGCAGCACGTGATGTTGCCAGGTGTGGCTGCGCAGGAACCAGAAACCGAACCTGGTTTCTTCGACGTAGTTTTTACTCAGGTATTGAGTGCTCATACTGGCTCACTCGCGCAAATCTCCGACAACATCCGCAACCGCCGCTTGGGCTCGCTGACAAACGGGTTGCGCTCGTCCCACGCGTAGCCGGCAAGGATCGCGCTGATCATGCGGCGAATCTCCGGCGAACTTTCGGGGTGGAAAATCACATCCTGGAACGTCCCCGCGTACCAGCCTTCGACGTAGCAGCGGAAGGTGTCGACTCCGCGTTTGAGCGGCGCGGCAAACTCGGTTTGCCAGTCCACGGTTTCGCCCTTGAGCTGACGGTCCAGCAGGCCGGCCGCCATGCTGGCCGAACGCATGGCAATGGTCACGCCGGAGGAGAACACCGGGTCGAGGAATTCCGCGGCATTGCCCAGCAGCGCAAAGCCCGGACCGTGCAGGGTTTTGACGTTGGCCGAGTAGCCGCCGATGGTGCGCGCTGGCGTGTCCCACACCGCGTTGTGCAGCACGCCGGACAGGCTCGGGGTTTCGTCGATAAAGCTGCGCAGGCAGGCATCGAGGTCGGCGTCGCGGCCGTCGAAATGCTCCTTGGCCGCGACCACGCCCACCGAGCACCGGCCATTGCTGAACGGGATCGTCCAGAACCAGATGTCGCGCTGGGTCGGATGAGTCGTTACCAGGATCTTGGTGCGGTCGAAACCCGGGTGTTCAATGCGGTCCTCAACGTGAGTGAACACCGCCTGGCGCACCGGGAAGTTCGACGGTGCTTCCAGGTCCAGCAGGCGCGGCAGCACGCGGCCGTAGCCGCTGGCATCGAGCACGAACCGGGCTTTGAGGTGGTACTCGCTGCCGTTCTCGCGGCGCACATGCAGGTAGCGGCTGTCACCTGCGAAGTCCACGCCGACGATGGTCTCGCCGTAGCGGATCTCCACCCCCTGCAACGCTGCCTGGTCCGCCAGCAGCTTGTCGAACTCGCCGCGCTGCACCTGGAAGGTGGTCGGCTTGCCGTTGCTGAAGGTGTCGCTGAAGTCAAAAGCGCTGTAGCGCTCGCCCCAGGCGAACGCGGCGCCGGTTTTTACCTGGAAGCCGGCGGCCTGCACGGCGTCGAGCATGCCGGCTTCTTCGATAAAGTCGATGCAGTGGGACAGCAGGCTTTCGCCGATCGAGAACCGTGGGAAATACTGGCGCTCGATGATCAATACATCATGCCCTTTGCGCTTGAGCAGCGCGGCGGCGATGGCGCCGGACGGGCCGGCGCCAATGACTACAACCTGGCGACGTTCCATTTCAACTGTGGGCACGAGGGCTCCTTGCCGCTTTGGCGATAATCCGATTCATAAGGCGTGTTTCTGTTGGCCGGCCCAAGGCGCCAGCATAAAGCTGAATGCCAGGCCGAGACTGACCGATAGGCCGAAATTACTCACTGCCGGCGTGCTGGACACGGCCAGCAGGCCAAACGATAACCAGGTTGTCAGCGCGGCCAGCAGCGTACCCAGCAGGCTCACGGCGGGGCCGCCGATCTGCTCGCGCATCAGGATCGCGTAGTCGACGCTGATTGCCGTCACCAGCAGCAAACCGAACAGACTGAACAACGTCAGCGGCTGGCCCAGCCAACCGAGGCTGGCCAGGCTGCAGAGTGCGGCCAGCAATGGCAGCGCGACGATGCGCAGGGCGCCGCCGAAACCAAACGGCAGGATCAGCAGCAGCACGATCAGCACGCACGACATCAATTTCAACTCGGCGGCGCTGATCTGGGTGGCGGCGAACACGCGGTTCAGATCACCGAGGCGATCCACCAACTGCACGCCCGGCAAGTCCACGGCCTGCACTCGCAACAGCGCTGGGTTGTTCAAGCCTTGCAGGCTGACCATTGCTGCGACGCCGCTGTCCACCGGGCCGAGCCACAGCGTGCGCCAGGGCTCGGCCATCGGGCCGATCAGTGCGGCGTCGATGTCTTCGGTGGGCAGCGCTTGCAACTGCGCAACCTCGGCTTGCAGCGCGCTGGCCGGTACGCCGAGGTCGAGCAGCGGCTGCCAGTGCTGTGGCAGTGCGTTCAGGGCATCACGCAGCTGTTGCTGCTCGGCGGGCAGGTTGACCAGTTGATTGAGCGCCAGGTAGCCCTGGAGCTTCTCCATATTCACCAGTTGATCCAGGCGCTGGCCCAGCGCGGCCTGGCGTTCCAGCAGTTGCTGTTGATTGTCGGCGCGCACCAGGAAGAACTGGCTGGTGGGCTGGAAACCGGTAATCCGCGCCACGGCCTGGGCCTCTTGCAGCAACTGCGGCGGTGCGCCGATCCACTGGCGGATATCGTTTTTGCTGTTGAGCTGCCACAGCCCGCCGGCGCAAAACAGCAGCACCAGCGCCAGCAGCACCGGGCTCGGCACGCGAGTGAGCAACGTCGCACGAATCTGCCACAAGCCTTCAGCGATACGCAGAGGCCATTGCGCCGGGCGCAACTCAACACCTTTGAGCAAGGCCGGCAACAGGCACACGGCCGACAGATACGCACCGACCAACCCGGCAGCGGAGAAGACCGCGATCTGGGTCAGCGCCGGGAATGGCGTCCAGGCCAGCGCCAGGTAGCCGATGCAGCTGGTGGCCAGGCTCAGGCTCAGCCCCGGCAGCGTCAGGCGCAATGCCGGCCAACTGCGCCACGGCTTGAGGCTCCAGCTTTTCGACAGGTAATGCAGCGGGTAATCCACCGCGACGCCGATCAGGCTGGAGCCGAGCACCAATGTCATCACATGCATATGGCCGAACAGCGCCACACACGCCACGGCGCCAAACAACATGCCCACCAGCACCGGCACGAACGCCAGCAATACCCGCCAGCGGCGGAACGCCAGCAGCAACAACAGCAGGATGCCCACGGTCGCGCCGCCGCCGACCCAGGTGATTTCCCGGGTGGCCTGCTGCTGACCATTGGCGGCGTACAACAAACCGCTGGCCGCCAGCAGTTGCGCGCCTTGCTGACCGGCCTGTTCGCGGCTGGCCTGGAGCAAGTCCGCCACCTGCAGCGGCAGTTTCATGTCGAAGGCATTGCCGGTGGTGCGCGCACGCAACAGCACCCAACTTTTGCCGTCGGCATCGGCGATCAACGCGCCGCTGCCGATATCCAGCTGCACCGAGCCACGTTGCGGCTGGCTGTTCTGGATACGTCCGGTCAGGCCCAGCCAGTCATCCTGGCTCGGCACCAGGCTGAAGCCGGTGAAGGGGTCGAACAGCGCCTGCACGCGCTGCTGGATAAAGGCGTCGGGGTGTTCGATCAGTTGCTCGCGATCCTTGGTCGAGAGCATTGCCAGTCGACCACGCAGCAACTGTTCGCGCAGTGCGGGCAGGTCGGCTTGCAGATTCCACTGCACCTTTTCAAACAGGCCGCTGGCCTGCCAGCGTTCGCCCAACTGTTGCGCCACGTTCACCGCTTGCTGGCGGTCGGCATGCCCCACCAGTACCAGCATTTCGCGGTTCAGCGGTTCCTGCATGCGCTGTTCGGCCTGCAGCTCCAGGGCGTCCGGCGTACTGCCCGGCACCAGTTCCATCAGGTTGGCCGACAGCGGCGCGCCATGGCGCCACTGCCAGCCGGCCAGGGCCAGCACGGCCACCAGCAGGATCAGGAACAGGCGCGGCAGCAGGCGCTCACTGGGCAAAGTCGTGTTGCTCCGCGTCGCTCAACGGTTGTTCGGCGGTGCTGTCCTGCATGCGCAGGAGAGTGCTGTCGCCTTGGGTTTCCCGCAGTTCGATGGTTTGCACGAGGGCGCCACCGTCGATATTGATCTGGGTGAACACCTGTTTCAGCAGCAGCGAACGCGGGATCAGCGTGAGCTTCCACTGCGTGGCCTCGCCTTGCAGTTGCAGCTCGAAATCCCGCTGCAAGCCGCTGCTGTCGCCCTGGAGCACGGCGAGGAACAACCGATTCTGCTCGGCACCGGCGCTCTTGTTTGGCAGGGCCTGCCAACCATTGGCGTCACGCCGGGCGATGCCTTGGGCGCTGATGCGGTAGTCCTGCTGCAACGGGGTCTTGAGCAGCCACAGCAGGCCGTGGTCCTTGGCGAGGACGAAGGTGCCCTTGCTGACCAAGGGCTGCGGCAGGGCGCGCAGGTGTTTTTCCTGGATGAAGCTGCCGTGGATCACCGAGGGTTTGGCCAATTGATCGCTGAGTTGTTGCAGGTCAAAGGCCTGGGCGCTGACGCTCAGCAACAGGCCTACAAACAGGATGATCGCTCTCATGCCAAGGCCCTCTCGACCGCATCGGTGAACACTTTGGGCGATGCCAGCTGCATCTCACGGCTGGCCATCTCCACCGCCACTTGCACGGTGGTGGCGCGGGTCAAACGCTCGCCGCTGGCCAGGTCGGTAATCAGGTAGTTGACCTTCAAACGGTTCTCCCATTCCACCAGGCTGGCGCGCACGTTGATGGTCTGGCCAAAGATCGCGCCGCGCACATAGCGCAGTTGCATGTCGATCACCGGCCAGGCGTAGCCGGCTTCGAGCATCGCCGTGTAGTTGTGGCCGATCTTGTCCAGCAGCGCGCAGCGCGCCACTTCCAGGTACTTCACGTAGTGCCCGTGCCACACCACGTTCATGGTGTCGACGTCGAAAAACGGCACCAGGATTTGTGTGTCGCTGTGCAATACGCCGGGGCTACGCATGCAGCCTCCAGTGTTGCTCGGCGATGCGTTGCAGGCACAGGCGCAGTTCGCCTTCGAGGGCGCGGTCTTCGATCACTGGCGGAAAGTCCTTGGCCAGCTCTTCGTGCATGGCCGCCAAGGCCGGTGGCAGCGGCCGCGCATCTTCGGCCTGGGCGCGCAGCCACACGCCTTGGTTGGCGGCAAGCAAGGTGGCGGCGGCGACTTGTTCGGTCAGCTCCAGCACACGGATTGCATCGCGGGCGGCGATGGTGCCCATGCTGACTTTGTCCTGGTTATGGCACTCGGTGGAGCGCGAGAACACACTGGCCGGCATGGTGTTTTTCAGCGCTTCGGCGGTCCAGGCGCTGGTGCCGATCTGCACCGCCTTGAAGCCGTGATTGATCATGGCGCGGTCAGCTGGGGCGCCCGACAGGTTGCTCGGCAGGCCGTGGTTGTAGCGCACGTCCACCAGCAGCGCGAGCTGGCGGTCGAGCAGGTCGGCGACGTTGGCCACCAGGGTCTTGAGGCTGTCCATGGCAAAGGCGATATGCCCGCCGTAGAAGTGTCCGCCGTGCAGCACGCGTTCTTCTTCGGCGTCGATGATCGGGTTGTCGTTGGCGCTGTTCAGTTCGATCTCGATAAACGAACGCAGCCAGTTCAGGCTGTCGGCCAGCACGCCGAGCACGTGGGGCGCGCAGCGCAGCGAATAGCGATCCTGCAGGCGGTGCAGCGGCGCGGTCGGCGCATCAATCGCCAGATCCTTGCGCAGCCAGGCCGCGACCTGCATCTGCCCAGGGTGCGGCTTGGCGGCGAACAGGCGCTCGTCGAAGTGTTCCGGATTGCCTTGCAGCGCCACCACGTTCAGCGCGGTGATGCGCGTGGCCAGTTGCAGCAGGTAGTCGGCGCGGGCGAAGGCCAGGCAGGCGAGGCCGGTCATCACGGCGGTGCCGTTCATCAGGGCCAGGGCTTCCTTGGGGCGCAAGACCAGCGGGTCCCAGCCCAGTTCGCGGTGCACATCAGCGGCCTGGCGACGCTCGCCACGGAACATCACCTCACGCTCGCCGGACAAGGTTGCGGCCACGTAGGACAGCGGCGTCAGATCACCGCTGGCACCCACCGAGCCCTCTTCCGGGATCAACGGCAGCACGTCGTGTTCCAGGAACGCATGCAGGCGCTCCAGCAGCTCGACACGCACGCCGGAAACGCCGTGGCACAGCGACTGCAAACGCGCGGCCAGCACGGCACGGGTGGCCTGTGCATCGAGCAGTTTGCCCAGGCCGCAACCGTGGAAGGTGTACAGGTGACGGGGCAGGGCCTCGACGTGCTGCAACGGCACCGCCACCACGCACGAGTCGCCGTAGCCGGTGGTCACGCCGTAGATCACGCCTTCCTTGTCCAGCAGCGAGTCGAGGAACTGCGCGCCCTTGGCGATGCGCTGGCGATACGCGGCGTCGCCCTGCAACTGGGTGGGCGCCTGACGGTTGGCCAGGGCCAGCACGTCTTCGATGCGCAGGGGGCGTTCGCCAAAGGTTACCGGCTCAAGATGCGTCGTCATCGGTCTTCCAGAAAGGGTAAAAGTTGAACCATTGTTGGGGCGCTTGCAGGCAGAACTGGCCCAGGCGTGCGGCGTAGCGTGCGGTCCACTGAGCGATGACCTGCTCGCGGGTGCTGCGTTTCCATTCGATCAAGGGTGTGAAAGGTTCGATCGTCAGGCGGTAACGGCCATTGTGCTTGAGGCACATCAGCAGGTTGACCGGGCATTTGAGCAGGCCGGCCAGCAGCCACGGACCTTGGGGGAACGCGGCGTCATGGCCGAGGAAGTCCACGCGCACCGTGCGCCCGCCGTGCAGGGGCACACGGTCGCCGGCAATCGCCAGCCACTCACCTTCGTCCAGGCGCTGGCTGAGCAGCAACATGGTCGCCGGGTCCAACTCGCTGACCTGGATCAGGCGCAAATGGGTAGCACCGGCTTCGCCCAACAGGCGGTTGAATTGTTCGGCGTGCTTGGTATGCACCAGCACGTTCATGGTGACCTGTTCGCCGATCTCGGCCAGTGCACGGCACACTTCCAGGTTGCCCAGGTGGGCGCCACCAGCATCTGCCCGCGCTCGCCACGCAGTTGCCCACGCAATTGCGCGGGGTCGTTGATTTCGATCTGTTCCAGGCGCAGCTTGCCGTTCCACACATCGAGCTTGTCGAGCAAGGAGTCGGCAAAGGCCATGAACTGGCCAAAGACTTTGCGGTGGCTGGGGCACAGCTCATCGCGCCCGCTCCACTCGGCCAGGCGCTGCTGGTATTGCCAGGCGCTCTGGCGCGCACTGCGGCCAAACACGAAGAAGTACAGCACGATGCCGTACAGCACCGGGCTCAACAGGCGGCGGCCGAGGACTTTGGCCGCGAAGGCGGTGAATTTCATCAGCCAGTAGCTGCCGCGCTCTTCGCGGTCGGCCCAGTGTTGGGTGTTGTCGCTCATGCCTGCCACCGTCGCCACAGGATCATCGGCGCACGCACCAACATGCCGAAGAACAGCCGTGCGTGCATGGCGCTGATACGCACGTTGTCGTGGAACAGACGAAAGTGCGACAGGCCGTCGGTGGGGTAATGCACTTGGGTCGGCAGCCAGCGCATCGGCTGGTTGCGCCAGGCCAGGCGTACCAGGATGTCGGAATCGAAGTCCATGTGCGTGCCGATATAGGCCGAGTCCATCAGCGCCAGCACCGGTGCCAGCGGGTACACGCGAAAGCCGCACATCGAGTCGCGTATCTGCAGCGACAGTGTGTTGATCCACACCCACACGTGGGTCAGGTAGCGTGCGTACAGACGGCCTTTGGGCACGCTTTCATCGTATTCGGGGTAGCCGCAGATAATGGCGTCGGGGTGTCGGCGCGAGGTGTCGACAAAGGTTTCGACTTCGCGCAAATCATGCTGGCCGTCGGCGTCCACTTGCAGCGCGTGGGAGTAGCCCAGGCGTGCGGCTTCGCGGAAGCCGGCCATCACTGCGCCGCCCTTGCCTTGGTTGCTCGGCAGGGTCAGCAGGGTGACGTTATCCAGTGTCGCCAATTGCGCCAACACCGCCGCGCATGCCGCGCTGCTGCCATCGTCTACCAGCAGGCACGGCAGGCCGCTGTTCAACAGGCTGCTCACCACGGCTGGCACGGCGGCTTCATGGTTATAGACCGGGATCAGGGCACAGGGCTTATGCATGCGCGGTCACCAATTGGATCCGGCCACTGGAACACGCCGCGACGCCGTTGCGGTAGGCGAAGTACAGCTTGCCGCGCTCCCGGTCGAAGCGCAGGTGCAGTTCGATACGGTCGCCGGGGCGCACCAGTTGCTGGAACTTGAGCACTTCCATGCCGGCGAAGGTTGCGGGCAGGTCGAGCAATTGCTGGCCCAGGTTGAACGCCCATTCCACCTGCACCACGCCGGGCAGCACCGGCGTGACCGGGAAGTGCCCGCTGAAGTAGGCCAGGTCCGGCGGCACGCTCAGTTGCACGGTCCATTCACCCTCGGCTTCGTTCTGCTCCAGCACCTCTGGCGCCTTTGGCCGTGGCGCCAGCAGCAACGCGGCCACATCGGCCTGTGGCAGTTTGCCTTGGGCGTTCAGCGGTAACTGGCGCAGCAGACGCCAGCGACGGGGCAGGGCGAGGGCTTCGCAATGCTGGCTCAGATATTGGCGCAGGGTTTGAGTGAGGCTGCGGCGGCCTTGGTTGCGCAGGGCGTGCAAACCCTCGGCGCTCAGCACTACCAGGGCGCCGAGTGACGCACGGTTCTCTTGCACCACGCCCAGACGGGTTTCCGCGACCCAGGGGTGAGTCATCAGCGCCTGCTCCAGCATGGGCAGGGAGATGCGTTTTTCTTCCAGCTTGACGATGCGGTCCAGACGGCCGAGCAGCTCGAAGCGGCCATCGGCGTGGATGCGCGCAGCGTCAGCGGTGTGTTCGATATGCCCTGCGGGCAGGTAAGGCGAGGCGATGCGCAGGGCGCCGTCGGCGTCCTGGCTCAGCTTCACACCGGCAAACGGCTGCCAGGGTTGCGCGCCTTGGCGCCAGGCGATGCCGCCGGTTTCCGAACTGCCGAGAATTTCCGTCGGCCATTGCTGCAAACGCTCGTAAAGACTGGCGGCGGCTTCGACGGGTAAGGCGCCGCCGGAGGAAAACACCCGCGACACCTGGCTCAGCGCCGGCCAGTCGAGGTTGTCGCCCATGCGCTTGAGCAGTGCCGGGCTGGCGACCCAGGCGAACTGCGGGTGCTCGCGGCTGGCGCGCTGCAAGTCTTCGGGGAAGGCCAATTGCTTGCGCACAAAGGTGCGACCGGCGCACAGCGGCCACAGCACGCGGAACAGCAATCCATAGATGTGCTGGGTGGCGACGCTGCCGATGATGCAGGCGTCTTTAAGGTCGGCACCCCACAAGGCTTCCAGCGCTTGAACCTCGTTGGCCAGCTGGCGCAGGGTCTTGTCGATACGCTTGGGTTCGCCGCTGGAGCCGGAGGTGCACAGGCTCAGTTGGCAGGTGTCCAGGTCGAGCGCGGCCGCAGGCAACGGCGCCTGGTACAGCGCGTCGAGATCGGCGGCTTCGACCAGCCAGGCATCGACGGCGTCGGCCCAGCGTTGGCGAGTCTGGGGCTGCAGATCGGCGGGCAGTAACACGCTGACGCCGGCGCGCCAGGCGCCCAGCAGGGCGACCGCCAGCACACCGGCATCTTCCAGGTGCACCGCCAGGCGCCGGATGCCCGCGCTTGCAGGCCCGCGGCCAGACTGAGGGATTGCTCCCACAGCTGGGCGTGATTCATGGCAGGTTCGGTCGTGACCCAACGCTGTTGCAGCGGCTCAAGCAGCAAGTGCTCAAGTTTCAACCCATTCATATGCGGCCTCGAACCCTTTGTCGTACCAGCCATTCCACGGCAAACAACAAACCCATCAGCCCGTAGGCGATCAGGCCGTTGTACAACGTCCACCAGCTCAACGGCGCCCACAGGGTGAGGGCGGCGGCGAGCAGGCCATTACACAGAAAAAATACGCTCCACACCACGGTGACCTGGCGCGTATACACAATCGCATGGGGCGGCAGCTGCGGGTCGGTCATGCGGGCCAGGCGCTCCACCATCGGCGGGCCGTATTTCAGGCTAAGTCCAAACAGCGCCAACATGAACGCACTGACCAGGCTCGGGTACCAGCGCAGCAAGTGCGGGTTGTCGAACCAGGCCAGCAACAGGCAAAACACGATCACCGCCAACGCCATCCAGCGGCTGCCGGGGCGTGGTGCGCCGGTAAACGCACGCAACAGCCAGAGGCTGCCCAGCAGCAGCCCGAATTGCCACGGTGCAAAGTGCTCAGTGCCGTAATACACCGCGAAGGGGTACAGCAGCCCCGCCAACAACAGGCCAAGGCCGATCAGCCGGCTCATGCGGCGGGTTGGACCAGACGGTACACCGCCTCTACCACGTCGTTCACGGTGCGCACGGCCTTGAACTCTTCGGCGGCAATCTTCTTGCCGGTCTGGCGCTTGATATGGTCGATCAGGTCCACGGCATCGATGCTGTCGATTTCCAGGTCTTGATACAGATTGGCGTCCAGGGTGACGCGCTCCGGGGGGAGTTCAAACAGTTCCACCAAGGCGTCGCGCAGGGTGTTGAAAATATCGTCACGAGTTTGCATGGTCCGGTCTCAAGCTGCCTGTCTGGCCGTGACGAACGCCGCAAGGCTCGCCACGTTGGTGAAGTGATTGCGGGTGTCCTTGGCGTCGGCATCGATCTTGATGCCGTACTTTTTCTGAATCGCCAGGCCCAATTCCAGGGCGTCTACCGAATCCAGGCCCAGGCCTTCGCCGAACAGGGTTTGGTCGCTACCAATATCGTCGGCGCTGATGTCTTCCAGGCCCAGGGCCTCGATGATCAGCGTCTTTATGTCGTGCTCAAGGCGGTGTTGGTCGCTCATCTTCGGCGAGCTCCTTAATGAAATAGTGGTGCAGGTGATCGTTGAGCTTGCGTGAAGCCTGAGGCGCGGGCCCCAGTGTTGCGAACGCCTGTGGTTCTATATCGGCCCCCACGCGCAAACTGAAGTGAAAGCGGCGCTTTGGGATGCGATACCAGGGTTCGGCCTTGGTCAAGGTGGTGGGGCTGACCTTGATCACCACGGGGGTGATGATTGTCGCACCCCGCAGCGCAATGGCGGCGCCGCCGCGATGAAAGGCGGGCGCTGCGCCAGGTGTGGTGCGGGTGCCTTCAGGAAAGATGATCAGCGTCTGGCCTTCGCGCAGGGCGTCGGCGGCGGCATCCAGCATCTCTGCGCTGCCGTCATTGCTGATATAGCCGGCATCGCGTATCGGCCCGCGGGTGAATGGGTTTTGCCACAGGCTCTGCTTGACCACGCAGTTGGTCTGACGCATCAGGCCGATCAGGAACACCACGTCGATCAGCGACGGGTGGTTGGCGACGATCATCTGGCCAGGGCGGCCGAGTTTCTCGGCGCCTTCGACGCTGTAGGTCAGCACGCCCGCACGCTGCATCAGGCGGATAAAGAACCAGAACAGCTTGCTGATGGTATGACGGGCGCGACGCTGGTGCTTGTCGGCGTCGCCCGGCAGGCAGCTGAGCACCGGAAACACCAGCAAACGCAGGCACAGCCCGCCGACACCAAACAGGAAGAAGCTGGCGGCGGTGGCGAACAGGCGCCAGTAATAGGCGTCCCGCGGCTTGTCGGTCAGGGCTTGCGTTGCCAGTTCCATACACGGTTCTTCCAGGCATGTTGGCAGGCACCCTGTTCGGTGAGCAGGGTGCGCAGCAGGTTCAGGGCGTGGGGCCACTGGGTTTGAGTGGCTTGGACAGTGCCGGGCGTGAGTTCCAGTTGCCACTCGTCGCCTGGCGTCAGCAGCAGGCCGAGGGCATAGGGGAAGGGCACGTCAACGATCCAACTGGCGTAGGCCTCGGGCGGCTGTTCTTCGGTGATCACCAGCAATACTGCCGGGGCGCCTTCGTTGAGCAGCGCGGCGGCTTCGAGCATGCCGTGCTCCAAGCCGTCGCCCGCGGCGGCGAGGGCGGTCATTTCACTGGTTTCATTACGCAGGATCGACCACAGGCCAATCACTGCGTTATGCACCGACAGGCTGAATTGGGTCGGGGACAGCGGCTGGTCGTTGGCCAGGTCGCTGAGGATGTCGAGGGTGCGCGGGGTTTCGCCATGCCGGGAAATAAACACCAGCGGCAGGTCTTGCAGGTCTTCGGCCAGCGGCCAGCCCACGCTGAACGCCATGCGTGCCAGCCGGCTCAGGCGGCGGCGCTGCATAGCAGGCAGGAACGACACGTCGGGCGAGGCATCGCTGGCGGGCAGCAGCGCAGGGGCCTGGCACCAGGCGTGCCAGTCGTGCGCACTCTCCAGCCCTGGGGCCCAGGCGCGCCATTGGGCGATATTGAAGTTGATCACTGAGAAGTTATCCCGCCCCTGCGGGCTTCCATGTGCGGCTTTTGGCCCCGAATACCGGGACAGGGAGCAATCGCCGAATGGCGCGCATTATCCCGGTGCCGTGGGGTTCTAGCAAACTTTGGTAAAGGTTTGTTCACGGCTGAATACAATTTATTGGTAAAGATTTACAGATTGTCCGTTATGGATGGCTGAGTTGGATTGTCGGACCGTTCCTAATCACTCGTACGTGGCTTGCCTTTGATGCAGCAGTGCATTGTTGAACGAGGTAGCTAACAGGCGCTTTTGCCCTCTACACTCGGACATTCATTGATACACGGAGGTTTTTCCATGCGGCGTGTGGTGTTCAATCAGAAAGGCGGCGTTGGCAAGTCCAGCATCGCCTGCAACCTGGCGGCGGTCAGCGCCAGCGAAGGCTATCGAACCCTGTTGGTGGACCTCGATGCACAAGCCAACTCTACCCAGTACCTCACCGGGCTGACCGGCGACGACATCCCCATGGGGATCGCGGATTTTTTCAAGCAAACCCTGTCTTCCGGACCGTTTTCGAAGAAGAACAAGGTCGATATCTACGAAACACCGTTCGACAACCTGCACGTGATCACCGCCACCGCAGAGCTGGCGGACCTGCAGCCTAAGCTCGAAGCCAAGCACAAGATCAACAAGCTGCGAAAGTTGCTGGATGAACTGGCCGAAGACTACGACCGGATTTACCTGGATACGCCGCCGGCACTGAATTTTTATGCGGTTTCGGCGTTGATTGCCGCTGATCGTGTGCTGATCCCCTTCGATTGCGACAGCTTCTCGCGCCAGGCGCTGTATGGCCTGTTACGTGAAATCGAAGAATTGAAAGACGACCACAACGAAGGCCTCGAAGTCGAAGGCATCGTGGTCAACCAGTTCCAGGCGCGGGCGAGCTTGCCGCAGCAGATGCTGGATGAGTTGATCGCCGAAGGCTTGCCGGTGCTGCCGGTGTACCTGGCCAGCTCCGTGCGCATGCGCGAGTCGCACCAGGAAAGCAAACCGCTGATCCACCTGGACCCACGGCACAAGCTGACGCAGCAGTTTGTGGAACTGCACAACTTGCTGGAAAACACCTAGATCCATTGTGGGAGGGGGCTTGCC
>NZ_JADDUM010000185.1 GCF_015163715.1 Pseudomonas cyclaminis
GGGGCTTGCCCCCGATTGGGCCTCACTCCACCCGGGTTTCCCCGGTAAACACCAGGGTCTGCCGACACCGCCGACACAAATACCGTCGCCCCTGAGCCACCATGCCGTGTCGCTGCGACGAAAACGCGAAGTCGCTGTCTGCACACGGGCAACGGTAGATATAGCGGGTCACCTGGCGACGCTGCACGGCATAAGTGTGGCAACGGTCTGGCGGCAGTTCGTAGACCCCGCGCATGATCAACTGCCACTCCTCGCCGTGGGGCTGGATGCGCTCACCGAACAATTGATGGGCGATCAGGTGCGCCACTTCGTGGGCCACGGTCTGCTTGAGGAAATGTTGGCTGTTTTCTCGGTACAACTGTGGGTTGAAGCGCAGCAGGTTCTCGTGCAAATGCGCGACACCGGCTTTCTGGCCCCGCAGCTTGAGGCTGACCTGGGGGCGTTTGAAGCTTCGTTTGAAAAAGGATTCGGCTTGCAGGAAACAATCTTCGACGCGGATATTGAGTTGCTCGGGCATGCTGTACCTATCTCCAGAGAGGTCCAGTATGCCGCAAAGCCGGGTGTTTCCGAATCTGTCAGGCGCCGAATGGTCATGCATAACGCACAAAGCCACCTTGCGGTGGCCTTGCCTGTGGGTTTATCAGGTCAGTTGGTGTAGATCGGGCCTACGCCCAGGCCCCAGACAATCACCGTGAACGCCATGATCGCCACCAGCACCACCAGGCCCACGGCCAGTACCGAACTGGAGAACAGGAAGCCTTCGTCCGGGTCGATGTTCATGAAGGTTGGCAGCCCGACATACAACAGGTACACGGTGTAGCAGATCGCCGCCGTGCCCACGACCATGCCCAGCCACATGTGCGGGTAAAGCGCCGCCAGCCCGCCGATAAACAGGGGTGTGGCGGTGTAGGTCGCAAAGGCCACGCAGCGCGCCATGCTGGGGTTGGCGTCGTAGGTACGGGCCATCCAGTGAATGAACGCGCCCATCACCGCCACGCCGCCGAGCATGGCGGCATAGGACATGATGGTCATCCACAACGCACTTTCCTGGGTCAGCATCACCGGCGCCCGGTTGCCGATGACCCAGCCCACCTGGGTGGTGCCGATAAACGCTGATATCGCAGGGATCGCTGCGAGAATCAGGGTGTGAGTGAGGTACATGTGGCCGATGCTTTCTTCTTTATCGCCACGGATTTCCCGCCATTCCTGGTCGGGATGGGTAAAAAGCCCCACGACGTGATGGATCATGCCAGTCACTCCTGTCGTTATTACCATCGCCCCCCATCGGAGCGCCCACGGGCCAATTGGCCTGAAAGGTCTGGATATAGATGTGCGACCTCACGTCGCAGTATAGGAAGGGATGACCGGAATAACTGTAGGGCCTTTAGAGCAAATCGCACTGTAAACAGTGGGCCTAATCGCAGATTGGAATGCTGGCCCACATTGAATGTGGTGACTCGACATCGGTAAGATACCCGGCTTTTCGTCACACACCTCCAGCGGATCCAAGCGCCATGGGCACTCTTACGGTCAACCAGAACAAACTGCAAAAACGCCTGCGTCGCCTGGCCGGTGAAGCGGTCGCCGATTTCAACATGATCGAGGACGGTGACAAGGTCATGGTCTGTCTCTCCGGCGGCAAAGACAGTTACACCTTGCTGGACGTGCTGCTGCACTTGCAAAAGGTCGCGCCGATCAAGTTCGAGATCGTCGCTGTCAACATGGACCAGAAACAACCGGGCTTCCCGGAGCACGTGCTGCCGGCCTACCTGAAAGCCTTGGGCGTCGAGTATCACATCGTCGAGAAAGACACCTACTCGGTGGTCAAGGAATTGATCCCGGAAGGCAAGACCACCTGCTCGCTATGCTCGCGCCTGCGCCGTGGCACGCTCTACACCTTTGCCGATGAAATCGGTGCGACCAAGATGGCCCTGGGGCACCACCGCGACGACATCGTCGAAACCTTCTTTCTCAACATGTTCTTCAACGGCTCCCTCAAGGCCATGCCCCCCAAGCTGCGGGCCGATGACGGGCGCAACGTGGTCATCCGCCCGCTGGCGTATTGCAACGAGAAAGACATCCAGGCCTACTCCGACTTCAAGCAATTCCCGATCATCCCGTGCAACCTGTGCGGCTCCCAGGAAAACCTGCAGCGCCAGGTGGTCAAGGAGATGCTGGTGGAGTGGGAACGCAAGACGCCGGGCCGCACCGAAAGTATTTTCCGCAGCTTGCAGAACGTGCAGCCATCACAATTGGCCGACCGCAACCTGTTTGACTTCACCAGCCTGAAAATCGACGAGACGGCCGCCTCGCGCTTCGTCAACGTAGTGAACCTCTGACGCAACTCAACGCTCTGAAAGACGGCGCTTACGGGCGCCGTTTTCATTTTCAATCCCCAGGAGAGGGCATGCGCGATTACAAGTGGCTGCACGAATATTGTCTGAACCGCTTTGGTTCGGCGGCTCAACTGGAAGCCCACCTGCCGGTGCCCAAGACCCCGGCGCAATTGCGCAGGATCAGTGATGATCGTTACCTGTCGACCCTGGCCTTGCGCGTATTTCGCGCCGGCTTGAAGCACAGCGTGGTGGACGCCAAATGGCCGGCGTTCGAACAGGTGTTCTTCGGCTTCGACCCGGAAAAAGTCGTGCTGATGGGCGCCGAGCATCTGGAGCGCCTGATGCAGGACACGCGGATCATCCGTCATCTGGGCAAGCTCAAGAGCGTGCCGCGCAATGCGCAGATGATGCTGGACATCGAGCAAGAGAAGGGCAGCTTCGGCGCGTTTATCGCCGACTGGCCGGTAACCGATATCGTCGGGCTCTGGAAGTACCTGAGCAAGCACGGCCACCAATTGGGCGGGCTGTCGGCGCCGCGCTTCTTGCGGATGGTGGGTAAGGATACGTTTGTGCCGAGCGATGACGTGGTGGCGGCATTGAATGCGCAGAAAATCGTCGACAAGGCGCCGACCAGCCTGCGGGATCTGGCGACGGTGCAGGGCGCGTTCAACCAGTGGCATGCCGAGAGTGGGCGGCCGATGTGTCAGTTGTCAATGATGTTGGCGTATACGGTGAATCATTGAGACCGAGGTGATGCTTTCGCGAGCAAGCCCGCTCACCACAGTTACAGTGTTCCTCCTTAACTGACTGGCATTGGGGCTTGCCCCCGATGGC
>NZ_JADDUM010000186.1 GCF_015163715.1 Pseudomonas cyclaminis
CCGCATCGTGTGTGGCAGCCAGGCGCAAGTCCCCTTGCAGGCTCGTACAAGCAATCACTGTCGGTTTGCGATCAGATCCAGGGTTTAGACTCGATGCGCAAAGGACAGACCGATGTTCTTCAAGAAAAAAAAAGCCGATGCAGGACCTGGCGGAGTCTCTCCGGCAACAGCTCGCTCAACAGCGTGCACAGGCAGACCACCAACGGCTGCTCGCCGAGGCCGCCGCCAGGGACCAGGCCGCCCGGCAGGCAATCAGCGAACAGGCCCTTCAAACCCTTCGACAACAACTGGAGCAGGCCCGCCAGCGTGAGGGGGCATTGGACGCCGAGGTGCAGCAATACCGGCGGCTTTGCGATCAGCATCAACAGGAAACGCAGATCTGGGAGCTGCTGCTCTCCACCATGACTGAAGGCTGCTGGGACATCACCGTGGTCAACGGTGACGTGCAGAACCCCGGCAGCCAGATGCGGATTTTCAGTCAGTTTCGCCTGCTGCTGGGCTATGCTCCCCATGAGCTGCCCGATGGCTGGGACGCTCAGGTGAGCGTCACCCATCCCGATGATTTACCCAAGATCATGGCGATCTTCGACCGGGAAATCCTCGCGTCCCATGGCAGCGGCGAGTATGTATTCGAATACCGGATGCGCCACAAGAGCCGTGGCTACATCTGGTGTCGCGAGCGCGGGCGGGCGGTGCGTGATGCCCAGGGACAGTTGACGCGGGTAATCGGCGCGGTGCGCGACATCAGTGATGAACAGTCGGCCAAGACCACCCATCAGCAGTTGCTGGAGCACAATCAGGCAACCTACGGCCAGATTGCCACCGTGGTGAGTGTGATCAAGGGCATCGCCGACCAGACCAACCTGCTGGCCTTGAACGCTGCCATTGAAGCGGCGCGGGCGGGTGAGGTCGGCCGTGGGTTTTCAGTGGTGGCCGATGAGGTGCGTAAGCTGGCGGAAAACACCCGCCAGGCGACCCATCAGATTCAGACGATGTTGCATCAGCACAAACACTAGAAAGCGGGCACGACCGTGAGGCTTTCCAGCAGGGTCGCCTTGAGGCAGCCCAGCCGCAGGCGCTGGCAGGCAGCAACAAAAGTGGCGGCAGACATGGGCAAGACGTTCGGCCCGTCCTGGGCGCACAGTGATTTTGCTCGATGCCGTTTCGATCAGGGACTGGCTGGGGAGGGCGTTATCGCCAGCTCCTTGTACGGCTCGATGCATCCACTGAGAAATCCGCTTTCGAGGATCCGCACCATGTCGATCAATGACCGGCTCACACAGCATTTGAAACGAGGCAGCGTCGGCTTTCCGACCGCGCTGGCCAGCACCATTGGCCTGATCATGGCCAGCCCGGTGATTCTTACCGCAACCATGGGTTTCGGGATCGGCGGCAGCGCCTTTGCGGTGGCGATGTTGATCGCGGTGGTGATGATGCTGGCCCAGGCGACCACCTTTGCCGAGGCCGCCTCGATCCTGCCGACCACCGGTTCGGTCTACGACTACATCAATTGCGGCATGGGGCGTTTCTTTGCGATCACCGGCACCTTGTCCGCGTACCTGATCGTGCATGTGTTCGCCGGCACCGCCGAGACCATTCTGTCCGGGGTCATGGCCCTGGTGAACTTCGAGCACCTCAATACCCTGGCGGAATCGGCCGGCGGCTCCTGGTTGCTGGGAGTCGGGTTCGTCGTGGTGTTCGGCATCCTCAATGCCTTCGGGGTCAGCGCCTTTGGCCGGGCCGAGATCATCCTGACCTTCGGCATGTGGACCACGCTGATGGTGTTTGGCGTGATGAGCCTGATTGCGGCACCGGCGGTGCAACTGGAGGGCTGGTTCGGCGTGTCGCTGGTGGGCACTGACCTGATCACTATTTTGTCGCTGGTGGGCATGGCGATGTTCATGTTTGTCGGCTGTGAGTTCGTCACACCGTTGGCCCCGGACCTGCGCAACTCGGCCAAGGTGATGCCCAAGGCGATGATTCTGGGCTTGCTGAGCGTGGCCACCTGCATGTTCATCTATGGTGCGGCGATGAAGCGCCAAGTCGAAAACGTGCTGCTGGACGCCGCCTCGGGCGTGCACCTGCTCGACACGCCGATGGCGATTCCCCGGTTTGCCGAGCAGGTCATGGGGCAGGTCGGGCCGCTGTGGCTGGGGATCGGTTTTCTGTTTGCCGGTGCCGCCACCATCAACACACTGATGGCCGGCGTGCCGCGGATTCTCTACGGCATGGCCGTGGACGGTGCATTGCCCAAGGTGTTCACCTACCTGCACCCGCGCTTCAAGACACCGTTGGTGTGCATCCTGGTGGCGATGCTGATCCCGTGCCTGTATGCGCTGTGGCTGGGCGGCAATACCGACAACATCATGCACCTGGTGCTGGCGGCGGTGTGTGCGTGGAGTTTCTCTTACCTGCTGGTGACGCTGTCGGTGGTGATCCTGCGCGTTCGTCGTCCTGATCTGCCTCGGGCCTATCGTTCGCCGTTCTTCCCGTTGCCGCAGATCCTGTCCAGCGTCGGCATCTTGCTGGGCATGTGGTTCATCACCCCACCGGGCATGAATCCCGCCGACATCTATGTGCCGTTTGGCGTGATGCTCGGGATCACCGCGACCTATGCGCTGTTCTGGACATTGGTGGTGCAGAAGGTCAATCCATTCAAGCCGGCGTCGGTAGAAGACGTGCTGGCCAAGGAGTTTTCCCATGAGCCTGGCAACCCTCACCACGGGTATATCGAGCATGCTGCAAAAGCTGTCTGAGCTGTTCAGTGCCAACGCGCCCCGGCCGGGTATCGGCCCGGCGTCACGCTTGAGTGCCTGCGACGCAACCTTGGCCTGGCGGGTTTCACCTCGACGGGACCCACTGGCGCGGTGTTCGGCCTGGGTGATAGCGACCTGCAAGTGGCGGTAGGCGAGCGCACTGAATCGCAGTTGCTGATGCACCTGGTCATGACTGAATTCGTGATCAAGGTGCCCGCCTCAGAGCAGGGCAATGCACGTTTTGAGTTGCACCACCGCGGGTCGATTCGGCGCACGGGGCTGGGGTTTCGGCAACGGGCGGGCGCGCGACCTTGCTGCCTAGGCTGGAAGTTGCGTTGATGCAGGATCAGGCACTGCATCACGCATTGATGGTGCTGGATTTCAAGCGCCTGCGCATCGAACTGGACGGTCTGCTGTGGCAGGTACGGCTTGAACACATGGGAGGCAGCGAGGTGGTCAATCGGATGCCTGCGTTTCGTCGCTACATCGCCTTGAGCGGCGCGCAGCGAGGGGCTTTGTTCGATGTTCTGACGGGATTGAAGCGGGCGCTGGGCGCGTTCTGATTTTTGGTTACTTGGCATCATTACTGCTTCTACAGACGGCATTACGTAGTTGTTGCGCCTATATAGATAACATGTTAACTATTGGCCGACAAAAACAAGAAGCCACTGTGGAGTTGCCATGAGCACCTATCAATCTGCGCACCCTGGATTGGACACCTGGACTCAGGATTTGCGAGCGGCCTGCGGCCATTTCGACACTGAACTGGCCTTCAACCGTTCGCTGTTCATCGGCGAGGTGTCGACGCTCTCTCGGGGCTGCCTGTCACTGGCCTCCCTGCGCACCAATGCCGGCCTGATCAAGCGCGTACGGGCCAACCCCGATCACGACAACGACCAGCATTGCTTCCTCGTCAGCCAGCGCAGCGGCTATTGCCAGATCACCCAGAACGACGAAGTGATCCAGTTGGCTCCAGGTGACATGCTGCTGATGGATTCCACCGGCTCAATCGAGATCAGCCCGTTTGGCCTGATCGAACACGCGTCGCTGTCCCTCTCGCGCAACGAAGTCTGCAAGCAACTGGGCAACGCCTCGAAAACCTTCGGCAAGATCTCGTCGAGCAAGGCCTGTGGGCGGATGCTCCATGTGCTGATGGACCAATTGTGCCGGGAAGGGCTGGAGGGTCAGGATTCGATGGAAGAGGCCCAGGCATTGCAGGCGGCGTTTGTGTCCTTGCTGGGTTCGGCGTTTGACGTGGATAACACCCAGGGTGACAGCGCCGCTTCATTGCAAGGCAGCAACCTGCGCAGTTATGTGCAGAAAGTCATCGAGGAGTCCCTGACCCAACCGGGCTTGAGCCCGGTGGGCCTGGCGAATCGGCTGAACATCTCGGTACGACACTTGTATCGCCTGTTTGAAGAGCAGGACGACAGCGTCTGCCGCTACATCCAGCGGGCGCGGCTCAAGCGCAGCGCGGACGACCTGACCAACCCATTTCTCAAGAGCGAGTCGATCACCTCGATTGCCTACAAGTGGGGCTTCACCGATTCGGCGCACTTCAGTCGCTCGTTCAAGAAGCAATTCGAGCTGTCGCCCAAAGACTTTCGTTCGACCCACCTGCAACAAGCGGTCGGCGCGGCTTAGGTTATCGGTCGATCAATGAAAGCGCTCAGCCTGTCGGCCAGTAAAATTTGTGCGGTGGCGGTCGAACACTTCGCCGACCACGGCTATGACGCCTCGTCGCTGAGTGAAATCGCGGCCGGGGCGGGCATGCGCAAGGCCTCGTTGTATGCGCATTTTGTGAGCAAGGACGTCCTGTTCCAGACGGTCTTCCAGATTGCCCTGGACCATGAGCATCAGCACATCGCAGGCTGTTTCAAGGAGGAGGCGGGACACTCGGGGATGCCGGGGCACGTGCACCTTGAACGCTTGATCGCACGCTACGAAGGCTCGGCGCACCTGCGCTTTCTGTTGCGCACGGCGTACTTTCCGCCGGCGCAGATTCGCAGCGTCATCACCGCAGGGTTTGAGGGTTACCTGGCCTGCATACGCCAAGACTTTCAGGCGGCGGCGCAAGGTCGATACAGCACGCTACAGCCCGAGGCGCTCGAGGTGTTTGGCGACGCCTACCTGGGCATCGTCGACAGCCTGCATGTGGAGTTGATCTATTCGACGGCCGAGGGCTACGTCAGACGGCTGGCGGCGTTGTCGCGGGTGTTCGGTGATTCACTGTCGATGCTGGAAAGGGCCGGGCGCTATTCCACGGACACACCATGATCAAAATGTAGGAGGGAGCAAGCCCTCTCCCACAGTTGATCCGGCAGAGGTTATTTCACCTCGGGCAACGTCGATCCGCCATCCACCACGATGGTCTGCCCGGTGATGTAAGCCGCCAGGTCGGACGCCAGGAACAGCATCGCCCCGGCAATATCCTCAGCGGCACCGAGCCGTCCGAGCGGCACGCGGCTGGCGATGTCGGCGTTGACTTGGCCATCGCCCAGGTTGCCCATGGCCGGTGTGGCAATCATCCCAGGTTCTACGCCGTTGACCCGCACCCCGTCGCCGGCCAGTTCCAGCGCCGCGCTGCGGATAAACCCGTTGACCCCAGCTTTTGACGCCGCGTAGTGACTGAGGCCCGGATAGGCTACCCGTGGCCCGGTGACCGATGAGGTGACCAGCACGCAGCCGCCGCCTTGGCGCTGGAACATCGGCAAGGCGGCCTGGGTCAGCCAGAACAGCGCCGAGAGGTTGACCGCGAGTGTGCGTTCCAGCACGGCGGGGGTGATCTGGGCGAAGGGGGTCAAGGGGAAATAGCCGGCGTTGTGCACCAGGATATCCAGGCGCCCCCAGTCCTGGTCTATGGCCTTGACGGCGTCGAACACGGCGGTGGTACTCGCCAGATCAAGTTCCATGGCTTCGACCCGGCAGCCCCGCACGCACAAGTCTTCGGCCAGTGCCTGGGCTTGCGCCAGGCGAAGGTCGGCGATCATCACCCGCGCGCCGCGCCAGGCGAATGCCTCGACGATAGCCTGGCCGATGCCTTGGGCGCCGCCGGTGACCAGCACGGTTTTGCTGCTGAAATTCAAGTCTTCAGGCATGGGCGGTCTCCAGATGGGCATAGGCCAGCGTCGGTACGTCGACGATGCTCGAACCGCCGTCCGCAACCACGCTTGCGCCGGTGATGATTGAGGCGTCGGGGCTGGCGAGGAAGCGGCACACCTTGGCGATTTCGTCGGCGCTGGCAGGGCGGCGCAGCGGCACGTCGGCGCAGACGCGGGCATAGGCTTGCGGCAAGGTGTCACCGTAAAAGTCCATCAACGGCTGCATCTCCTGATCGGCCATCGGCGTGGTCACCCAACCTGGGCACACCACGTTCACCCGCACACCGCGTGGCCCGTAGTCCCGTGCCAGCGAGCGGTTAAGCCCGAGCAGCGCATGCTTGGCGGTCGTGTAGCCGCAGACTTCAGGCCCGGCGGCCAGGGCGGCGATGGAACCGAGCAGCACGATATTGCCGGCGCTTTCGATCAGCAGCGGCAGGCAGGCGCGGGCGCTGTAGAACGCGCTGTCCAGGTTGCTGCGCAAGGCGGCTTCCCAGGTGGACGGGCTGGTTTGGCTGGCGCTGCCGACGCCGTGCCCACCGGCACATGCCAGCAGCACGTCGAGTCGGCCATAGCGCGTGCGAATGTGTGCGATAAACCCTTCCCAGGTGTCGGGGCAGGCCGCGTCGCCGACCAGGACCAGGCCACCGGTTTCCCCGGCCACCTGCTCCAACGGCTCGCGACGCCGGCCGATCAGGACCAGGTTGGCCCCCTCGGCGGCGTACAACCGGGCGCAGGCGGCGCCGATGCCGGTGCCTGCGCCGGTGATGACGACAGTGCGTGGATCAGGCATCGGGATACTCCGTGCGGTTGAGCACTTGGCAATAGGAACTGACCGGAAAGTTCGACAGCTCAGCGAAGGACCCATCGGCATAACCGAAGATCTTGCCGTCGCTGCGGTGCTGTTGCAGGTCGATCAAGACCAGGCCCAGGGTCGGGATGATTTTTTCGCGCCAGACAAACAGGTACAGCTCGTCGGCGATTTTGTAGTAGTGGCAGCGGTCGGTATCGCACAGGCCTTGCTCAACGCCCTTGATGCATTGCCAGGCGTAGAACTGATCGTTCAAGTAGATGTGCTCGTAGACTTCGCTGGGGCTGTAGCGATACAGATTGCGCACACCGGTCAGTTCCTGGGTTGGCGTGTGAGGGCAGATTCCGGGCTGCCAGGGTTGATCCAGGCTGCCGTGCAGGAAGTCCACCTCCACCGAGGTCAACGCCTTGCCGGCCAGGGCGCGGCTGTAGAGGCCTTCTTCAGTCTGCTCGCGGCGCGGCATGCGGCCGATCACGGCGGTGAACGACGCCGTGGCGGTGTCCAGCACCAGGCTGATCGACCACGCCTGGCCGGCTTCGTGCTTGATGAAGTCGACCAGGTACAGCCCCGGTCGCACCGACGTGGCGCGGTAGGCGGCCGAACCGCTGGAATGTCCATCGGCGGCATGCCAGTGCAGCGCTTCGGTCTCGAAGCGGTGCTCGATCTGCCAGCCATTGGCGAAGTGCAGGGTGAACGTCTTGCCGTTGAGGTCGGCGAGGTTGGGCAGGATGAACGCGTCAGGGGCGAAACCGTCGGCGAGGGCGCCTACGGTGATCCAGTCGGATGGGGTAGTCATTGCATGGCTCCGGTGGGTTGGATGGACAACCCGGAGCATGGGGGGGAGCAGCGCGCCCGCCTATCAACCGAATGGTTGAGCCCGCTACAGAAACAGCGCTGCCACCAGTTCGGTGCGGTTGCTCACGCCCGCCTTGCGGAACAGATGGATCAGGTGGGTCTTGATGGTGGGCAGGCCGATGTCCAGCTCCAGCGCCAGTTGCTTGTTGCTTGCGCCTTGACGCAATAACCACGCGATCTGCCGCTGCTTTGGGGGTGAAGGCGGCCAATGCATCGTCACAGGGCTGCATGTTGGCCACCGCCATTTGCAGCAAGGCCTGCAAGGCATTCAGTTGCGCCAATTGGTCGGGGGTAAAGGCGCCTTGTGCGGCGGTGCGCAGTAACGAGATGGCGGCCTGAGGCTGGTCGGCGCGATGGGCGACAATTTCCACCACGTCGACCACTCCGTAACGCGCCAGAAAGTCCCAATAGCGGCGGCTGTCGCGCAGGGGTTGCCGGGCCATGGCCAGACCCAGCGGGACCACGGCCAGCCCGGTGGACAGGCAATTGCGCGGTTGCAACGGGTCGAACTGCCGGTAGTTGTCCAGGTAGTCGCGGTGCATCTCGCCACTCATGCCGTGCAACCGGAAGTCGCGGGCTTGGAGCTGGCGGTCGACACAATAGAACGCCGCCTGGCTGGCGGGCACGAGCTGGGTGAACGCCTGCAGGCAATGGCCGGCGACTTCCTGAGCTGGGATGGCGTGCATGGTCGGTCACCTGCGCCGGAGAAAACGCTGCCGACCGAAGCCGGCAGCCAGAACCATCAGACAACTGCGAAATAATGCTTCACAAAACTCTCGCTCACAACCTCCCACAGCACTGGCGTGCCCTTGGTCACGAACCAGCTGTCGCCAGCCTTGTAGCGGGTGCTCTGGCCGGTGCTTTCATCGGTCAACACCACTTCGCCGGTGACCACGGTGGCCTGTTCCGCGAACGGATAGACCATGCGGAACTTGCCTTGTGTGGTGCCGAAATAGGCACTGCTGACCGGGTCGGTCGGTGCGCCAAAGGTCATTTTGCCGAAGGCGTTGACTTCACCTTCAAGGATTTCGGAGCCGAGGTCGGCAACAGTGCCCCAGGCATCGAGGTCGGATAATTGGATGTCTTTCTTGAGCGTGGTAATGGGCATGGCAGTTCTCCTGAGAATAAAACGGTGGGCATCAACGACGACCGTTGAAGTAACCCGACAGTTGATGAAGGCTTTTGCCGGCGGTCAGCAGCAGCGGGCGGATATGGTCCTTGCCCAGGATCTGCGCATGTTTGACCGAGCTGATCAGGTCGTAGCGCGATGAGCCCTCGCTCATGCCTTCGGCCAAGACCTTGCAGATGATGTGGCTGGGCGTGACGCCAAAGCCGGCGTAACCCTGCACGTAGAAGGCGTTCGGGCGGCCGCTGAGGGTGCCGATCTGCGGAAACAGATTGGCCCCGGTGGCCATGGGGCCGCCCCAGGCCAGGTCGATCTTCACGTCCTTGAGGTACGGGAAAATCTTCAGCATCAGGTTGCGGTTCCAGGCCTTGAGGTCCAGTGGGATATGCTCGACAAACGGCGTGGCGGCACCAAACAGCAGGCGGTTTTCGTTGGTGACGCGGTAGTAGTCGATGACCGGGCGAATGTCGCTGTAGGCGCCGCGTATCGGGCTGATGCGCTGGATCATTTCGTCCGACAGCGGTTCGGTCATCAACTGGAAGGCATAGGTGTTGACGGTGGTCTTGTGCAGCTCGGGTTCGAGTTTGTTGAGGAAACTGTCACAGGCCCACAGCAATTTGGACGCCTTGACCGAGCCTCGCCCGGTGCGCACGGTGATGCGCTCGCCATAACTCACTTCCAGCGCCGGGCTGTGCTCGTAGATGCGCACGCCATGGCCGGCCAGCGCCTTGGCTTCGCCCAGCAGCAGGTTGAGCGAGTGCACATGCCCGCCGCCCATGTGCAGCAACGCACTGGTATAGGCGTCGGAACCAATGATTTGCTTGACCTCGGAGCCGGCCATAAAGCGGATTTCATCCTTGGTGTTGATCGACTTGAAGTCTTTCTCCCAGGCGCGCAGGTTTTTTTCCTGGCGGGCGTTGAAACCCATGTAGCCGTAGCCGTGGCAGAAGTCGGCGTCGATCGAGTACTTGGCGATGCGGTCCTTGATGATGCCGGCGCCCAGCTCGCTGATTTCAAAGATCTGGCGCAGGCCTTCGTCGCCCACTTGTTGCTTGATCTTTTCCAGGTCATGGCCGATCCCCGCCATGATCTGCCCGCCGTTGCGGCCCGTGCCGCCAAAGCCCAGGTAGCGCGCTTCGAGCACCACAATGTTGGTGATGCCTTTTTCAGCGAGTTCCAGGGCGGTGTTGATGCCGGAGAAACCGCCACCAATCACTACCACGTCGGCTTCCACGTCCTGTTCAAGGGTCGGGAAGCTGAGGTTGTATTTCTTGGTTGCCGAGTAGTAGGTCGGCGTTTCGATATTGATCATGGCGCAGCCTGGAAAAGTGAAGGGGAACTCACTGCAGAGCCGACAAACAGCTCTGTGCCTGTTGGGGTGTATTAACTGCCTTCCGAGCGGTAGGTGTCTTGATTCTGTGTGCCGTCGGTCTTGACCGTGGCTGCCAATGTCACCCATGGATCCTGCCCGGCGGTAAAGCTGCACACGGGGACTAATGGCCAATGCTAGAATGTTGTTAATCTGTTAACTAGTTGTGACGCCAGTGCCCATGCCCAAACCGCGCCAGTCCTTGACCCTTACTTTGCTCCATGCGCGTGAAGCCGCCATGGGTTTTTTTCGTCCTTCCCTTAACCAGCACGGTTTGACCGAGCAGCAATGGCGGGTCATTCGCATCCTGAGCCAGCACGATGAGCTGGAGATCAATCGCCTGGCAGAGTTGGCGTGCATCCTCAAGCCAAGCATGACCGGGGTGCTGGTGCGCATGGAGGCCGCCGGGATGGTGGAGCGGCGCAAGGCGCAGCAGGATCAGCGGCGGGTGCTGGTGCGGTTGGCGGAGAAGGGACAGGCCTGTTTCGCTTCGATGAGCCAATGTATGGAGGCCAATTATCAGCGTTTGCAGGCCGGGTTCGGCGAGGAGAAGTTGCAGACGCTGCTGACGTTGCTCAATGAGCTCAAAACCCTGAAGCGCTGAGTGCAGCAGACCCTCACCAGGCAAGCGCCCGTTTCGCATCGTAGATACCGTCTTGACGCTCACCGGGCAACCCCCAAGCTTTGGGTCGTAGCATCTGCCGAGCGCAAGCGAGGCTGCGTTGGGGGCGCTGGGGTGTGGTGCTGGATAAGACGGTATCTACGCACGGGGCGCATGGGATTTTTTGATCTCTATCCCAATAATCCTCAGTAGATTGCACCGGCTGCGCTGCTGGGTGCTGCCGAACCCTTGAACGCCGCCGCCAGGCTTTGCAGCCCACGCATCAGCACCGTGGTGTCCACGCCTACCGCCACAAACGCGGCACCCAACTCGATATAACGTCGCGCCAACGCCTGATCAGCGCTCAGAATCCCGGCGGCCTTGCCTGCCTTGCGGATACGGGCGATGGCGTCTTCAATCGCTGCCTGCACCTCGGGGTGCCCAGGGTTGCCGCGATAGCCCATGGATGCGCTGAGGTCCGCCGGCCCGATAAACACGCCATCCACGCCCTCTACCGCCGCAATCGCATCCAGGTTGGCCAGGCCTTCACGGCTTTCGATCTGCACCAGCAGGCACATCTGCGCATCGGCCTGGTCGAGGTAACCGGGGATGCTGTTCCAGCGCGAAGCCCGTGCCAGCGCGCTGCCGACGCCGCGCACGCCGTTGGGCGGGTAGTGGATCGCTTTGACCAGCTCCCGGGCCTGCGCGGCGCTTTCCACCATGGGCACCAGCAACGTCTGTACGCCGATGTCGAGCACTTGCTTGATCAGTGCGGTATCGCCGATGACCGGGCGAATCACCGGATGGCTGGGGTAGGGCGCCACGGCCTGAAGCTGGCCGAGCATGCCGCGCAGGTCGTTGGGGGCGTGTTCGCCGTCGATCAACAGCCAGTCGAAGCCGGCGTTGGCGGCCAGTTCCGCGCAGTAGGCATCGGACAATCCCAGCCACAGGCCAATCTGCGTTTCGCCGCTGTGCAGGCGTTGCTTGAAGGTGTTGACAGGCATATCCATCGAGCGATCTCCGGTTAAACGAAACGGCAGGCAATCGAGCCCAGCATGTCGTAGTCGACATGGAAGGTATCGCCAGGGTTGGCCGCCACCGGGCGGGTGAAGGAGCCGCCGAGGATGATTTGCCCAGGTTGCAGGGTCACGTCATAGGCGGCGAGTTTATTGGCGAGCCAGGCCACGCCTTTGGCGGGGTGATTGAGCACAGCGGCCGACACGCCGGATTCTTCGATCACGCCATTGCGGTAGAGCACTGCGGGCACCTTGCGCAGGTCGATTTCGGTGGGGCGCACGGCGCGTCCGCCCATGACCACGCCAGCGTTGGCGGCGTTGTCGGAGATGGTGTCGAACACCTTGCGCGTGGCGTTGGTATGCGGGTCGATCTGCTGGATGCGGGCGTCGATGATTTCCAGCGCCGGGATCACCCACTCGGTGGCGTCCAGTACATCAAACACCGTCACGTTCGGCCCTTTGAGCGGTTTGCCCAGGATGAACGCCAACTCCACTTCGACCCGCGGCACGATAAAGCGCTCGAAGGGAATATCGGTGCCCTCATCGAAGAACATGTCGTCGAGCAGCGCGCCGTAATCCGGCTCGGTGATGTTGGACGACACCTGCATGGCGCGGGAAGTCAGGCCGATCTTGTGGCCGACCAGCTTGCGCCCGTCCTTGATCTTCTGGGCGACCCAGGCGCGCTGGATGGCATAGGCGTCTTCGATGGTGATCGCCGGGTGCTCCAGGGAAAACTGGCGCACCTGTTCCCGTGACCGTTCGGCCTGGTCGAGGCGGGCGGCGGCTTGCTGGATAAGCTGTTGATCAAGCATGACAAGGGTCTCTTAGTGAGGGTTGACGATGGCGGCCTGGGTGCGCAGCACCAGCAAACCGCCGAGTGCAATCAGCAGCGCCAGGGCGTAAAGGGCCAGGCTGGCGCTGTGGGTGGTGTCGCGCATCCAGCCGATCAGGTAGGGCGCGAAAAAGGACGCGATGCTGCCGAAGGAACTGATCAAGGCAATACCGGCGGCCTGGGTGGTGTTGGACAGGAACGCCGGCGGCAACTGCCAGAACATCGGCAACGCCGCGCTGGCACCCATGCCGGCGAGGATCAGGCCACCCAGCACCAGGACCGGATTGGCAGGGGCGAGCCCGGCAATGGCAATGCCGGCGGCCGCCATCAGCAAGGGCACGCACAGGTGCCAGCGGCGTTCACGCTGGCGATCCGACGAACGCCCGCAGCCGATCATGAAAAAGCACCCCGCCAGGTAGGGCACCGCGCTGAGCAGCCCGACCTTGCCGTCGCTGCCGACGCCGGCGCCGTGGATCAGCGTCGGCATCCAGAACGCCAGGGTGTTGACCGCCAGCATCACTGCGAAATACACCGCCACCAGCAGCCACACTTGCGGGTTACGCAGAATCGCGGAGAACGAGGTGATGGATTTGCGTTGTTCTTCCTTCGTCAGTTGTTCGTGCAGTTGCTGCTTTTGCGCAGGCGTCAGCCAGGTGACGGTTTCGAAACTGTCCGGCAGGCACTTGAGTACCACCAGCCCGAGCAGGATGACCGGCGCGCCCTCGATGACAAACATCCACTGCCAGCCGCGCAGGCCGCCCAGGTCATGGAAATGCTCAAGGATGCCGCCAGAAAGCGGCCCGCCAATCACCCCGGCCATGGGCACCGCAATTGCAAACAAAGCGGTGACTTGCGCACGTCGACCGGCGGGGTACCAGCGGTTCAAGAACACCAGAATGCCAGGGAAGAAACCCGCCTCGGCCACCCCGAGCAAGAAGCGCAGCACATAGAAGCCCGTGGCGCTGTCGACCATGAACATGCAGGTTGACAATGCGCCCCACACCACCATCAGTGTGGCGATCCAGCGCCTGGGACCGACACGGTCCAAGGCCATGTTGCTTGGCACGCCGAACAGCGCATAGGCGACGAAAAACAGACCGGCGCCGAAGCCGTAGACCGTGTCGCTGAAATTCAGGTCGGCGCTCATCTGCATCTTGGCGAAGCCGATATTGATGCGGTCGAGGTGGGCGAAGAGGTAGCAGATCAACAACAGCGGCATCAGCCGCCAGGTGATGGTGCCGTGGGTGCGGTCGCGGGCGACGCTGCCGAGGGTCTCGGCGGTATTGGCTGTGCTCATGGTTTTATACTTTTTGTCTGAGAAGGCCGATGAGGTGAACGGGCGGGGCGTGCTAACCCACCTGCGCCTTGAGGAAGGCGTGCACATTGTTTTGCTTGAAGTTGAGCTGCTCGTGCAGTTCGATCATTTCAAACGACAAGGCCAGCAGGCGTTGGGCCTGAAGCGCGGCAAAGTGTCCGGTGATCACCTCGAAGAGGTGTTCGGCGACCTTCTGCCGGGTTGCCAGGTCGCGACCATGGCGACCTTGAGCGTCATGTGCACGAAGGCGTAGTCGTGCTTGCCGTCGGCCATGCGCCAGGTGTCCAGGCGCACGCCACGGCTGCGGATGCCGCCCAGCGGGAACACGCCGCTGTCGCCGAGGGCGGCGTGGACTTTTTCAAACAGGCCGGGCAAGTCCGCCTGCTGTTCGATGTTGTCGGTGTATTCAGCGATGAAGTGGGGCATGGAACCTCCTGCGTCGGTAGCTTTTAGCGGCAAGCTTCAAGCGGCAAGTGAGCGTGATCGGCTTGTAGCTTGCGGCTTGAAGCTAGTGGCTGTTCTTGTTCAAACCGGGAAAACAGCGTTGATCTGCCCGGTGCCGGAGCTGCCGAACGGCGCGGTGATGATCTCTGCAGGTTTGTCATAATCCGGCCCGCCAAGCAGCCCGAGGAGCATCGCGGTGTCATGCATCTTGCCTTCGCCAAAGCAGTGCTCGGCATAGTCCGGCAGCATGGCGCAGAACTCTTTCCAGCGGCCCTGGCGCCACAGTTCCACCACATGCAGGTCGACCTGCTTGTCGAATTCCCGCGTCCAGTTATGGATATTGGCTTCGGCGTTGCGGTCGTCGGAGAACCGGTGCGACAGCGAGCCCGAAGCCAGCACCACGACTTTGCGGTCGCTTTTTTCGATGGCCCGGCGCACGGCGGCGCCAAAGGTGAAGCTGTCTTGCAGGCGATGCCAGGCGCACCAGGCGGCGATCGAGACGACGTTGAATTTCTGATCGTCCGGCACGCCCATGTGCATGTAGCGCATCGGCACCAGCGTGCCGTATTCCAGCTCCAGGCTGGGGATGTTGTGGGCCAGGGTGCGCACGTCGGCGGCGTTGGCTTCGGCGGCGATCAGCTCGCCCAGTTCCGGGCAGCCTGGGTATTCGTAGTCCATGTTTTTGATGAAGTGCGGCAGCTCGTTACTGGTGTAGGTGCCCTTGAAGTGCTCGCCGCTGTTGACGTGATAGGCGCTATTGACCAGCCAGTGCACATCGAACACCACGGCGGTATCGGCGCCCAGTTCGCGGGCGCGGCGCCCGATTTCCTTGTGGCCGGCAATCGCCGCTTCACGGCAGCCGTGGTGCTTGCCGGGCAGTTCCGACAAATACATCGAGGGAACGTGGCAGATTTTCGCAGCCAGGACGACTTCGCCCATGATGATTCTCCTGAAATTATTGTTGTATCAGGGCGCTCTGGTGTAGCTCAGACGCCCCAGCGTGGAATGTGATGGCTGCCCATCGAGATGCACACGTTCTTGATCTCGGCGAACACCTCGAAGCTGTATTGGCCGCCTTCACGGCCGGTGCCGGAGCCTTTCACGCCACCGAACGGCTGGCGCAGGTCGCGTACGTTCTGGCTGTTGATGAACACCATGCCGGCTTCGATGCCATAGGCCAGACGATGCGCCTTGCCGATGTCCTGGGTCCAGATGTACGACGCCAGGCCATACTCGGTTTCGTTGGCCAGCCTGAGGGCTTCGGCTTCGTCCTTGAAGGGGATCAGGCACACCACCGGGCCGAAGATTTCTTCCTGGGCAATGCGCATGGTGTTGTTCACGTCAGCGAACACCGTCGGCTGGATAAACTGGCCTTTGCTCACGTGCGCCGGCAAGTTGGCCGGGCGTTCCAGGCCGCCGGCGAGGAGGGTGGCGCCTTCTTCAAGGCCGATCTTGATGTAGCCGGTGACCTTGTCGTAGTGGGCTTGGGTGATCATCGAGCCGACCTGGGTTTTCGGGTCTTGCGGGTCGCCGACGATCAAGCGTTTGGCGCGGGCGGCAAACTCGGCGACGAACTGCGGGTACACGCTTTCCTGGATAAAGATCCGGCTGCCGGCGGTGCAGCGTTCGCCATTGAGCGAGAAGATCGTGAACAGTGCCGCGTCGAGTGCGCGTTCCAGGTCGGCGTCTTCAAAGATCAGCACCGGCGACTTGCCGCCCAGTTCCATGGAGTACTTTTTCAGGCCGGCGGTCTGCATGATTTTCTTGCCGGTGGCGGTGCCGCCCGTGAAGGAAATCGCACGCACATCCGGGTGACGCACCAACGCATCACCGGCCGTCGCGCCGTAGCCCTGGATCACGTTCAACACACCGTTGGGGATGCCGGCTTCGACAGCCAGGCGCCCCAGTTCGTTGGCGGTCAATGGCGACAGTTCGGACATTTTCAGCACGGCGGTATTGCCCAGCGCCAGGCACGGTGCGGTCTTCCAGGTGGCCGTCATGAACGGCACGTTCCACGGCGACACCAGCGCGCACACCCCCACCGGCTGGTACAGGGTGTAATTGAGCATCTGGTCGTCGACCGGGTAACTGTGCCCGTCCATGCGCGTGCAGACTTCGGCGAAGAAATCGAAGTTGTGCGACGCACGGGGGATCAACACGTTTTTGGTCTGGTGAATCGGCAGGCCGGTGTCGAGGGTTTCCAGCTCGGCCAGGTGCGGCACGTTCTGTTCGATCAGTTCACCCAGCTTGCGCATCAGCCGCGCGCGCTCCTTGGCCGGCGTGCCGGCCCACTTCGGGAAGGCTTCCTTGGCCGCCGCCACGGCCTGGGCCACTTCTTCGGCGCCGCCGCTGGCGACTTCACCGATGGCGTCGCCGGTGGCCGGGTTGTAGTTGACGAACACGTCTTTGCTTTCGACCTCACGGCCGTTGATCCAGTGTTTGATCATGCTGCTCAAGCCTCTTTACGGGCGCTGAAGAACGCCGTTTCGCTGACAATTCGATTGACCAGGCGGCCGACGCCTTCGACTTCCACCACCACTTCATCACCGGGCACCACGTCGGCCAGGCCTTCCGGCGTGCCGGTGGCGATCATGTCGCCGGGCTGCAAGGTCATGAAGCTGGACAGGTATTCGATCAGGTAAGGGATGTCGAAAATCATGTCCCTGGTGCTGCCTTCCTGGCGCAGCTCACCGTTGATCCAGGTGCGCAGGGTCAGGTTGCTCGGGTCCGGCACGTCGGCCACATCGACGATCCACGGACCGACGGGCGTGGTGGCGTCGCGGTTTTTCACCCGCAGGTTGGGGCGGTAGTAGTTTTCCAGGTAGTCGCGAATCGCGTAGTCGTTGCACACCGTGTAGCCCGCCACGTAGTCCAGGGCGTCTGCGCGCTTGACGTTGCGTGCCGGCTTGCCGATGACGGCCACCAGTTCGCACTCGTAGTGCATGTAGGCGACGTTGTCCGGGCGCCAGGTCACCTGGTTGTGGCCGGTGTAGGTGCCTGGCGACTTGATGAAGGCCAGCGGCTCGGTCGGTGGCTTGAACGCCAACTCGGCGGCGTGATCGGCGTAGTTCAAGCCCAGGGCAAACATACTGCCGGTGGCCGGTGGCAGCCATTGCACTTGATCTTCGGCCAGCAGGCGACCATCGGCCAGGCGCACAGCGTTGTGGTCTTCGACATGGGCGAGGTGGATCTGGCCTTCAAACTGGATACGGGCGTGTTTCATGGAAGCTCCTGTTTACTCGGCCACGACGTGGTTGACGAGGCGGCCCAAACCGCTGATTTCGACTTCGACGGTGTCACCCGGCTGCACATCGACGCGACCTTCAGGGGTGCCGGTGATCAGCACATCGCCGGCGTGCAGGGTCATGAACTCGCTGATTTCGGCGATCAGCAACGCAATGCCGCGCACGAAGGTGGCCGTGGTGTTGTGCTGGCGAATCTCGCCATTGACGTACAGCGTGATCGCCAGGCTATGCGGGTCGGCGACCTGGGCGGTGGGCACCAACTCTGGCCCGACGGCGCAGAAACCATCCCGGCATTTGGCTTTGACGGCGGGGCGGTAGTAGCTGTCTTCCGGCAGGCTGAATTCATTGATGATGGTGAATCCGGCGACGTAATCGAGGGCGTCGGCCTGGCTGACGCGGCTGGCACTCTTGCCCATCACCACGCCCAAGGCCGGGCCGGGTTGCAAGCGTTCGCCCTGGCCTGGGTGCACAACGTTGGCGCCGTGCTGGTTGCGCGTATTGGGCGTCTTGATAAACAGCACCGGCTTGACCGGAGGTTTCTGATACGGCGGTTGTTCGAATTCGGCGAGGTGCTGTTTCAGCAACCCCTGGTAGTTCAGCGCGACCCCGAAAAGGGTGCCCGTCGCGACGTCATGCAAGGCGCGGCTCATGCGTTCTCCTGGCAGAGCCGTGGGGCCCTGTATCTCGTTAATGTGTTAACAGTTATAATTAAGATGTTAACTATCGTCAAGCGTGGCACACTCTCGATGCGGTGGTTGTGCGGCCCGAATCGATGCAGGATGAGCGTGGCAGCACCCCGCCAATCAGAATAAAAACGAGTAGCGTGCGATGACCGACCGGCAACCTATCCCGAACATCAACATTGGCCAGGTGTACGACCAGCGCTACAGCGACGCGCAGGTCCATTACGACCGGCTGGCCAACCTGGCGGGATTTTTCGGGCGCAATATGCCGATTCACCGGCACGACCGGTTCTTCCAGGTGCACTACGTGAAAAGCGGCACGGTGCGCGTCTATCTGGATGACCAGCAGTACGTCGAGTCGGGGCCGATGTTCTTTCTCACGCCGCCCACCGTGCCGCACGCCTTTGTGACTGAGGCCGACAGCGACGGGCATGTGTTGACGGTGCGTCAGCAACTGGTCTGGCAACTGATCGATGCCGACCCCAGCCTGGCGCCGGCCGGTGCGCAACTGCCGGCCGCGTGCGTGGCGCTGGCGCAGTTGGGGCCGCATGACGCGCGTGAGATTCGCCGCCTGGATTTTTTGTTCGAGGAACTCAGCGAGGAGGTCGAGGCCCAGCGTCCAGGGCACAGTGCGGCCCTGGACAGCCTGACGCGCTTGATCATGATCAGCCTGTTGCGGCTGTGCTCGCACTCGCTCAAAGCCACGCCGGCGCGGCATGAAGACCTGAGGATTTTCCATCGCTTCAACGAGCTGATTGAAGCGCACTACCAGCAGCACTGGCCGTTGTCGCGGTATGCGCAAGGCATCGGCGTGACCGAAGCGCGGCTCAACGACGTGTGCCGGCGTATCGCCGACCTGCCGTCCAAGCGCCTGATCCTGGAGCGACTCATGCAGGAGGCCAAGCGGCTGCTGATGTTCACGGGCGGCTCCGCCAATGAAATCTGCTACCAGCTCGGCTTCAAGGACCCGGCCTATTTCAGTCGGTTTTTCCAGCGCTACGCACAGCTCACTCCGGGGGAGTACCGCCAGCGGCAATTGGGTTTGCGTTGAGCCAGGCATGGGAGAGTGCGCCTTGGTCTTGTTGATCTTGTACGGATCAGCATGACCAGCGCAGCGGTGCGACAGAATGGCTTTTACACGGAACCGATTGCACTTTTCACAGGCTTGCACCTGCTGGCCCGCGACACTAAGCTGCCGACTCGCCCCTCCAACTGGTGCCGATATGGCCAACCCCCGACCATCGCTGACCCTGACCCTGCTGCAAGCGCGTGAAGCCGCAATGGCTTTTTTCCGACCTGCGCTGAACCAGCACGAACTGACCGAACAACAGTGGCGCGTCATTCGCATACTGCACCAGCAGGGGGAACTCGAAAGCCATCAACTGGCCCAGCAGGCGTGCATTCTCAAGCCGAGCATGACCGGTGTGCTCAGCCGCCTGGAGCGTGATGGCCTGGTGCGTCGGCAGAAGTCCAGCCAGGACCAGCGCCGCGTGTTTGTCGACCTGACCGAACGCGGCCAGCAGTGCTTTGTCTCCATGAGTGCGGGCATGGAGAGCAACTACCAGAAAATCGAGGCGCAGTTTGGTCCGGAGAAAATGGAGCAACTGCTGGGCTTGCTCAATGAGTTGAAAAATATCAAGCCTTGAGGGCTGATTCGTCAGCGAGCAACGCCCTGCGGCAAACCTCCAGGATTTCATCCGCCAATGGCGAGTCGTCAGGGCAGGCGCGGGATAACACAATGGCGCCGATGGCATGGGCGAACCGGTTGATCATCTGTGCCCGAACGTCCTCATCCTGCCCGCCAGCGCCCTGTTGAAGGGCGGCCAGCGCGTTGTCGATGCCTTCGGCGAACGTCGCCTTTACCGTTTCTGACTGACGCGCGGCATCCCCGCACAGGGCCGACATGGTGCAACCCTGGCCGGGCGTATCACGGTGCTCCCTGGACACGTAACGATTGAAGAACTCATCGGCGCCAAGCCCCGCGCTGCTGGTCAGCGATTGGGACAGCCCGCTGGCGGCAGCTTCAGCCATCAAGTCAGCCTTTGACCCGAAGTGCTTGTAGAACCCGCCATGGGTGAATCCGGCTTCGGCCATCAGGTCGGCCACGCCGACGCCGTCATAACCGCGCTCGCGGAACAACCGGGAGGCCGTTTCGACGATGTGCGCCCGGTTTAACTGCACTTGTGCCTTGCTGACCCTCATACCCTGACCCTCGCTGCTGACCACTGTTTTCTGCGCCTTACTATACATTGATGTCGATCAGCATCAAAACCATTGACGAATAAGATTATGATCGACATCATAAGGGCCGTCCCACTCAATCATCGTTAACCTAGAGAGCACAGCCATGACGAACGCTTCTTCTATCCTGATCACCGGCGCGTCCAGCGGTATTGGCGCCACCTACGCCGAGCGCTTTGCCCAGCGCGGCCACGACCTGGTGCTGGTCGCCCGCGACAAGGCGCGGCTGGACACCCTGGCTGCGCGCTTGCGCCAGGAGCATGGCGTAGCGGTGGATGTGCTGCAGGCCGATCTCACTCAGCAAGCGGACCTGGCTGTGGTTGAAGCACGCTTGCGCGACGACACGCGCATCGGCGTGCTGATCAACAACGCAGGCGCTGCCCAAACGGGAGACTTCATGGCACAGACAGGCGAGAGCATCGAGCAATTGATCGCGCTGAACGTCACCTCGCTGACGCGGCTCGCCCGGGCAATTGCTCCGAGATTGGCAGAGGCCGGCGAAGGCGCCATCGTGAATATCGGTTCGGTGGTCGGCCTGGCACCGGAGTTGGGAATGACGCTGTATGGCGCGACCAAGGCGTTCGTGCAATTCCTGTCCCAGGGCATGAGCCTGGAGCTTTCCGGCAAGGGCGTTTATGTACAGGCGGTACTGCCGGCAGCCACCCGCACGGAAATCTGGGAACGCTCGGGCATCGACATCAACACGCTGCCGGAGGTCATGGAGGTGGGCGAACTGGTGGATGCCGCACTGATCGGCTTCGACCGCCGTGAACTCGTGACCATACCGCCGCTGCATGACGCCGCGCGCTGGGACAGCCTCCAGTCTGCGCGTCAGGGGTTGCTGTCGGAACTGCGCCAGGCCCACGCCGCCGAGCGTTATCGTCCTCAATAATGTGCAATCGCGTACCGCCGACTTACTCCGTACAGAGCTGATCCCATGAAGGCATTTTTCATCGAACGCTACAAAGACCCTGGTCGGATCGGCCAGTTGCCCGAGCCTGATGTGCGGGATAACGAGGTGTTGGTGCAGGTGCACGCCGCCAGCATCAACCTGTTGGATGCCAAGATCAGAAAGGGCGAGTTCAAGCTGATCCTGCCGTATCGGTTCCCGCTGGTGCTGGGCAATGACTTGGCGGGTGTGGTCGTGCGGACAGGGGCCAAGGTCAAGCGCTTCAAGCCGGGCGACGAGGTGTATGCGCGGCCTCATGACGAACGCATCGGCACGTTCGCCGAGCGGGTCTGCGTGAGGGAAGATGCCTTGGCGTTCAAGCCCGGCAACCTCGACATGACGCAGGCGGCGGCGCTGCCGCTGGTCAGCTTGACGGCGTGGCAGGTGCTGGTGGAAACCGCCCAGCTGAAAAAAGGCCAGAAGGTGCTGATTCATGCAGGCTCTGGTGGCGTGGGCACGATCGCGATTCAACTGGCCAAGCACTTGGGCGCGTTTGTGGCGACCACCACCAGTACGCGCAATGTCGAATGGGTCAAGGCCTTGGGCGCAGACCTGGTCATCGACTACCAGAAGCAGGCATTCGACAGCGTCCTGCAAGGCTATGACGTGGTCCTCAACAGCCTGGGCGCAGACGTACTGGCGAAATCGCTCAAAGTCCTCAAGCCCGGCGGACGGCTCATTTCCATCGCTGGCCCGCCGACACCGCAGTTTGCCCAGGAGCAAGGCTTGTCCTGGGGCTTGAAAGGCGTCATGGGTCTATTGAGCTACGGCATCCGACGCAAAGCGCGGCAATGCGGGGTCAGCTACTCATTCGTGTTCATGCGGGCCAATGGCGAGCAGCTGCGTGAGATCACGGCACTGGTGGAGTCGGGTGCGATCAAGCCGGTGGTGGACCGCACCTTCGCGTTTGAGTCGACGGCAGAGGCGTTGGCCTATGTGGAGACGGGTCGGGCTAAAGGGAAGGTTGTCGTACAACTGAATGCGCTATGATGGGCATTCATTCGCCAACCGAGATATCCGTTCTTGATGGACAACCCGAACGTCCAGCCCACCGTTCGCCGCCGGCACCGCAGCCTGGCTGAAGAACTGGTCACCGAGCTTTCCCGGCGCATCTGCACCGGGGAACTTGCGCGTGCAACCAAGCTGCCTACCGAATCCGAAGTGATGGCCGAACACGGCGTGAGTCGCACCGTGGTGCGTGAGGCCATCTCGCGTCTGCAAGCTTCTGGCCTGGTGGAAACCCGGCACGGCGTTGGCACGTTTGTCAGGGATATTCCCAGCCCCAGCGGGTTTCGGATCGACCCGGACACCATCGTCACCTTGCAGGACGTGCTGGCGGTGCTGGAGCTGCGCATCTGCCTGGAAGTGGAGGCGGCCGGCCTGGCCTGTGTGGGCCGCACCGACCAGCAATTGCAGGTGATGCGCGACTCACTGGATGCGCTGAATTCGCGGGCGGTGAGTGCCGATTACGCGGTGACGGCAGACTTTCAGTTTCACCAGCAGATCGCGTTGGCCACCGGCAATCGCTATTTCACCGACATCATGTTGCACCTGGGGGTCAACATCCTGCCGCGTACACGCTTGCACTCAAAGCGCTTGGCCAACGCCAATAAAGAGCCCTATCTGGAGCGCCTGAGCCGCGAGCACGAAGACATCTACAAAGCCATTTTGCGCCGTGACGCAGACGCCGCTCGCGCCGCTATGCGCCTGCATCTCTCAAACAGCCGCGAGCGTATGCGCCGGGCCTATGAAGCGGCCGCCGCCGAATTGTCGAACGGCCCCGCTGCGGTGAACGCGCCGCCCTGAAGCCCGGCGCCGGGCTCATCCACCGCCGGTTGCGCTTGCTGCTCGACCTTGGCGCGAAACTGCTCCGAGCTGTCCTGCGGCGCAAAGCCCAGGTGCTCGGCATGCCGATTGCTCCACCAGCGCTCCTTATTGTCTGAAACGCCATACACCACACTGTGCCCGACGTCCTTGGCCAGCAGGGCGCGGGCCACCAGGTGATCAAGGTCCGCATAGCTCAGCCAGGTGTGCAGCATCCGTCGGTTGCGCGGTTCGGGGAACGAGGAGCCGATGCGCAGGCTCACGGTTTCAATCCCGTAGCGATGAAAATAGAACGCCGCGAGGTCTTCGCCGTAAGCCTTGGAGAGCGCGTAGTAACCATCCGGGCGGCGCTGTGCGTGCACATCCAGTTCCACGTCCTGGGGGTAAAAACCGGTGACGTGATTGGAGCTGGCGAACACAATCCGCTTGACCCCTTGTTGCCGCGCCGCTTCGTAAATGTGGAAGGTGCCGCGGATATTGGCGTCGAGAATCTCCTCGAACGGCCGCTCCACTGAAATCCCGCCCAGGTGCACGATCGCGTCAACGCCGTCGACCAGCGCCGCCACGGCAGCCTTGTCGGCCAGGTTGCACGGGATCACTTCGTCGTGCGCACCCGCGCTGGGCGCCATGGCGCTGATGTCCGAGGCGCGCACGATGTCGGCATGGGCCTGCAAGGTTTCGCGCAGGATCTGCCCCAGGCCGCCGGCGGCGCCGGTGAGCAGGATGCGAGTGAAGGGTTTGGACTGTGTGGTCATGGTCAGGTCTTCCATTGAACGCTGAAGGCAGGGGGTTGCTGGCGAGCGATGCGCGTTCGCCAGGCAAGTCGCGGGGAGGGCGCGTTACATGAAGTTGTATTGGACGCCCAGGCGCCACCGCGCCTGACGGTCTTCTGTGGTGGAGTTGACCTTCACATCACCAATCTCCATGAACGGTGCCCATTCCTTGGTGAGCTTGTATTTGACGATCAGGTTCTGTTCGTAGTCGCTCTTCTTGTTGTCGTAGCGGATGTAGTCCGTCTTGAAATAGATGAACTGATATTCGTACGCCCACTTACTGGCCGGCGTGTAGCCGAGCCAACCCTCGAAACGGTGGGTGGTCTGGTCATCCTTGATGTGGTCGGGCAGGTCTTCATTGACCTGGTCGCGGTCCAGCTTTTTGGTGTCCAGGCGATAGCGCGTGGCGGCATAGAAGGCATCGTTGATCTTGTAGTTGTACTTGAGGCCCAGCTTGTAGGTGGTCGAGTCCTTCGAGCTGTCCATCTGGAACGCCGGGGTCAAGGTCGATTGCGGGCTGAGCTTGTAGTTGTAGCTGACGGTGAACTCATGCCCGTTGTTGACCATGTTGTCGTAGGCGACATCTTCACGGTCCCCGGCCGTGCGGTATTTCATTTCCGCTTCAAATCCCAGGCCACTGTCCAGGCGGTAGTTGAGCTTGATTCGGTCAGCGTGGGCGCTGTCTTCCTCAGTGAACTGGTGGCGGTAGTTGATGCTGGCAGAGTCAGCGCTGACATACAGCGGCAGGCCGAGGGTCAGGGCAGTAACGAGCGTGCGTAGGGTGGTGTTCATACGGTCTTCTTTTTTTGTTTTTGTTAGGGTCGTTTGACGGTTGCTACGGCGATACGTTGTTGCGTGTGGCTCTCATCTAAGGTGCCGATATACGTTATCGTACGACAAGATGACTCGTCTAGCGGTTATCGGTTGATTTGAAACACTTTGAAACATATGTGCCCTATGAATAGGGCTTTACAGCAACCGCTGTTATTCCTTGGTTGTCTTTAAAAATAGGGGTTTTACGGCGTTTGGCGGGAAATTCACGCTGAGGCAGGGCGGGTTATTGGGTCTTTTCAAGTGTTGTACGATGACCTATGATCGGTCGCAACAGACGACATTCCTGTCTCAAATCCAATAAGAAGGCTTAAGACGTCCATGAGAATCACAGCAGTCAACGTCCAGGTGTTTTCCTACCCGACCCGCCGCGCAGTCGACAGCGCCGGCCATGCTCACCCCGGTGATGTCGCCCAGGCGCAGATGGCTTTGCTGCGCATCCAGACTGAAGATGGCCAGGAAGGTTTTGCGTTCGGCGCCCCTGAATTGATCCGCCCGTATGTGTTGGATGGGTTCGTGCGCAAAGTGCTGGTGGGGCAGAACGCTTTTGATCGTGAAAAGATCTGGCAAGACCTCGCCCATTGGCAGCGTGGCAGTGCCAGCCAACTGACCGACCGCGCCTTGGCCCTGGTTGAGCAGGCGCTGTGGGATTGGGCGGGGCGCAAACTCGGCGTGCCGGTGCACAAGTTGATCGGTGGTTTCCGCGACAAGGTGCCGGCCTACGGCTCGACCATGTGTGGCGACGAGCTGCCCGGCGGCCTCGCTACCCCCGAAGATTACGGGCGCTTCGCCGAGACCTTGGTGCAGCGCGGCTACAAGGCCATCAAGCTGCACACCTGGATGCCGCCGGTGTCCTTCGCGCCGAGCCCGCGCATCGACGTCAAGGCCTGCGCGGCCGTGCGTGAAGCGGTTGGCCCGGACATCGCGCTGATGCTCGACGGTTACCACTGGTACAGCCGCACCGAAGCGCTGTACATCGGTCGCGAGCTGGAGAAACTCGACTTCGCCTGGTTCGAAGAACCGATGATGGAAGAGTCCGCCGAGTCCTATGCCTGGCTCGCAGGGCAGTTGGATATTCCGGTGCTCGGCCCGGAAACCCTGTCCGGCAAACACCTGGCCCGCGCCAGTTGGGTCAAGCACGATGTGTGCGATATCTTGCGTGCCGGTGTTGCGGGCGTCGGCGGCATTGCGCCGTGCCTGAAGGTCGCGCACCTGGCCGAATCGTTTGGCATGGATTGCGAAATTCACGGCAACGGTGCCGCCAACCTGGCGGTGGTCGGCGCGATCAAGAACTGCACCTGGTATGAGCGCGGCCTGTTGCACCCGTACCTGGATTACGACGAAGTGCCGGCCTACCTCAATCGCCTGGTGGACCCGATGGACAGCGATGGATTTGTGCACCTGTCCGACTCGCCGGGCCTGGGCGAAGACATCAATTTCAACTACATCGAGACCAATACGCTCAAGAGCTTCTGACGTGTAAACGGTCAGCTCGGCCTACGTTGAGCTGGCCGAGAGCCCTATAAATATAAAAAAGGCACTCTCGCTATGAACATATTCCCTTCGCTGTGGGCGCGGGTATTCGTCGCCGCCCTGGCCGTCACCGCCGTACCGGCAAGCTTTGCCAAGACGCCGGCCGATCAACTGATCGTCGGCATGAGCATGATCAACCTGCTGTCCCTCGACCCGGCGGCCGCCACCGGCCTGGACGTGTCGGAAATCAACGCCAACCTGTATGACATGTTGCTGGTGCAGGATGTCGCCCAGCCGGATCGCCTGGTACCGGCGCTGGCCGAGCGCTGGCAGGTCAGTGAGGACCGCAAGACCCTGACCTTCAACCTGCGCAGTGGGGTGAAGTTCCAGTCCGGCAATGACTTGAGCGCCGAAGACGTAGCCTGGTCGCTGCACCGGGTGCTCAAGCTCAACCTCGCGCTGGCCTCGACCTGGAAGGCCTATGGCTTCACCGCCGAAAACGTCGAGCGCTACATGCGCGCCACGGATGCCACGACTTTCGTGATCGAACTGCCACGGCCGACCGACCCGCTGCTGGTGCTCAACACCCTGGCCACCTCGCCGAGTGCGTTCATCCTCGACCGCAAAAAAGTCCTCGAACACCAGAAAGGCACTGACATGGGCGCCGCCTGGCTGGTGACCCACGCGGCCGGCAGCGGCGCATTCGCGCTCAACGACTGGCGCGCCAACGATGTGATCCTGATGACCCGTTTCGACGGTTACTGGGGCGGCCCGGCCAAGCTCAAGCGCATCGTGATGCGCAACATGACCGAGTCGCAGTCGTTGCGCCTGATGATCGAACGCGGAGACCTGGACATCGCCAAAGGCATGTCCGCGCCGGACATCGAAGCCCTGCAGAAAAGCGACAAGGTGCGCACCCAGACCCTGCAGCGCGGCACCCTGTATTACGTGGCCCTGAGTGTGAAGCAGCCGATGTTCGCTGATGCCCGCGTGCGCAAGGCCGTGCGTTCGCTGATCGACTACCAGGGCATCAACCAGACGGTCATGCCCCATTACGGCGTGATCAACCAACGCCCGATGCCGCTGGGTCTGGCAGCGCGCCTGCCGGATCCCGGCTACCAGCTCAATGTCGAACAGGCCAAGGCCTGGCTGGCTGAAGCGGGTTACCCGAACGGCTTCAAGACCACCATTCGCGTGCTGGCCGAGCCGCCCTTCATCAACATCGCCTCCAACCTGCAATCGACCCTGGCCCAGGCCGGTATCGAAGCCAGCATCATCACCGGCACCGGTAACCAGATCTACGGCGCGATGCGCGAGCGCACTTTCGACATCATCGTCGGCCGCGGTGGCGGCGGGGCGGAGCGTCATCCCCATTCCAGCCTGCGCACCCTGGTGTACAACCCGGATAACCGCGATGAGGCCAAGCTGACCAATTTCCAGGGCTGGCGCACCTCGTTCTACAGCCCTGAGTTGAACCAGTTGATCGAGAGCGCGGAAGTCGAGCCGGATGCCGACAAGCAACTGACGCAGTACCGCGAGATCCAGGAGCAGGTCGATCAGCAGGTCGGGGCCATCTTGCCGGTCTCGCAGATGACCGACACCGTGGTGGTGTACACCGACGTGGCCGATTTCCAGGGCCATACCGCTGCGACCACGCGCTACAAAGACGTCTACAAAAAGCGCTGATCGATTTACCAGGAGCTCACTATGTTTGTTATGACTGCCTCTGTCATGGGCGCTCGCGCTTCCAATACCCTGCGGCGCGCCAGCACCGTGCTGGTGACGTTGCTCGGCCTGTTGGCGCTGACCTTTATCATCGGCCGGGTCATGCCGCTTGACCCCGTGCTGGCGGTAGTCGGGCCGGACGCCGACAGTTCCACCTACGACCAGGTGTACCGGTCGATGGGCCTGGACAAGCCGATCTGGACCCAGTTCGGCCTTTACCTCAATGACCTGCTCCACGGTGATTTCGGCAACGCGCTGCTCACCGGTCACCCGGTGCTGGATGACATCCTGCGGGTGTTCCCGGCGACCATCGAACTGGCCACGTTGGCGATCCTGTTTGGCGTGCTGATCGGCTTGCCGCTGGGCGTGTGTGCGGCGAGCAATCAAGGTCGGCTCGGCGACCACGTGGCGCGGGTGATTACCCTGTTCGGCTATTCCACACCGATTTTCTGGCTGGGCATGATGGGCCTGCTGGTGTTCTACGCCTGGCTCGGCTGGGCCGGCGGTGCGGGGCGCATCGACCTGGCCTACGACGGCATGGTGCCGGAAGTTACTGGCCTGCTGCTGATCGACACCTCCCTTGCTCGTGACTGGGACGCCTTCGCCAGCGCCCTGCGGCATATCGTGTTGCCGGCGCTGATCCTGGGCCTGAACTCGGTCGCGTACATCAGCCGCATGACCCGCAGCTTCATGCTGGAGCAACTGTCCCAGGAGTACATCATCACCGCACGGGTCAAGGGGTTGTCCCGTCGTCAGGTGGTGTGGGGGCATGCGTTTCGCAACATCCTTGTGCAGTTGCTCACCGTGGTTGCGCTGGCCTATGGCTCGCTGCTCGAAGGTGCGGTGCTGATCGAAACCGTGTTCGCCTGGCCGGGATTCGGCCAGTACCTCACCAGCAGCCTGATGCTCGGTGACATGAATGCGGTGATGGGCTGCGTGCTGGTGATCGGCCTGATTTTCGTCGCGCTCAACCTGATCAGCGATGCCTTGTACAAGGTGTTTGATCCGCGCACCCGTTAATGCGCAACGCGGTACCGATAAAACTATAAGAAGAAGGAATTTTTCATGACATTTTCGAAACTGCACCTTGGCCTGCTTACCGCCGTCCTCGCCCTCGGCCCGATGACCCTGGCCAACGCCAAGACCCCGGCCGATCAACTGATCGTCGGCATGAGCATGGTCAACCTGTTCTCCATCGACCCGGCCAACGCGCCCGGCCTGGATGCGTCCGGCGTCAACGCCAACCTTTACGACACACTGATCAAGCGTGACCAGGGCAACCCGGAAAAGCACCTGCCGCAATTGGCCGAACGCTGGGACATCAGCGAGGACGGCAAGCAGGTGACGTTCCATCTGCGCCAGGACGTGAAATTCCATTCGGGCAACCCGCTGACCGCCGAGGACGTGGCGTGGTCGCTGTACCGCGTGATGAAGCTCAACTTCGGCCTGGCTACCACCTGGAAGGCCTACGGCTACAGCGTCGACAACATCCAGGCGCTGATCCGCGCCACCGACGCCCACACCTTGGTCGTCGACCTGCCACAGACCATGGACCCCTTGTTGTTGGTGGACTCCCTGGCTATCTCGCCCAGCGCCGTGATCGTGGACCGCAAGACCGCCCTGGCCCATGAAAAAAACGGTGACCTCGGCGCCGGTTGGCTGGTGACGAACGAGGCTGGCAGCGGCCCCTTCGTGCTGACCAAATGGAGCGCCAACGACTCGCTGCTGCTGACCCGTTTTGACGGCTACTGGGGCGGCGCAGCCAAGCTCAAGCGCGTGGTGGTGCGGCACATGACCGAGTCCCAGTCCCTGCGCCTGATGCTCGAACGCGGCGATCTGGACCTGGCCTACGGCATGGCTGCGCCGGACATTCGTGCCATCGACGGCTCGGACAAGATCCAGGTGCAGTCGCTGCCGCGCGGCACCATGTATTACGTGGCCATGAGCATGAAGCAGCCGGAATTCGCCAAGCCCAAGGTGCGCGAAGCGGTGCGCAACCTGATCGACTACAAAGGCCTGGACCAGCAAGTGATGCCGTATTACGGCAAGCTCAACCAGCAGCCGATGCAGTTGGGCCTGGAGGCGCGACTGCCGGATCCCGGCTATCACATGGACGTGGCCAAGGCGAAAGCCCTGCTGACTGAGGCCGGTTACCCCGAGGGCTTCAACACCACTATCCGAACGCTGTCGGAGCCGCCGTTCATTGATATCGCTGCGCGCCTGCAAGCCACACTGGCCGAAGGCGGGATCAAGGCCAGCATCGTCACCGGCACCGGCAACCAGGTGTACGGCGCGATGCGTGCGCGCAATTTCGAGATCATCGTGGCCCGGGGCGCCGAGCGTTACCCGCACCCGTATTTCAGCCTGCGCACCTTTGCCTACAACCCTAATAACAGTGATGACGCCGGCCTGCCGAACTTCCAGGGCTGGCGCGCTTCGTTTTTCAATCCGCAGATCAACAGTCTGATCGACCAGGCCGGCGTGACGCGTGATTCGGCGCAGCGGGTCAGCCTGTATCACCAGGCGCAGAACCTCTACGACCAGCAAGTGGGGCCGATCCTGATGATTTCGCAGATGACCGACACCGTGGTCAGTGCTGCCGACGTCAAGGGCTTCACCGGTGACGATGCCGAGGCCACCCGTTACCTGGGTGTCTACAAGCAGCGTTGAGTGCTTCCAGAATTCACACAGAGAAGATGCTTATGAATGCCAATCTGTCTTCCATCGAATCGACGACGAAGCGCCCGGTGGATCGCTCGCCAGGCTCCAGCTTCGACGCGTTCTGCAAGAGCGGCCTGCGGGTGTTGCGTCACCTGTTGCGCAACCCCATGACCCTGGCGGGCCTGCTGGTGGCCCTGCTGCTGGTGGTGGTCGCGGCCTTTGCGCCGTGGATCGCCACCCATGACCCGGTGGCGCAGAATCTTGCCAATGCCTTGCAGGCGCCAGGCTCGGCGCATTGGTTCGGCACCGATGAATATGGCCGGGACATCTTCAGCCGGCTGGTCTACGGTTCGCGAATCACGCTGTACATCATTGGCCTGGTGACGGTGATCGTGGGGCCGATCGGGCTGTTTATCGGCACCGTGTCGGGCTACTTCGGCGGCGCGGTCGACACCGTGTTCATGCGCCTGACCGACATCTTCATCTCCTTCCCCAGCCTGGTCCTGGCCCTGGCCTTTATCGCGGCCCTCGGCCCTGGCCTGGAGCACGCCGTGGTGGCGATTGCCTTGACCTCCTGGCCGCCGATTGCGCGGCTGGCGCGGGCTGAAACCCTGTCCTTGCGCAATGCCGATTTTGTCGTCGCGGTAGAGCTGCAAGGCGCCTCGCCGGCGCGGATTATCCTGCGTCATATCGTGCCGATGTGCCTGTCCTCGGTGATCATCCGCCTGACCATGAACATGGCGGGGATCATCCTCACCGCCGCGGCACTGGGCTTTCTCGGCCTGGGTGCCCAGGCGCCGTTGCCGGAGTGGGGCGCAATGATCTCCACCGGCCGCCGCTACATGCTCGAATGCTGGTGGCTGGTGGCGGTGCCAGGGGCGGCGATCATGCTGGTCAGCCTGGCTTTCAACCTGTTGGGCGATGGCCTGCGGGACATCCTTGATCCGCGCAGCGAATAATCGGAGGAATACCTGATGTCCGCCATTAAATTGAACGTCGAAGGGCTTAACGTGCGCTTCGTCAGTGGCCAGAAAGAAACCCACGCCGTGCGCGATGTGTCCTTCACCCTGGGTCGGGAAAAACTGGCGATTGTCGGTGAGTCCGGCTCGGGTAAATCCACCGTGGGCCGCAGCCTGCTCAAGCTGCATCCGCCCAGCGCCAAGATCACCGCCAAGGCCATGGCGTTTGGCGAGGTCGACCTGCTGTCGGCCAGTGAAAAAGCCATGCAGAAGATTCGCGGCCAGCGCATCTCGATGATCATGCAGGACCCAAAGTATTCGCTGAACCCGGTGGTCAAGGTCGGCGACCAGATCGCCGAAGCCTACCTGGCCCATCACAAGGCCAGCCGCAGCGATGCCCGCGAGCGGGTGCTGCAGATGCTGGAGCAGGTGCATATCCGCGACCCGCAGCGCGTCTATAACCTGTATCCCCACGAAGTCTCCGGCGGCATGGGGCAGCGCATCATGATCGCGATGATGGTGATCACCCGCCCTGAAGTGATCATCGCCGACGAGCCCACCTCGGCCCTGGATGTCTCGGTGCGCCAGCAAGTGCTCAACGTGCTGGAAGAGTTGGTGGACCAGCAGCAGATGGGGCTGATCTTCGTCAGCCATGACCTCAACCTGGTACGCAACTACTGCGACCGCGTACTGGTGATGTACGCCGGGCGCGTCGTCGAATCCCTGGCCGCCTGCGACCTGCACTACGCCGAGCACCCCTACACCCGTGGCCTGCTGGCCGCGTTGCCGAGCATGGATAACCGCCGTGCGCACCTGCCGGTGCTCAAGCGCGACCCCCTCTGGCTGACCCAATAAGGAACCTGACCATGCCCATGATCCAAGCGCACGCCTTGAACCTGAGCTTCGGCACCGGCGCGGCCATCAACCAAGTGCTGCACGATGTGAGCCTGAGTGTCGCCGACGGTGAATCGTTCGGCCTGGTGGGGGAGTCCGGTTCGGGCAAGACCACCGTGCTGCGCTGCCTGGCCGGGCAGTACCGGCACTGGAACGGCGAGCTGAGCATTGCCGGCGCGCCGTTGCAGCACAAGATTCCCAAGGAACACTTTCGCAAGGTGCAGATGGTCTTCCAGGACCCTTACGGCTCCCTGCACCCTCGACACACCATCGACACCGCGTTGCGCGAGCCGTTGATTATCCACGGGGTAGGGGACAAGGACGACCGTATTAACGAGATCTTGCTCAAGGTCGGCCTGAACGACAGTTTCCGCTTTCGCTACCCGCACCAGTTGTCCGGTGGCCAGCGCCAGCGCGTAGCGATTGCGCGCGCCTTGATCCTGGAACCCCGCGTGCTGCTGCTGGATGAGCCGACCTCGGCGCTGGATGTGTCGGTCCAGGCCGAGATTCTCAACCTGCTGGCGGACCTGCGTCAGCGCGAGAAACTCACCTACCTGCTGGTGACCCATGACCTGGGTGTGGTGACTCACTTATGCGACCGGGTGGCGGTGATGCAGCACGGCAAGATCGTCGAACTGCTCGACTGTCAGGCCCTGAGCCAGGACCAGGCGGCGCACGACTACACGCGCATGTTGGTGCAGGCCAGCCGTGACTTCAGTCAGGAGTCCGAGCGGCGACGTGTTGGCTAAAAACAGTAGTCATCGTATGACTTTGCTTTGGTTTATTTATTTATTGGTGTGAATAAACGCCTATTTCATTGGGTTTAGCTGCATTTTCACAATGAAAGGTGTTTAGAGGGTGGTATTAGTATTTTTGTAGTTGTACGATGACGTACCTCTTGAGGTATTCCATTCAAATTTCGAATAAAGGTTTGCGAACATGACGCCACAAGAACTAAAAACAGTCCTGTCTTCCGGCTTGCTCTCGTTCCCGGTTACCGACTTTGATGCCGCCGGCGACTTCCGCGCCGACACCTACGCTCGCCGCCTGGAATGGCTGGCGCCTTATGGCGCAAGTGCGTTGTTCGCCGCGGGCGGCACTGGGGAGTTCTTCTCCCTGGAGTCCAAGGAGTACACGCAGATCATCAAGACGGCCGTGGACACCTGCAAAGGCCAGGTGCCGATCCTCGCCGGTGCCGGTGGCCCAACGCGCCAAGCCATCGCTTATGCCCAGGAAGCCGAGCGCCTCGGCGCTGCGGGTATTCTGCTGATGCCCCATTACCTCACCGAAGCCAGCCAGAAGGGCTTGGTGGCCCACGTTGAGCAAGTGTGCAACTCGGTGGATTTCGGCGTGGTGGTGTACAACCGCAACCTCTGCCGCCTCAACGCCGACAGCCTGGAACAACTGGCCGAGCGCTGCCCGAACCTGATCGGCTTCAAGGACGGCATTGGTGAGGTCGAATCCATGGTCAGCATCCGCCGTCGCCTGGGCGATCGCCTGACCTACCTTGGCGGCCTGCCGACTGCCGAAGTCTATGCCGCCGCCTACAAGGCCCTCGGCGTGCCGGTGTACTCCTCGGCGGTGTTCAACTTCATCCCGAAAACCGCGATGGACTTCTACCGTGCCGTGGCTGCCGACGACCACGCGACCGTGGGCCGTTTGATCGATGATTTCTTCCTGCCGTACCTGGCGATTCGCAATCGCTGTGAAGGTTATGGCGTGAGTATCGTCAAGGCCGGCGCACGCTTGGTCGGCCACGATGCGGGCCCGGTGCGCGCACCATTGACCGACCTGCTGCCCGATGAAGTGGAGCAACTGGCGGTGCTGATCGAGGCCCTCGGGGCTCAATAAAACGTCGGTCGGCGGCGCCCTCATGGCGCCGCTGTCCGGTGAGCCTGCGAGGAGGCCGTTCGAACCCTCCACGCAACAGATGCAGCCCATCAACGTGAATACCGGCAAAAACAAGGAGAACAACATGCCGTATCAAGCCTCAGCGCGTTGCGCACTAGTCTTTATTACCCTCGGTTGCAGCCCGCTGTCCTGGGCGCTGCAAGCACCCTCAAAGCTGCAAGTACCGACCCTGGCCTATGACGATCAGCAGATCATCCTGGTCTGGGAGAAGCCTGCCGATCATGCCGGCATCCGGGATTACCACGTGTACGCCAACGGCGTGTTGTTGGGCAGCGCCAACGCCAACAACGATCAGGTCTCACCGGCCAAGCCCTACATCGACCAGTTCTACCGCCAGGACACGGCCAACTTCCACCATCGCATCGGCATTCACAGCTACACCGCCCAAGGCCTGAAACCCGACACGGCCTACCGTTTCACCGTGCGTGCAGTGGACGGCAACGGCAAGGAATCGGCCGACAGCGCCCCCGTGCAACAACGCACCACTAAGATCGCGGCGCTGTTCGACGTGAAAAAATACGGTGCCAAAGGCGACGGCAGCCACCTCGATACCCTGGCGATCCAGAACGCCATCGACGCCTGCACCCCTGGCTGCAAAGTCCTGCTGCCCAAGGGCACCTACAAAAGCGCGCGCTCTACCTCAAGAGCAACATGACCCTGGAAATCGCCGAAGGCGCGACCCTGCTTGGCTCCGAGCGCGCCGAAGATTATCCATTGGCCGGTTACATCCAATACCCGTATTCCACCACCGTGCGCCCGGCCTCGCTGATCAACGCATTGCCCCGCGATCCGCGCCAGCATCAAACGTTCGAAAACATCCGCATCGTCGGCAAGGGCACCCTCGACGGCAACGGCTGGAAGCGCAACGCCGACGTCATCGACGAGCGCGGCCAGGCCTTGCCGTTCTACCTGCCCAGCGACAACACCCGCTATGCCCAGGACGGCATCCTCGCCAAGGCCCAGGTGGAACAAGCCGTGGCGCGGGGCATGAACGTCAAGGACGCCTACGGGCAGATGCGCTCCTCGCTGATCACCCTGCGCAACGTCAAGAACGTGTTCTACGGCGGCTTCACCGTGCTCAACCCGGCGTTCCACGGCATCATGAACCTGGAGACCGAAAACGTGGTGCTGGCCAACACCACCCACAAGACCTACGACGCCAACAACGGCGACGGCATCGAATTCGCCAACAGCAAGGGGGCGATGGTCTTCAACAACTTCTTCGACACCGGCGACGACTGCGTCAACTTCGCCGCCGGCACCGGTGCGAATGCCGTGCACCAGCCGCCTCAGGAAGACGCGTGGATTTTCAACAACTACTTCCGCAAGGGCCACGGCATGGTGGTGGCCGGCAGTCATACCGGCGCGTGGATCCAGAACATCCTGGCTGAAGACAACGTCTCCGACGGCACCGACGCCGGGCTGCGCATGAAAAGCACCAACTTCATGGGCGGCGGTGCGCGCAACGTGACGTTCCGCGATTCGGCGATTCGCAACACGGTCAAGCAGGCGTTTATCTTCACCCTCGATTACAACGACCCAAACGCCAAACTGGACTACCAACGCTCCACGATTGCCGGGCAGTTCAAGGACATCCGCGTGAGCGACGTCAGCGTAGAAAACGCCCAGGGCGCGGCCATCGAGGTCAAGGGCGATGCTGCGCACAACGCCTACCATCAGGGGTTGGTGTTCGAGCGTGTGCGCTTTAGCGGCGCGGCCAAGGTGCGTATCGATGGGTTGAAAGACTCACGCTTCGAGCGCGTGGTGTTCAGCCAGACCGGCGGCGCCAATCCGTGGCAAGTGAGCGGTAGCCAAGGGCTGGTCTTCAAGGACGTGCAACCGACACCCTGAACCACTGCATTCTTGTGGTGGGCGGGCTTTTGTGGTGAGCGGGGCAAGCCCGCTCACCACAAAAGCCGCTCACTACAGGGTTGTGTGAGATTAGCCAGCAGTTACGTATAAAGATTGATAGCATTAGGCCACTCGTCTCGAGTATTCCTTATGCTTCCTGGCCACATCCGCGTATTTGTCCTGGGCCTCGTGTTGATGCTGTCGAGCCTGTCCGCCCTGGCGGCCAATACGCCTTGCTCCGGTCGCAAGGGGGGGATTGCCGGGTGTGATGGCGATGTCTTCCTGTGCAACGACGGCTCCATCAGCGCCTCGAAAAGAAGTTGCACCGCCTATACCGGCAACCGCTTGGCACGTCCCGCCGTGCAACCGCTGCAAGGTCGTTCAGAGCGCTGCAGCTGCGGCAGCGGTACGTACTGCACCGGGCCACGGGGCGGGGTGTTCTGCCTCACGCCCTCCGGACAGAAAAGTTACCGGCGCCACTGACCTCTAAATAGTTGGCTGTGGCGGAAATGAGGGACGAAATAGCGGTTTGCCATTCAATTTTCATAAAAGCGTAACAATGCTGCTGCAAAGTTCCGGGAGCCCGTAATCACAAGGATTTCCCTGAATGAAACGTCTGATGAAGTCTGCTGCACTCGCCGTTGCGGTTTCTCTCAGTGCCACCTCGGTATTTGCTGCCGAAAACGTCCGTCTGACAGGCTCTGGCGCCAGTTTCCCTGCGCCGATCTACCTCACCTGGTTCAAGGATTTCAGCAAGAAGACCGCTGGCGTCACGGTTGACTACCAATCCAAGGGGAGCGGGGCGGGTGTCCAGGACTTCCTGAACAAAACCGTGGACTTCGCCGCCAGTGACTCGGCCATGAAAGATGAAGACATCGCCAAGGTCGCCGAAGGCGTGCAGTTGCTGCCGATGACTGCGGGCGAGATCGTGCTGGCGTTCAACCTGCCGGGCAATCCCAAAGAGCTGAAGTTGCCCCGCGATGTGTACTCCAACATCTTCCTGGGCAAGATCACCAAGTGGAACGATCCGCAGATCGTCGCCGCCAACCCTGGCCTGAAGCTGCCGGATATGCCGATCACCGTGGTCGTGCGTGCAGACTCCAGCGGCACCACTGCGGTATTCACCAAGCACTTGGCGGCCATCAACCCACAGTTCCAGAAGGACTTGGGTGAAGGCAACACCGTCAACTGGCCCGCCAGCGACAAATTCATCAAATCGCCGAAGAACGACGGTGTGACCGCCACCGTACGCCAGACGCCAGGCGCGATTGGCTACATCGAATACGGCTTCGCCAAACTGGCCAAGGTTGACTTTGCCCAGCTGCAAAACAAGGCCGGCAAGTACGTGGTCCCTAACGCCGAAAGCGGCGCCGAAGCGCTGGCTGCGGTGAAGATGCCGGAAAGCCTGGTGGCCTGGCTGCCGGACCCGGACGGTGCCAAGTCCTACCCGATCACGTCCTACACCTGGATGATCTTCCGCAAGGACAACGGCAACCCGGCCAAGGCCAAGGCCATGCGTGACATGGTCGAATACAGCCTGACCGAAGGGCAGAAAATCGCCGACTCGATGGGCTATATCCCGCTGCCGCAATCGGTGGTTGATCAGGTTCGCAAAGCGTCCGCCAACATTCAGTAACGCTCGTGTGGCCTCTCTTGGCGGGCGCTGTTGTGAGCCCCGCCGGGTGAGTTACCCCCTTGTTCCGGAATCAGCCAATGAACACACCGTTTGTCGTACCGGGTAACCCGGACTCTGCCTGCCAGCCACCTTCGACGAAGGATTTCCTGGTTGATCGCACCTTCCGTGCGCTTGCGCGGATAGGCGTGGTACTGGTGCTGGCGTTGGTGTTTGCGCTGGTGTTTGAAGTGGGGCGCAAGGCCCTCCCAGGCATGGAGAAGCACGGTTTTGACGTGCTGTTCGGCAGCGTCTGGGATGTCAATCAAGGCAAGTACGGCATTCTGCCGGCCATCTGGGGCACGCTGTACAGTGCCTTTATCGCGTTGCTGATCGCCGGTGTTTTTGGCGTCAGCATGGCGATTTTTCTCACTCAGGATTTCTTGCCGGCGAAGCTGGCGGCGGTGTTTCGTACCATCGTCGAACTGCTCGCGGCCATCCCCAGCGTCGTTTACGGCCTATGGGGCATTTACGTGGTCATCCCGGCGATTCGGCCGTTGACCGCATGGTTGAACAGCGAACTCGGCTGGATCCCTTTTTTCGGCACCTCCTTGAGCGGGCCGGGGCTGCTCCCAGCCGCGCTGGTGCTGGCGATCATGATTCTGCCGACCATCGCGGCCGTGTCCCAGGACGCCCTCACCGCCGTGCCCATGAAAACCAAGCAGGCCGCCTACGGCATGGGCACCACCCACTGGGAAGCGATTCTCAAGGTGATGGTGCCGTCCGCCGCTACCGGCATCTTCGGTTCCCTGGTGCTGGGCCTGGGCCGCGCCCTCGGTGAAACCATGGCCCTGGCCATGCTGGTGGGCAACGCCAACAACATCTCGCTTTCGCTGTTCGCACCGGCCAACACCCTGGCGGCGTTGCTGGCGCTGAACTTCCCCGAAGCCGGGCCGAACGAGATCGAGGTGCTGATGTACGCCGCACTGGTGCTGATGTTGATCACGCTGATCGTCAACATCTTCGGCTCCATGATCATGATGTACGCCCAACGGGGTAATAAGTGATGACTGATCTTTCTGCTGCAACCGACCTGACGTCCCCCGCCGGTGCGCTGCCCAGCCTGCAACGCCGGTTCGAAGGCCGTGCCCTGCGCAGCCTGGTGTTGACGACCCTGGTGTGGAGCGGCGCGTTGCTGGCCAGCGTGCCGCTGATTTCCGTGCTCTACATGCTGATCATGCGCGGCGGGGCGCGCCTGAGCCTTGAAGTGTTCACAGAACTGCCGCCCACCGGTTTCGAGACCGGCGGCGGTTTCGGCAACGCCATGGCCGGTACCTTCGTGATGGTCGGCATCGCCGCAGCCATTGCGGTGCCGGTTGGCATCATGGCAGCGATCTTCCTCGCCGAACTGGGCCCGGAGAGCAAACTGGCGAACGCCGCGCGCTTTGCCGCGAAGATGCTCACCGGCCTGCCTTCCATCCTGGCCGGTGTCTTCGCCTACGCCTTGGTGGTGATGACCACCGGCACCTACTCGGCCCCGGCCGGTGGTGTGGCGCTGGCGGTGCTGATGCTGCCCATCGTGGTGCTGACCGCCGAAGAGTCGATGCGCATGGTGCCCAAGATCATGAAGGACGCCGCCTACGGCATGGGCTGCACCCGCTCCCAGGTGATCTGGAAAATCGTCCTGCCCACCGGCCTGCCGGCCATTCTCACCGGCGTGATGCTCGCCGTGGCCCGCGCCGCTGGCGAAACCGCGCCGCTGTTGTTTACCGCGCTGTTCAGCAACTACTGGATCTACCACGACGGCAGCCTGGCGGTGATGAACCCGACGGCTTCGCTGGCCGTGCTGATCTACAACTTCTCCGGCATGCCCTTCGACAACCAGCTTGAACTCGCCTGGGCGGCGTCGCTGGTACTGGTAATGATCGTGCTGGTCGTGAACATCGTGAGCCGTATTTTCGGCAAGCCAAAGTATTGAAAACGGGAGCACCTGAATCTTGAACGTATCAACTGCGCAAATAGCCGCTCCGTTTGTCACCCAGGCGCCTGTGGTCATGGACTGCAAGCTGGACAAGATCTTCTACGGCAACTTCATGGCCGTGCGTGACAGCCATGTGCCGATCGAAAAGAACAAGATCACCGGCTTCATCGGGCCGTCCGGCTGCGGTAAAAGTACCGTGTTGCGCAGCCTCAACCGCATGAACGACCTGGTCAAGGGCTTCCGCTTCGAGGGCCACGTGCACTTCCTCGGGCAGGACGTCTACGGCAAGGGCGTGGATCCGGTGGTGGTGCGCCGCTATATCGGCATGGTGTTCCAGCAGCCGAACCCGTTCTCCATGAGCATCTTCGATAACGTGGCCTTTGGCCTGCGCCTGAACCGCTACAAAGGCGACCTGGGCGACCGCGTCAAGCACGCCCTGCAAGGCGCCGCGCTGTGGGATGAGGTCAAGGACAAGCTCAAGGTCAGCGGCCTGTCGCTGTCCGGTGGTCAGCAGCAGCGCCTGTGCATCGCCCGCGCCATCGCCACCGAGCCGGAAGTGCTGTTGCTTGATGAGCCCTGCTCGGCGCTCGACCCGATCGCCACGCGGCGGGTCGAGGAGTTGATGGTCGAACTGAAGAAGGACTACACCATCGCCCTGGTGACCCACAACATGCAGCAGGCCATACGTGTGGCCGACACCACGGCGTTTTTCTCGGTGGATATTTCCCAGGGCACGCGCACTGGCTATCTGGTTGAAATGGGCCCTACGGCGCAGATTTTCGAGAACCCGCGCGAGCAAATGACCGGGGACTACATCACGGGTAAGTTCAGCTGATGCCTGCAACGCGACGCCTTGATTTGCCTGCGATTGAACGCGCACTGCGTGAGGTGCAGCAGCGCTTTGCCACGCTCAGCCAGGACTTCACCGAGCCACGCGATCCGTTGACCGACGAAGTGCTGCACAACGTGCTTGAAGGCTATGCGCTGATTGACGACTATGTGGCGCGGGGCGTCGACCTGTTTGACCTTCAGCAACTGAACCTGATGCTGGAGATCAACGCCACCGTACTCTGCGGCAGTGACCCGAGGCGCCGCCTGGAATACGCCCAGCACCTGGCGGCGACCGAAGAACACTTCTTCAACAACGTCGAGGGCGGCATCAAGGACTTGTACAACTGGTACTGCGCGTATCGCAGTGAATCCGTCTGGAAGCGGGCAGCCGGGGTGTATGTGCGCATCCTCAGCAAGCCGCAGTTGTTTATTGAAGGCAACCACCGCAGCGGCTCGCTGATCGTCAGCTATCTGCTGATGCGTGCAGGTTTGCCGCCGTTCGTGCTGTCGCTGGAGAACGCCGAGGGTTACTTCAACCCTTCGTCGGTCATCCGCAACTCAGCCAAACATGGGGTCAGGGCGTTGTACGAATTACCCAAGATCAAGAAAAAATACGCCGCCTTCCTGGAAGAACAGGCACCGGATCCGCTGAGGTTTTTTCTCCCGGCCACGCCCTTGCCTGTCTATCAAGGGGGCCTTTGATGAGCGGTTCTCGCCTGTTCGCGAGGGCAGGGCAGGCCATGCAGCGCCTCCTCCCGACGCAGTTGCTCAAGCGCCCGCGCATCCGTATTTCGTTCGACATAGACGACACCCTGGCCTGCCAGCTCCACCACTGCGACGTCGAGCCTAGCCGGCTGCGGCCTGCGTGCACCGTTGGCTGGGTGAGCCGCTGCGCATCGGCACGCGCTCCCTGACCCGCGAACTGCGGCGCCAGGGTTGCAGCATCTGGGTCTATACCTCGTCCGGGCGTACGCCGTCCTATATCCGGCGCTGGCTGATGCTGTACGGCATCCGCGTCGACGGCGTGGTCAACAGCGTGCTGCATAACCACGCCCTCACGGCGCATGGGCTGTCCAATGCACCGTCGAAATTCCCACCGGCGTTCGACATCGACCTGCACGTGGATGACTCCGAAGGTGTGCGCAGTGAAGGCCAGGACCACGGTTTTCGCGTGGTGGTGGTAGACCCCCAGGACGAGCAGTGGGCGCATCGGGTGTTGGATGCCGTCGCACAGCTTCAGGCACAGCTTGCTCGGCAGCAACCCCTTAGGCACGCACCAGCGGCACAGAGCGCACGCAGGTTTTTTCTGCCTGAGGCGCTTTGACCGCCTGGTATGCCCTGGTCGACTTCGGTAGAAACCTTGGTCAATCGACCGATCTGGATGTGCCCAGCACTCGATTCAGCTCGCCAGCGACAGCGATGAGTTGCTGTTCAAGCGCTTCAACCTCAGAGAGGCTGATGCCATTGTTGATAACGTGCAGAGTTTTAGCCCGCTTCTTGGGGGCGGGAGCCAGATTGTGTGCTTGTTGGGAAATCAACGCCTGACGCAACAGATTGTTGATCACGGTTTGATAGCCCGTACCGGCGCTTTCGGCGCGTTCACGGGCGGCTTCGATGACCGCGTCGTCAAGCATGATGGTGATCCGGGTCTTGCCCTTGTTGCTGGCGACAGCACCACGTTTGCCGTGGGTGAAATCGTATTCGTCTTTCATTGTTCAAGCCTCCAGATAACGACGCCGTTCATTTCTTGATGCGAGCCTGGCGCTGATAACGCGTACGAAATTTGGATCGCGATAAGTGTACGTCACTACCAGAATTCGTCCCCTCGCGTCGCTGCCCATGGTCACCCAGCGCTCTTCATCGTGATCGTAGTCTTGTAGGGTCAGGGCCATCTCATCGTTGAACACCGGTTCCGCGTCGGCCAGGGTTATGCCCTTGTGCTTTTGCTGGTTGGCGATGTTTTTTGCCTCATCGTATTGAATCCTGAATGTCTTCATTATGCATACTTTATATGTATTAAAAAGCAGTTGAAGAAACCGTCAGTCAGGAAGATGGCCAGCCATAAGTAGTGTGAATTTGCCATGTTCCGCTCGGTCAGTTGGGTCTCGATCTTGCTGAAGTTGCCAACATATTTGCGTGCGTAATGGCCAATCCGTTATGTAGAAGGATTCTGTTTTAATTGTCAGAAGAGGCGAACTTGAACCGGCGAGCAGTCAGATAGCTCAACGTGCACGGGGCCGGGTCAATACTGAGTTGGTGCACATTGCCCCTTTATTCCGCGGCATGCTCAGGTCACTGACCACGCCGGGGAAAGGGCCGCAAGAGCGATCTTCAACGCATATGCAAAATAATCGGACTGCTGCTCGCAGGGTCCGTATGCCCGCGTAGTTTGCCCACCGCCTTGGCGTCTACCGCGCCACCCTGGTTGCCCCACGTGCCGCGCACAAACGTCAGCACTTCGGCGATTTCCTGGTCGGACAATTGCTCGCGAAACGCCGGCATGCGGTAGGCATCCGGCACGCCAGCGGCGACCACGCGTTGTGCGCCATTGAGGGTGATGTTGATCGCTGACGCCGTCTCCTTGACCAAGGCCGAAGTGGCGCCAGCGAGAGGTGGCATCCACTCGGGCTGGCCTTTGCCGTCTGCGCCATGGCACGAGGCGCAGCGGGTGGCGTAGGTGTGGGCGCCGGGGACGTCCGGGCGCACGTCGGCGGTTACGTACTGCCAGGGCGTGCCGTCGCGCTGCGGGTCGCCGGGCAGCGACTTGAGGTAGCGGGCGATGGCCGCCAGGTCGTCGTCGGCCATGAACTGGGTGGAGTTGTTGAACGCTTCGGTCATCGAGCCGTAGACCACCGCGTGCTGGTTGCGGCCGGTCTTGAGGAACTGCACGATCTGCGGCTCGCTCCAGCGGCCCAGGCCGCTGTTGGGGTCCTGGCGCAGGCTGGGTGCGTACCAGCCATCGAGCAGGGCACCGGCGAGGTACGGCTTGCCGGAATCATCCAGGGCCTTTTCGTTAAAGGCCAGGCCCCGTGGCGTGTGACAACTGCCGCAATGGCCAGGGCCCTGGACGATATAGGCGCCGCGATTCCACAGTGCGTCCTGATTGGGGTTGGCGGCGTAGGTGGCGGTCGGTGCGAACACGCCGTTCCACAGGGCGATGGGCCAGCGCATGTTCAGCGGCCAGGGAATATCGCTGGGGATATTCGGCTGGTTGGCCGGTTGCACGCCTTTCATGAAAAACGCGTACATCGCCTGGATATCGTCGTCGCTGAGCTTGGCATACGACGGGTAGGGCATGGCCGGGTACAGCCGGCGGCCGCCCGGTGCCACGCCGTGACGCACTGCGCGATCAAAATCGGCCAGGCTGTAAGTACCGATCCCGTGGGTGCGGTCCGGGGTGATGTTGGTGGCGTGAATCGCTCCCAACGGCGTGGCCATTTCCAGGCCACCGGCGAACGGTGCCTTGCCGGGCAGGCTGTGGCAGGCCACGCAGTCGCTGAGGCGGGCGACGTACTCGCCGCGACTGACCAGGGCCGGGTCGGCACTGGCTGCATGTGGCGCTTCAAACGGTGTAGCGGGCTGGCGGGTGACATACCAGGCCAGCAGGCCGGCGGCGACGACGCAGGGCAGCGCGAGCCAGCCTACGGTTCTTGCGAATCGACGGTTGTTCATGGGCGGTCTCGCTCGGTTAGCTGAAAGTGTGTCGGCTTAATGGCAGGCTGCGCACACGCTGGCCGGTCAATTGCGCCACCGCGTTGACCACGGCCGGCGCCACAGCGGGGAGCGGAGGCTCACCGATGCCGCCCATCTTTTCACCACTCTCAATGATCTTTACGTGCACCCGCGCCATGCGGGACGGCGGCAGGATCGGGTAAAGGTCGTAATTGCGCGCCCGTGGCTTGCCGTCCACGTACACCGCTTCCTCCAGCAAGGTTTGCGACAGTCCCAGGGCGACCGCGCCGTTGACCTGCGCCTCGACAATCGCCGGGTTGACGATGCTGCCAGGGTCGATGGCTTCCCAGATGTGGTGCACTTTCACCTGGCCGTGTTCAATCGACACTTCGGCAATCACTGCCGCGTGGGAGCCGAACGGCGAGGCCATGGCCACGCCACGCGCCCGTCGTGTGCCGTCTTCGGCGGTGTAGGGGCCGCGTTTCCAGCCACCGGACAACTCGCCCACGGCCTTGAGCAAGGTGGTCAACCGGGGGTTGTCACGCAGCAGATGCAGGCGCAACTCATAGGGGTCGCGCTTGCCCTGGTCCGCCAGTTCATCGAGGAACGCTTCGTAGAAGAAGTCATTCAGCGAATTACCCACCGAGCGCCAGTAGCCGAGCATGGCCGGGCCTTTGACGTAAATCTGCGCGATGCGTTTGTTGGGGATGGCGTAGCTCTTGCCCGACAAACCTTCGAGGGCGGTGGGGTCGAGTTTTTCGCCCTGTTTGCCGGCGATGGCTTCGCTGGGGCCTTCGGTGGCGCTGACCGCTTCGATGGCGACGGGCAGGCCGTCGGCATCCAGCGCGGCGCGGAACTTGACCACCGCCACCGGGCGCAGCACATCGCGCAGGAACTCTTCTTCACGACTCCAGATCAGCTTGACCGGACGGCCCACCGCCTTGGCCAGCGCAATGGCCTGCGGGTAAGGGCTGGCCGAGTCATACAGGAAGTGCCGACCGAAAAAACCGCCCAGCAGCGGCGAATGAAGATTGATCTGCTCGGGCGCCAGGCCAGTGCGCTTGGCGATGTCGGCACGGAACATGTCCGGCGCCTGGTTGGGCAGCCAGATGTCCAGGGTGCCGTCGGGGTTGAAACGCGCCAGGGCTGAAGGCGGCTCCAACTGGGCGTGGTTGACGTACTGGTTGTGGTACGTGGCTTCGACCTGGGTCTTGGCGTTTTTCAGCGCGCCGGCCACATCGCCTTCGTTTTCATCGTCACGGGCCGGGCCTTGCTGGGCCGCGAGAAAGTCGCGAAAGCCATCGCTGGAAAAGTCAGCGGGCATGGCGCGGACTTTGGAGTCGGCGGTGGGTTCCAGCCAGTCGACCTGGATGGCTTCCACCGCACGCTTGGCATGCCACCAGCGTTCGGCGACGACCGCCACGGCGCCGGGCAGTTGATGCACCGAGTGCACGCCGGGCATGGCTTCGACCTGCGCCTGGTTGCGCAGGCTGCCCACGGTCATGCCCAGGCGCGGCGCGTGCTGCACGGCGGCGTGGAGCATGTCGTCGACTTTCAGGTCGATGCTGTACAGCGCTTTGCCGGTGGATTTGTCGTAGGCGTCTACACGCTTGACCGGTTTACCGATCCAGCGGAATTGGCTCGGGTCGCGCAGGGTGATGCTTGCGGCGTCAGGCACCGGCATGTCCAGGGCCCGACCGGCCAACTCGCCGTAACCCAGGGAACGGCCGGATGCAGCGTGAATCACGCGGCCGGGTTGGGTGGTCAGCTCACCCACGGGCACACCGAGTTGCTCGGCACGGCCTGCAGCAACATGGCGCGGGCGAGGGCGCCGAGGCGGCGCATGGTCGGGTAGCTCATGCGTACCGACATGCTGCCGCCGGTGATGCGCATGCCGTTGTCCATCACCACATAGGCTTCGCCGGGTGGCGCGGCTTCGACGATGAAGGTGGCCGGGTCGGCGTCGAGTTCTTCACCGACAATCTGCGCCATGGCGGTGTGGGTGCCTTGGCCGCCTTCCATAAAGGGGCTGAGCAAGCGAACAGTGCCGTCCGGGCGAATCTCCAGGAATGCCGGCACCTGCGTACCGCGTTCGGCCGCGGCGCCGGTGGCCGCCTGCACCCGGCCCGAGCCCAGTGGCAGGCCAAAACCGATGACCAGTGCGCCCACGGCGGTACTCGCCAGGAAGCGCCGACGCGACAGGTTGATAGGCTCACCCGGGATGAATGCTGGCGTATTCATCAGCAGTCTCCTTCCCGGTGGCCAAGTGATCCATGGCGGCATGGATGGCGTTGTAGGTGCCGCACCGGCACAGGTTGACCATCGCCGCGTCGATCTGCTCCTTGGTGGGTGCGGGCGTGTGCTTGAGCAGCGCGGTGGCCGCCATCACTTGCCCGGACTGGCAATAACCGCATTGCGCGACCTGGTGCTCGACCCAGGCGCTGACCACGCGCTTGCCCACGTCATCGGCTTCGATGGCCTCGATGGTAGTGATCTCGCGGCCAACGACCCCGGCCACCGGTGTGACGCACGAACGCACCACATTGCCGTCCACCAGCACCGAACAGGCGCCGCACTGGGCCAGGCCGCAGCCGTATTTGGTACCGGTCATGCCCAGATTGTCGCGGATCACCCACAGCAACGGCGTGTCGGCTTCGGCATCGACCTGATAGGCCTTTTGGTTGATACGTAATTCCATGGCTGGCTCACCTGCTGATCATCGGTTGGTGGTGCTGATTTCTTATAGGAGTGGTGCGACTGCAAGTCGCCCATCGTCGAACTCTAGACCACTGCGCGGGGGGGATCTATGCGATAGCCGTGATGTTCAGAGGATCAGGCAAGGATTCAACAGGATTGGGTGACTGCGGGCGGTGAACCCCGGCTTTCCTGTGGTGAACCGATTGTTTGTGGTCAACAGGCTTTCTGTGGTCGACAGGCTTTCTGTGGCCAACAGGCTTTCTATGGTCAACAGGCTTTCAGTAGTGAGCGGGCTTGTTGTGGTGAGC
>NZ_JADDUM010000187.1 GCF_015163715.1 Pseudomonas cyclaminis
ACGATATGTACTCAGACCCATCGCCATCGGGGGCAAGTCAATCGTGGCACCGCCCCTCCCACACTTAATCCCGGTTTTGTCAGTTGGAGACGTCGGCGATAGCCTTGGCCAGCAGCGTCAACCGCGTCGCATCCGCACCGGCCACATTCGCCCGCCCTGAACTGACCATATACACACTGTGCTTCTCGCGCAGTTGCTTGACCTGTTCGGCACTCAAGCCGGTATAGGAAAACATCCCGCGCTGCGCGCCAATGTGCGCAAACCGTTCGGCCAGGCCATGGGGGGCCAGCGCCTCCACCAGTCCGGATCGCAGTTGAGCGATCCGCGCACGCATGGCTTCGACTTCCTCACTCCAAAGCTTTTTCAGCTCGGCCTCACCGAGGATGGTCGCGACCACCGCAGCACCATGATCCGGCGGCGTCGACCACAAGTTACGTGCGATATTCGCCAGTTGGCTGCGCACATCCGTGAGCTTCTCGGCATCCGCCGCGCACACGATCAATGCGCCGACGCGGTCGCTGTACAGGCCGAAGTTCTTCGAGCAGGAACTGGTGACCAGCACTTCCGGCAGCTCGGCCGCAAACACGCGTACCGCCCAGGCATCCTGCTCCAGGCCGTCGCCAAAACCCTGGTAGGCGAAGTCGATCAGCGGCAGCAGTTGGCGCTCGCGGACGATGTGCAGCACCTGGCGCCAGTCGTCCTGGGACAGGTCGAAACCGGTGGGGTTGTGGCAGCAGGCGTGCAGCAGCACCACGTCGCCTTCAGGCACGGTGGCCAAGGTTGCCAGCATCGCCGCCACATCCAGGCGATTGTCGGCGCCTACATACGGATAGTGACTGACCTTCAGACCGGCCTTGGCGAAGATGCTTTCGTGAATCGGCCAGGTCGGGTTGCTCAGCCACACGCCACGGCCGGGCAGGCTGTGGGCGATGAAGTCGGCGCTCAGGCGCAGCGCGCCGGTGCCGCCCGGGGTCTGGGTGGCGCCGGCACGGCGGTCGCGGATCAGGGGGGAGTCGGCACCCAGCACCAGTTCGCTGATCAGCGCGCCGAAGCGGGCATCGCCATGGCCGCCGATGTAGGTCTTGGTGGTTTGGGTATCGACCAGACGCTGCTCGGCGAGCTTCACCGAGTGCAGAATCGGCGTCAGGCCCTGGTCGTCCTTATAGACGCCTACGCCGAGGTCGAACTTGTTTGGGTTGGTGTCCTGGGCATACAGGTCCATCAGCCCGAGGATCGGGTCGCCGGGCACGCGGCCAATGGCATCGAAGTGCATTACTTGCGGCCCTCGGCGTCCTTGGCCACTGCGTCGGTGCGCGCAGCCATGATGAAGTCGTTGCGGTGCAGGCCCTTGATGGAGTGGCTCCACCAGGTCACGGTGACCTTGCCCCATTCGGTGAGCAGGCCTGGGTGATGGCCTTCAGCCTCAGAGATTTCACCCATGGCATTGGTAAACGCCAGGGCGAACTTGAAGTTCTTGAACAGGAAAACCTTTTCCAGCTGCATTACGCCGTCGCGCACTTCGATGTTCCAGTCGGGGATCTGCTTGATCAGCACCGGCAACTCTTCATCGCTGACTTGCGGGGCATCGGCGCGGCAGGCTTCGCAGTGGGCTTGGTTCAAGGTGGTCATGTGGGGTGTCCTGAATTCGAATGAGTGAAGATCAGTGGGCGTTACCCTAAAGCAACGCGGGGCCAGGGAACAGACTCACCTGGCCTTAAAAGACGCCGTTCAAGCGGCCTTTGGTTTGGGCGCAAATTTGGGGGCGTGCAAGCCAAGCTGCATGCCGCGCTCGACCATGCCCATGATGTCTTCCTGCGCCACGTCGAACAGGCGCTTGAGTTCGGGCAGTACGAAGTAGAGCGGTTGCAGGATGTCGATGCGATACGGGGTGCGCATCGCTTCCAGCGGGTCGAAGGCTTGATGCTCGGGCTCGTCCGACAGGCAGTACACGCTTTCCTTGGGCGACGACAAAATTCCGCCACCGTAGATGCGTCGACCTGCGGGCGTGTCCACCAGGCCAAACTCGATGGTCATCCAGTACAGGCGCGCCAGGTACACCCGTTGCTCCTTGGTGGCCGCCAGGCCGAGCTTGCCGTAGGTGTGGGTGAATTCGGCGAACCAGGGGTTGGTCAGCAGCGGGCAATGGCCAAAAATCTCGTGGAAAATATCCGGCTCTTGCAGGTAATCCAGTTCCTCGCGGGTACGAATAAACGTCGCCACTGGAAACTGCTTGCTGGCGAGCAGTTCGAAGAAGGTCTGGAAAGGAATCAGCGCAGGGACGCGGGCGACTTGCCAGCCGGTGGTCTCGGCCAGGACTTTATTGATTTCGCCCAATTGTGGAATGCGATCCAGGGGCAGGCCGAGCTTGTCGATGCCGTCCAGGTATTCCTGGCAGGCGCGGCCTTCGATCACCTTCAACTGGCGCGTGATCAGGGTATTCCACACCGCGTGTTCTTCCGGCGGGTAATGGATAAAACCTTGCGCATCGGGCTCGCGGGCCACGTAGTGCGTCTGTTTCATACGGCTCTCCTGCTAGGCATTCGTTCTTGTTATGTCCTGCGATGAACCTATTGATAACCCGAGCCAGGCGAGATTCCATCCGCCGGTGAAGTGGATTTGCAGGAGATACTACGGATTTTCGTAAAGTAATCGTTACGGATGTGCGGTTCGTCGCGGCATTGGGCTGGGAAAGGCACACAAACTGTCACATAATCTTGACGACTATCTGCGCCCAGCGGCAAAAAGACGCGGCGCCTACCCATTGTTCGGGCCTTTTCATGCGTATCAAAGTGCACTGCCAAAACCGCATCGGCATCCTGCGGGACATCCTCAACTTGCTGGTGGAGTACGGCGTCAACGTCGCCAAGGGCGAAGTCGGCGGCGAGCATGGCAATGCCATTTACCTGTTTTGCCCGAACCTGGTGAACATGCAGTTCCAGGCGCTGCGCCCGCAGTTCGAGGCGATTGCCGGGGTGTTTGGCGTGAAAAGGGTAGGGCTGATGCCCAGTGAGCGTAGGCACATGGAGCTGAATGCCTTGCTCGGCGCCTTGGAATTTCCAGTGCTGTCCATCGACATGGGCGGCTCCATTGTCGCTGCCAACCGTGCGGCGGCGCAGTTGCTCGGGGTGCGGGTGGACGAGGTGCCGGGCATTCCACTGTCGCGCTATGCCGAGGACTTTGACTTGCCGGAACTGGTGCGTGCGAGCAAGTCGCGGATCAATGGACTGCGGGTCAAGGTCAAGGGTGACGTGTTCCTGGCGGACATTGCGCCACTGCAATCCTCCGAGCACGATGACAGCGAAGCCATGGCCGGCGCCGTGCTGACCTTGCACCGCGCCGACCGCGTGGGCGAGCGCATCTACAACGTGCGCAAGCAGGAATTGCGCGGCTTTGACAGCATCTTCCAAAGCTCCAAAGTCATGGCGGCGGTAGTGCGTGAAGCCCGGCGCATGGCGCCGTTGGATGCGCCGCTATTAATAGAAGGCGAAACCGGCACCGGCAAGGAACTGCTGGCTCGCGCCTGTCACCTGGCCAGCCCCCGTGGGCAATCGCCGCTGATGGCGCTCAATTGTGCCGGTCTGCCGGAGTCGATGGCTGAGACGGAGTTGTTCGGCTACGGCCCTGGCGCGTTCGAAGGCGCGCGGGCCGAAGGCAAGCTGGGGCTGCTGGAGCTGACGGCGGGCGGTACGTTGTTTCTCGATGGCGTGGGGGAAATGAGTGCGCGCCTGCAGGTGAAATTGCTGCGCTTTCTGCAGGACGGTTGCTTTCGTCGGGTGGGCAGTGATGAAGAGGTGTATCTGGATGTGCGAGTGATCTGCGCGACCCAGGTGGATTTGTCCGAACTCTGCGCCCGTGGCGAATTCCGCCAGGATCTCTATCACCGCCTTAACGTGCTGTCGCTGCACATCCCGCCGCTGCGCGAATGCCTGGATGGGCTGGGGCCTTTGGTTGAACACTTTCTCGATCAGGCCAGCCGCCAGATCGGTTGCCCGCTGCCCAAGCTCGCGCCGGCGGCGATGGAGCGACTCAGCCACTACCACTGGCCGGGCAATGTGCGGCAGTTGGAAAACGTGCTGTTCCAGGCGGTGTCGCTGTGTGAGGGCGGGACAGTCAAGGCCGAACATATCCGCTTGCCGGATTATGGCGTGCGTCAGCCGCTTGGCGATTTTTCCCTGGAGGGTGGGCTGGAGGCGATTGTCGGGCGCTTTGAGAAGGCGGTGCTGGAAAGTTTGTATGCCGAGCATCCGAGCAGCCGCCAGTTGGGGAAGCGCTTGGGGGTGTCGCACACCACCATCGCCAACAAACTGCGCGATCACGACATCCTCAAGGCCGAAAAATAATCAACTGACACTGTGGGAGGGGGCAAGCCCCTCCCACAGTTGATCTTCGTCGTCTTCCTGACCGGTAGTTGCCGGAAGCGGCAGTAGTCCGCCGTTTTTTCGACTCTGGTACAACCTTGAAATACTTGCGTGTCCGCGCAAACCCTTGCCCTGCCTGCACTTTAGCCACTTTCACAAAGTTGGTTCGCAAATTGCTTAAGCCTCATCAGTACAGCGGTGGGCGGCAAGCCTGCGTCAGAAAGAGGAAAGAGTGTGGACAAGTACCTTTATGTGGCAATGACCGGCGCCAGCCAGAATGCACTGGCGCAGAAGGCCCATGCCAACAACTTGGCGAACATTTCCACCAACGGTTTTCAACGTGACCTGGAGCAGGCGCGTTCGATGCCGGTGTTCGGCGACAGCTTTCCGGCGCGGGCGTTTGCCTTGACCGAGCGTCCAGCCACTGACTTCACCCCTGGCGCGATGATCGAGACCGGCCGTGACCTGGACGTGGCCGTCAGCGGCGACGGCTGGATGGCGGTGCAGACCCCGGATGGCAGCGAAGCCTACGTGCGCAGCGCCAGCATGAACGTTGATGCGTTGGGCGTGCTGCGTGCCGGCAACGGCATGCCGATCATGGGCAACGGTGGCCCGATTGCGGTGCCGCCCCAGCAGAAGATCGAAGTCGGCTCCGACGGTACCATCAGCATCCGCGCCATGGGCGAAGGCCCACGGGTGATGGCGGAAGTGGACCGGATCAAGCTGGTCCAGCCCGACCTCAAGAACATGAATAAAGGCCTCGACGGCACCATCCACACCAAGGATGGCCAGCCTGCCGTAGCCGATGCAAGCGTCAAGCTGACCTCGGGTTTCCTGCAAGCAAGCAACGTCAATGCCGTGGAAGAAATGACGGCAGTGCTGGCGCTTTCCAAGCAGTTCGAGCTGCACATCAAGATGATGAACAGCGCCAAAGAAGACGACCAGGCCATGACTCGCGTCATGCAGATGAGCTGATCAGCGCTCACTCACTAATTTGCTAAACGCGCCAACAAACAGGCGCACGAAGGAGAACACCATGCTTCCGGCTCTATGGGTTGCCAAAACAGGTCTGTCCGCCCAGGACACCAACCTGACGACCATTTCCAACAACCTGGCGAACGTATCGACCACGGGCTTCAAGCGTGACCGCGCCGAGTTCCAGGACTTGCTCTATCAGATCAAGAAGCAGCCGGGCGCCCAGTCGACCCAGGACAGCGAACTGCCGTCGGGTCTGCAATTGGGTACCGGTGTGGCAATCGTCGGCACCCAGAAGAACTTCAGCGCCGGTAACCTGCAACAGACCGGCCAGCCGCTGGACATGGCCATCAACGGCCGTGGTTTCTTCCAGATCCTGCAACCGGATGGGACTACGTCCTACACCCGCGACGGTACTTTCCACCTGGATTCCAATGGCCAGATCGTCACCGCCAACGGTTTCGCCCTGGAACCGGCCGTGATCGTGCCAGCCGATGCCAAGACTTTCACCGTCGGTAACGACGGCACCGTGTCCATCACCGTGGCCGGCAACCCGGCATCGCAAGTGATCGGCAACCTGCAAACCGCCGACTTCATCAACCCGGCCGGCCTGCAGGCCATGGGTAACAACCTGTTCCTGGAAACCGCCTCCAGCGGCGCGCCGCAAATCGGCACCCCTGGCCTGAACGGTTTCGGCACCACGCTGCAAAGCACCCTGGAAACCTCCAACGTGAGCACCGTAGAAGAGATGGTCAACATGATCACCACTCAGCGCGCCTACGAGATGAACTCCAAGGTGATTTCCACCGCCGACCAGATGCTCTCGTTCGTAACGCAGAATCTGTAATCAAGTCTATGGGGCGCTCTTGAGGGCGCCTGCTACACCGTGAGGTATGGGTCATGAATCGCTATGTTTCCGTTTTGGCATTGAGTGGGATTGCCGTGCTCGCGGGCTGTGTCGCCCCGACGCCCAAACCCAATGACCCGTACTACGCGCCGGTGTTGCCGCGCACGCCGTTGCCGGCGGCGGCCAATAACGGCTCGATCTACCAGGCCGGTTTTGAACAGAACCTGTACAGCGACCGCAAGGCCTTCCGGGTCGGTGACATCATCACCATTACCTTGAACGAGCGTACCCAGGCCAGCAAGAACGCCAACTCTCAGGTGGGCAAGAACAGCACCGCCAGCCTTGGTTTGAGCTCGCTGTTTGGCGCCGTGCCCAACGTCAATAACCCGTTGAGCGATGGTGACCTGACCCTGAACGCCGGCTACAGCGGCTCCCGCGCCACCGACGGCAAGAGCGCGGCAGGGCAGGGCAACAGCCTGACCGGTTCGATCACTGTGACGGTCGCTGACGTATTGCCCAATGGCATCATTGCCGTGCGCGGCGAGAAGTGGATGACTCTCAACACCGGTGACGAATTGGTGCGCATTGCCGGCATGGTCCGCGCCGATGATATCTCCACCGATAACACCGTGCCTTCCACGCGGATTGCCGATGCACGCATTACGTATTCCGGTACCGGCGCTTTTGCTGATGCCAGCCAGCCGGGCTGGCTCGACCGTTTCTTCCTTAGCCCGCTGTTCCCTTTCTAGGTGGCCACTTTGAAACTCAAACAGCTGATGGCGGCCGCACTCCTGCTTTCGTTGAGCGCTGTCGTCCAGGCCGAGCGCCTGAAAGACATCGCGAGCATCTCCGGCGTGCGTTCCAACCAGTTGATCGGCTACGGCCTGGTGGTGGGGCTCAACGGTACGGGTGACCAGACCACCCAGACCCCGTTCACCTTGCAGACCTTCAACAACATGCTCTCGCAGTTCGGCATCAAGGTGCCGGCGGGCTCGGGCAACGTGCAGCTCAAGAACGTTGCCGCCGTCTCCATCAGTGCCGACTTGCCGGCGTTCTCCAAGCCGGGTCAGGTGGTGGACATCACCGTGGCTTCCATCGGTAACTCCAAGAGCCTGCGCGGCGGCACCTTGCTGATGACGCCGCTCAAAGGTATCGACGGCAACGTCTACGCCATCGCCCAGGGCAACCTGGTGGTGGGCGGGTTTGACGCCGAAGGTCGCGACGGTTCGAAGATCACCGTCAACGTGCCGTCGGCCGGTCGGATTCCTGGCGGCGCCACGGTGGAACGTACCGTGCCCAGCGGTTTCAACCAGGGCAACAGCCTGACCCTGAACCTCAACCGTTCCGACTTCACCACCGCCAAGCGCGTGGTCGACAAGATCAACGACATGCTCGGCCCTGGCGTGGCCCAGGCCATCGACGGCGGTTCGATCCGCGTGACCGCGCCGCTGGACCCAAGCCAGCGCGTGGATTACCTGTCGATCCTGGAAAACCTTGAAGTCGACCCAGGCCAGGCAGTGGCCAAAGTCATCATCAACTCGCGCACCGGCACCATCGTGATCGGCCAGAACGTCAAGGTATCGCCGGCCGCGGTGACCCACGGCAGCCTGACCGTGACCATCACCGAAGACCCGATCGTCAGCCAGCCTGGGCCGTTGTCCAATGGCCAGACGGCGGTCGTGCCACGCTCGCGGGTGAATGCCCAGCAGGAAGCCAAGCCGATGTTCAAGTTCGGCCCCGGCACCACGCTGGATGAGATTGTCCGCGCGGTGAACCAGGTGGGCGCGGCGCCTGGCGACTTGATGGCAATCCTTGAAGCTTTGAAACAGGCCGGCGCCTTGCAAGCCGACCTGATTGTGATCTGAGGCCATGGCCATGGATATGCGCAAGAGCGGGATCAGCAGCACGGCGGATTCGGGGTCTTACTCCGACCTGAACCGGCTTAACCAGCTCAAGGTCGGCGACGACAAGAACAGCGAAGGCAACATGCGCAAAGTGGCGCAGGAGTTCGAGTCGCTGTTCTTGAGCGAGATGCTCAAGTCGATGCGCTCGGCCACCGAGGCCCTGGGCAAAGACAACCCGATGAACACCCCGGCGGCCAAGCAGTACCAGGAAATGTACGACCAGCAACTGGCGGTGTCGATGTCCCGCGAGGGCGGTGGTATCGGCCTGGCCGACGTGCTGATGCGCCAGATGCAGAAGAACAAACCGGTGGATGCCCAGGCCGCCACCTTGCAAGGCCCGGCAGCCGCAGAACCGGTCAAGAAAGTCGACGTGCCGACGGAAATTGCCGCCGGCACCCAGGCGGTGGGGCCGCTGGGTCGCTCCAATGGCCAGCGTCCGTTGTGGGCCTACCGTGTGGCCGAGCCCCAGGCCGGTGCCGCCGCTACCCACAGCAACGACATGGAGCTGATGAACCAACGCCGCATTGCCTTGCCAAGCAAGCTGGCCGATCGCCTGCTCGCCGGTATCGTGCCGAGCACCCAAGTGGCGACCGAGGCCAAGGCCGCGCCGCTGCGTAACAGTGCCTCCGATGACAACGTCGTCAACAGCACCGCCCGCAGTTTTGCCGTGCCCAACGACCGTATGCAGATCTACAGCCGCGCCGTGGCCCAGCCGCCATTGGCGCCGGCGAAGAAGGCGTTCAGTTCGCAGGACGAATTTGTCGCCACCATGTTGCCGATGGCCAAGGCCGCGGCAGCGCGTATTGGTGTCGATCCGAAGTACCTGGTGGCCCAGGCCGCCCTCGAAACCGGTTGGGGTAAGTCGGTGATGCGCGCCGAAGATGGCAGCAGCAGCCACAACCTGTTCGGCATCAAGGCCGGCCAGAGTTGGCAGGGCGGCCAGGCACGTGCGATCACCAGCGAGTTTCGCGATGGCGCGATGGTCAAGGAAACGGCGCAGTTCCGCTCCTACGACTCCTATCAGGACAGCTTCCACGACCTCGTGACCTTGCTGCAAAGCAATGATCGCTATAAAGAAGTTGTGAAGTCGGCCGACAACCCGGAACAGTTTGTGCGCGAGTTGCAAAAAGCCGGTTACGCCACCGATCCGGCTTACGCCAGCAAGATTTCGCAGATCGCAAAAACGATGAACAGTTATCAGGATTACGCTGCCGCGGGCGCGACCACTCATTTATAAGGTCTGAACCATGAGTTTGCTCAATATCGGGATGTCGGGGCTAAACGCCGCTCAAGGATCGTTGTCGGTCTTGAGTAACAACATCGCCAACGCCAATACCGCGGGCTATTCGCGTCAGCAGACCACCCAGAGTGCGAACGCGAACAACCAGTACGGCGGCGTGTTCATCGGCAGCGGCACCACCCTGGCGGACGTGCGCCGGGTCTATAACGAATACCTGGACACCGCCTACCAGAACAGCACCTCGCTCAACAGCGACGCCAAGGCGTACCTGGACCAGGTCAGTGCGGTCGACAAGACGCTGTCGGACAAGACCACCGGCATGTCCGCCGTGCTCAGCTCGTTCTTTGCCGCGGTGCAGACCGCCTCGGCCAGCCCGAACGATACGTCGGCCCGCCAGATCCTGCTCACCAACGCGCAGACGCTGACCAACCGGTTCAATGCGATCTCCAGCCAGTTGAGCCAGCAGAAAGAGACCATCAACAGCCAGTTGACCTCGATGAGCGATCAGGTCAACCAACTGACGTCGTCGATTGCGTCCCTCAACAAGCAGATCGCCCAGGTCCAGGGTTCGTCCAACACCACCCCGGCCAACCTGCTCGATTCCCGGGCCGAGGCCGTGCGCTCGCTCAATGAGTTGATCGGCGTGACCGCCACGGAAAAGAACGGCGTGTTCAGCGTCAGCACCGGCAGCGGCCAGTCCCTGGTGCTGGGCGATCAGTCCAGCAGCATTTCCGCCGTGCCGAGCAACAGTGACACCAGCCAGTACACGATCCAGCTCAACGCGCCGGGCGGTACGACCCTGGACCTGGGCAATGTGATCAGTGGCGGCAGCATCGGTGGCCTGCTGCGTTATCGCAGCGATGCGCTGATGCCCGCCATCAATGACCTGGGGCGTATCGCGCTTGTCACTGCCGATGCCCTCAACAGTCAGTTGGGCCAGGGCCTGGACCTCAATGGCGAGTTCGGTGCCTCGATGTTCACCGACATCAATAACGCGGCCTCCGTTGCCCTGCGCAGCCAGGCAGCCCAAGGCAACCTGGGCGACGGCGCGCTGGGCGTGACGATCAAGGACAGCAGCCAGCTGACCAACTTCGATTACAAGGTCAGCTTCAACGACGGGACCAACCTCAATAAGGTCACGGTGCTGCGTTCCGACGGCAAGGCCATGGGCACTTATGACCTGAGTGCCACGCCGCCGCCGGTTATCGATGGGTTCACCCTGGCGGTCAAGACCGGAACAACCGTGCAGGCGGGCGACAGCTTCAAGGTCAGCCCGACGGCCAACGGCG
>NZ_JADDUM010000188.1 GCF_015163715.1 Pseudomonas cyclaminis
CGAGGGTTCGATCCCCTTCGTCCACCCCATATTCCGAGAAAGCGCCAGATTAATCATCTGGCGCTTTTTTTTGCATCCCAAAAAGCCGGGGCTTGTTTCTGCAGGCATTTGCGGGCATTGAGTCGCGTGAGGGGTTCGCGGATTCGGGGTGTCAAGAAAAAAACAAGCATTCTCAATGCCTTGGCGTTAGAATCGTTGCCGGTTTTGAACGTGTAGAACTGATGCTCGGCTATATAGAGGTCAGCACCGCTATTAAATAGCGATAACGGCGCAGTACCTGGAAAAGGGCTGTGCCGTTTTTGTTTGAGCGTTTCGAGTTTCCAGGGCAGGGCGCTTCGTCGTATTTGTGTTTCGCGATGCTGCGGCCGGCCTGTCGATCTTGTTCGCAAGATCGGCGGCCAGGGTTTGTTTGCGGACCCTTCTATATATAGAAGGGCTGGCGCAGAGCCCTGGCGTGATGAGCTGTATTTGCTAATGGGCGCAGGTGCATGCGTGCACTTGAACCTACAAATGGCCTGCTGTTTTTTTACCCGTTTCCAGTAGGGTGACTTCTTGAGTTTGACCCTCTAGAATGCATGCCCTTGATTCTGGGGTCGGAAACGGCCGGCTAACGTCTGTGCAACGAGGAATATTCATGCAAGTTTCTGTTGAAAATACTACTGCTATTGAGCGCCGCCTGAGCATCACCGTGCCGGCAGAGCGTATCGAAACTGCGGTCAACAAGCGTCTGCAGCAGACTGCCCAAAAGGCCAAAATCGCTGGTTTCCGTCCGGGCAAAGTGCCAATGAGCGAAATCAAGCGCCGTTTTGGTGCTGATGCGCGTCAGGAAGCGGTAGGCGACGTGATCCAGGCTTCCTTCTACGAGGCCGTTGTTGAGCACAAGCTGAACCCGGCTGGTTCGCCTTCGATCGAGCCTAAGTCCCTGGAAGCTGGCAAGGACCTGGAATACGTTGCCGTATTCGAAGTGTTCCCAGAGTTTGAAGTGGCCGGTTTTGACGGTATCGAAATCGAGCGCCTGAGCGCTGAAGTTGCCGATTCCGACCTGGACAACATGCTGGAAATCCTGCGCAAGCAGAACACCCGTTTCGAAGTGGCCGATCGTGCCGCCCAGAACGAAGACCAACTGAACATCGATTTTGTTGGCAAGGTTGACGGCGAAGTATTCGCTGGCGGCTCCGCCAAGGGCACTCAGCTGGTGCTGGGTTCCAACCGCATGATCCCTGGTTTCGAGGACGGCCTGGTTGGCGCCAAAGCCGGCGAAGAGCGTGTTCTGAGCCTGGCTTTCCCTGCTGACTACCAGAACCTGGACCTGGCTGGCAAAGCCGTCGAGTTCACCGTGACCGTCAACAGCGTTTCCGAGCCTAAGCTGCCTGAGCTGAACGAAGAGTTCTTTGCTCAGTTCGGTATCAAGGAAGCCACTCTCGAAGGTTTCCGCACCGAAGTTCGCAAGAACATGGAGCGCGAGCTGCGTCAGGCGATCAAGTCCAAGGTCAAGAACCAGGTCATGGACGGTCTGCTGGCCGCCAACCCGATCGAAGTGCCTAAGGCTCTGCTGTCCAACGAAGTGGATCGCCTGCGCGTTCAAGCGGTTCAGCAGTTTGGTGGCAACATCAAGCCTGACCAGCTGCCGGCCGAGCTGTTCGAAGAACAAGCCAAGCGTCGCGTTGTGCTGGGTCTGGTCGTGGCCGAAGTGGTCAAGCAGTTCGACCTCAAGCCTGACGAAGACCGCGTTCGCGAAATGATCCAGGAAATGGCTTCGGCCTACCAGGAGCCTGAGCAGGTTGTGGCTTGGTACTACAAGAACGACCAGCAACTGAACGAAGTACGTTCGGTTGTGCTGGAAGAACAAGTTGTGGATACTGTTCTGCAGAAGGCTAAGGTGACCGATAAAGCGGTCTCTTACGAAGAAGCAGTCAAGCCGGCAGAAGCAGCACAAGCCGACTGATTGTCCAACTCGTTGGAAATTCAACCATAAGCCAGCCTCGCGCTGGCTTATGCGTTTTCAAGACATGACTATTTGGGAGTAACTGCAGAGCATGTTCCGTAATTCCTATATTCAGCAGAACTCTGATATCCAGGCCGCAGGCGGCCTGGTCCCGATGGTTGTCGAGCAGTCCGCTCGTGGCGAACGCGCCTACGACATCTACTCGCGCCTGCTCAAGGAGCGAGTGATCTTTCTGGTGGGCCCGGTAGAGGACTACATGGCCAACCTGATCTGTGCGCAGCTGCTGTTCCTTGAAGCGGAAAACCCGGACAAGGACATCCATCTCTACATCAACTCGCCGGGCGGTTCGGTGACAGCAGGCATGTCGATCTACGACACCATGCAGTTCATCAAGCCGAATGTCTCGACGACCTGCATTGGCCAGGCCTGCAGCATGGGCGCGTTCCTGCTGACGGCGGGTGCCGAGGGCAAGCGTTACTGCCTGCCGAACTCGCGCGTGATGATTCACCAGCCACTGGGCGGCTTCCAGGGCCAGGCGTCGGACATTGAAATCCATGCCAAGGAAATCCTCTTCATCCGCGAGCGTCTCAACACGCTGATGGCCAAGCACAGCGGGCACACGCTGGAAGAAATCGAGCGCGACACCAACCGCGACAACTTCATGAGCGCCGAAGCCGCACGTGCATACGGGTTGATCGACGCAGTGATCGAAAAGCGCCCCGCTTAATATAAGCCGCTCAAAATAGGGCTGGTCGGCGTGTCCGATCATCGGCGGCTTGAAAAAGCCCGCATAAGCCTTCATCTTGTGTTGCAAGCCTATCGGATTTGGATCGAACGAATGACTGACACCCGCAACGGCGAGGACAACGGCAAGCTGCTCTATTGCTCCTTCTGTGGCAAAAGCCAGCATGAAGTACGCAAGTTGATTGCCGGCCCCTCGGTCTTTATCTGCGACGAGTGCGTCGACCTGTGCAATGACATCATCCGTGAGGAGGTGCAGGAAGCCCAGGCCGAAAGCAGCGCGCATAAATTGCCTTCGCCTAAAGAAATCAGCGGCATCCTTGATCAATACGTGATTGGTCAAGAGCGTGCAAAGAAGGTTCTGGCCGTAGCGGTGTACAACCACTACAAGCGTCTGAACCAGCGTGACAAGAAAGGCGACGAAGTCGAACTCGGCAAGAGCAATATCTTGCTGATCGGTCCTACAGGCTCGGGTAAAACCCTGCTTGCAGAAACCCTCGCTCGTCTGCTGAATGTTCCGTTCACCATCGCCGACGCCACCACCCTCACCGAGGCTGGCTACGTGGGCGAGGACGTTGAGAACATCATTCAGAAACTGCTGCAGAAGTGCGACTACGACGTAGAGAAGGCCCAGATGGGTATTGTCTACATCGACGAAATCGACAAGATCTCGCGCAAGTCGGACAACCCGTCGATCACTCGGGATGTTTCCGGTGAAGGCGTGCAGCAGGCCCTGTTGAAACTGATCGAAGGCACGGTAGCTTCCGTACCGCCACAAGGCGGCCGCAAGCACCCGCAGCAGGAATTCCTTCAGGTAGATACGCGCAACATCCTGTTTATCTGTGGCGGTGCATTCTCCGGGCTGGAAAAAGTTATCCAGCAACGTTCTACCCGGGGCGGTATCGGTTTCAGTGCAGAAGTGCGCAGCAAGGAAGAAGGCAAGAAGGTGGGCGAGTCCCTGCGTGAAGTCGAGCCTGACGATCTGGTCAAGTTCGGTCTGATCCCGGAATTCGTTGGCCGTTTGCCGGTCCTGGCCACGTTGGACGAGTTGGATGAGGCTGCTCTGATTCAGATCCTCACCGAGCCGAAAAACGCGCTGACCAAGCAATACGCCAAGCTGTTTGAGATGGAAGGTGTGGACCTCGAGTTCCGTACTGACGCACTCAAGTCGGTAGCCAAGCGGGCGCTGGAGCGCAAGACCGGTGCACGTGGTCTGCGTTCTATCCTTGAAGGCGTGTTGCTCGACACCATGTATGAAATCCCCTCGCAGTCCGAGGTGAGTAAAGTGGTGATCGACGAAAGCGTTATAGAAGGTAAGTCCAAGCCACTGTATATCTACGAAAACAGTGAGCCGACTGCCAAGGCTGCGCCAGACGCGTAAGCGTTTCGCAGTTTCGGTACAAACAAGGGGCCCTAGGGCCCCTTTGTTTTTTGTGCAGGTTTTTATCCTGACGCGTTTACTGCGTTTAACTGCTGGCAATAAGCTTGTTTTTTTTGCATGCAGCCCCCATCTTGGTTTCAAGCTTATTTTTGAACTGTCATAGAGGCGAAATCATGAAGACAACCATTGAATTGCCTCTCCTGCCGTTGCGTGATGTCGTCGTCTATCCGCACATGGTTATCCCGCTGTTCGTGGGGCGCGAGAAGTCTATCGAAGCCCTTGAGGCAGCGATGACGGGCGACAAGCAGATCCTGCTGTTGGCCCAGAGAAATCCTGCCGATGATGATCCAGGCGAAGACGCCCTGTATCGCGTCGGTACCATTGCCACTGTTCTGCAACTGCTCAAACTGCCTGATGGCACCGTCAAGGTGCTGGTGGAAGGCGAGCAGCGTGGGGCGGTAGAGCGTTTCATGGAGGTGGATGGTCACCTGCGCGCCGAAGTGGCGCTGATCGACGAAGTCGAAGCCCCTGAGCGCGAATCCGAGGTTTTTGTACGCAGCCTGCTCTCGCAGTTCGAGCAGTATGTGCAGTTGGGCAAGAAAGTCCCGGCTGAAGTCCTGTCTTCCCTCAATAGCATTGATGAGCCAAGCCGCCTGGTCGACACCATGGCCGCGCACATGGCGCTGAAGATCGAGCAGAAGCAGGACATCCTCGAAATCATCGACCTGTCGGCCCGTGTTGAACACGTGCTGGCGTTGCTGGATGCCGAGATCGACCTGTTGCAGGTTGAAAAGCGCATCCGTGGTCGTGTGAAGAAGCAAATGGAGCGCAGCCAGCGCGAGTACTACCTGAATGAGCAGATGAAGGCCATTCAGAAAGAACTTGGCGACAGCGAGGATGGCCACAACGAAATCGAAGAGCTGAAAAAGCGCATCGATGCCGCCGGCCTGCCGAAAGACGCCCTGACCAAGGCCAATGCGGAGCTGAACAAGCTCAAGCAGATGTCGCCGATGTCCGCTGAAGCCACTGTGGTGCGTTCGTACATCGACTGGCTGGTGCAGGTGCCGTGGAAGGCTCAGACCAAAGTGCGTCTGGACCTGACCCGTGCCGAAGAAATTCTCGACGCCGATCACTATGGCCTCGAAGAAGTCAAAGAACGGATCCTCGAATACCTCGCCGTGCAAAAGCGCGTGAAGAAAATTCGTGGTCCGGTGTTGTGCCTGGTCGGTCCTCCGGGGGTCGGTAAAACTTCCCTGGCCGAGTCGATTGCCAGTGCCACCAACCGCAAATTCGTACGCATGGCCCTCGGCGGTGTGCGTGATGAGGCGGAAATCCGTGGTCATCGCCGGACTTACATCGGTTCGATGCCAGGAAGATTGATTCAAAAGATGACAAAAGTGGGGGTGCGCAACCCGCTGTTCCTGCTCGATGAAATCGACAAAATGGGCAGCGACATGCGTGGCGATCCGGCATCGGCATTGCTGGAAGTGCTCGACCCTGAACAAAACCACAATTTCAACGACCATTACCTGGAAGTCGACTACGACTTGTCCGACGTAATGTTCCTGTGCACCTCCAACTCCATGAACATTCCACCCGCGTTGCTGGACCGGATGGAGGTGATTCGTCTGCCGGGTTACACCGAAGACGAGAAGATCAACATCGCGGTCAAATACCTCGCGCCCAAGCAGATTTCGGCCAATGGCCTGAAGAAAGGCGAGATCGAATTTGATATCGAAGCGATCCGCGACATCGTGCGTTACTACACCCGCGAGGCCGGTGTACGGGGCCTTGAGCGCCAGATCGCGAAGATTTGCCGCAAGGCGGTCAAAGAGCACGCGCTGGAAAAACGCTTCTCGGTGAAGGTGGTGGCCGATTCCCTGGAGCACTTCCTGGGCGTGAAGAAATTCCGCTACGGCCTCGCCGAGCAGCAGGATCAGGTAGGGCAGGTGACTGGCCTGGCGTGGACCCAGGTGGGCGGCGAGTTGCTGACCATCGAAGCCGCGGTGATTCCGGGTAAAGGCCAACTGATCAAGACCGGTTCCCTGGGTGACGTGATGGTCGAATCCATCACCGCCGCGCAGACCGTGGTGCGCAGCCGCGCCAGGAGCCTGGGGATTCCCCTGGACTTCCACGAGAAGCACGACACCCACATCCACATGCCGGAAGGGGCGACGCCTAAAGACGGCCCTAGCGCTGGCGTAGGCATGTGCACGGCCCTGGTGTCGGCATTGACCGGCATTCCGGTGCGTGCCGATGTGGCCATGACGGGGGAAATCACCTTGCGTGGTCAAGTATTGGCCATCGGTGGTCTGAAAGAGAAATTGCTTGCCGCACATCGGGGTGGTATCAAGACCGTGATCATTCCTGAAGAGAATGTTCGCGACTTGAAGGAAATTCCTGACAACATCAAGCAGGATCTTCAGATTAAACCGGTTAAATGGATTGACGAGGTCCTGCAAATTGCGCTGCAATACGCGCCGGAGCCCTTGCCGGATGTGGCTCCGGAGATAGTTGCCAAGGACGAAAAACGAGAGTCTGATTCCAAGGAAAGAATTAGCACGCATTAATGTGAATAAGCCTGGTGGCTTCCTTGACAGCTTTTTAGAGCCCTTGTTATAAAGCGGCTCTTAAGTGTCTGTAGGCCATTCAGCACTGATTTTTGCTGTTTACCAAAAAACTTAGAATCATACTCAATAGATATATAAGGGGACTTAGAGTGAACAAGTCGGAACTGATTGATGCTATCGCTGCATCCGCTGATATCCCGAAAGCTGCTGCTGGCCGTGCGCTGGATGCAGTAATCGAATCCGTCACTGGCGCTCTGAAGGCCGGCGACTCCGTGGTACTGGTAGGCTTCGGTACTTTCTCTGTGACTGACCGCCCAGCTCGCACTGGCCGCAACCCACAGACTGGCAAAGCACTGGAAATCGCTGCTGCCAAGAAACCAGGTTTCAAAGCCGGTAAAGCCCTGAAAGAAGCCGTCAACTAAGCTTCGATCAAGCCTTTGCTACCCGGGTCGGACGCAGGTCTGGCCTGGCAGCGGAGCGGCAGCTGACCCACCTATCCATTGGGTCGCCACGCCGGGGGTGCAGGTTCAAACCCCCGTCCGCTCCGCCAGTTACGAGAAGGCGCATCCTCGGATGCGCCTTTCTTCTATCCGGACTCTACCCACGCTCCACGGTTGCCAATTTTTGAAGTTCAACCGTTTCTGGGGGACGCATGCTGCAAAATATCAGGGACAATTCACAAGGCTGGATTGCCAAGACCATTATCGGGATCATCGTCGCATTGATGGCGTTCACCGGTATCGAGGCCATTTTCCAGGCTTCGGGTACTAACAAGCAGGACGTGGCCAAGGTCAACGGTGAAGAAATCACCCAGACCGAGCTGAGCCAGGCCGTCGACATGCAACGTCGCCAGCTGATGCAACAGTTGGGCAAGGATTTCGATGCTTCGCTGCTGGACGAAAAACTGCTGCGCGAAGCGGCCCTCAAAGGCCTGATCGATCGCAAGCTGCTGCTGCAAGGCGCCGCCGATTCCAAATTTGGCTTCTCTGAAGCTGCATTGGACCAAGTGATCCTGCAAACGCCGGAATTCCAGGTCGACGGCAAGTTCAGCGCCGAACGCTTTGACCAGGTGATCCGCCAGTTGGGCTACAGCCGTCTGCAGTTCCGTCAGATGATGACCCAGGAAATGCTGATCGGCCAGGTTCGCGCAGGCATTGCCGGCAGCGGTTTCGTCACCGATGCCGAAGTGCTCGCATTCGCCCGTCTGGAAAAACAGACTCGCGATTTTGCCACCGTCAACATCAAGGCCAACCCTGCGGCGGTGAAACTCACCGACGACGAGGTCAAGGCTTACTACGACCAGCACGCCAAAGAGTTCATGACCCCGGACCAGGTGGTCATCGACTATCTGGAATTGAAGAAGTCTTCCTTCTTCGACCAGGTCAACGTCAAGGACGATGAGCTGCAGGCGGCCTACCAGAAAGAAACCGCCAACCTCGCTGAACAGCGTCGTGCGGCGCACATTCTGATTGAGGTCAACGACAAGGTCACCGAGGCGCAAGCCAAGGCGAAGATCGAAGACATCCAGGCACGCCTGGCCAAAGGCGAGCAGTTCGAAGCCCTGGCCAAGGAGTTTTCCCAGGATCCAGGCTCTGCCAACAATGGCGGTGACCTCGGGTTTGCCGGCCCTGGCGTCTACGATCCGGATTTTGAAACCGCCCTGTATGCGTTGAAACAGGATCAGGTCTCGGTACCGGTGCGCAGCAGCTTCGGTTGGCACCTGATCAAGTTGTTGGGCGTTGAAGCACCGCAAGTGCCGACGTTCGCCAGCCTGAAAGACAAGCTGACCCGTGAGCTCAAGACCCAGCAGGTAGAGCAGCGTTTTGTCGAAGCGACCAAGCAATTGGAAGATGCGGCATTCGAAGCGTCGGACCTGGCTCAACCAGCCTCCGACCTGAAGCTCACCGTGCACACCTCCGCGCCGTTTGGCCGTGAAGGTGGCGAAGGTGTTGCGGCCAACCGTGCCGTGGTCACTGCTGCATTCAGCCCGGAAGTGCTGGATGAAGGTGCCAACAGCACCGCCATTGAGCTGGACCCGGAAACCATCATCGTGCTGCGTGCCAAAGAGCACCGCAAACCGGCGCAATTGCCGCTGGAAAGCGTTGCTGCGGCGATCCGCACCCAGATGGCCAAGGAGCGCGCCAGCGCGGCTGCCAAGACTCACGCTGACGAGCTGATCGCCAGCCTGCGTGATGGCAAGACGCCGCTGAACCAGCCGGTTGACGGCCAGGCATGGAAAGTCACTGAAGCGGCTACCCGTAGCGCGGAAGCGATCGATCCTGCCGTGCTGCAAGCCCTGTTCCGCATGCCTAAGCCTGCGGCCAAGGACAAGCCGACCTTCACCACCGTGACCCTGGCTGACGGTAGCCTGGCGATCGTGCGCTTGAACGGTGTAAATGAAGCAGCAGCCCCATCGGACGAAGAAAAGGCGCAATACCGCCAATACCTCGCTTCCCGTGTCGGCCAGCAAGACTTCGCGGCGTACCGCAAGCAGCTGGAAACCCAGGCTGACATCAAGAAGTTCTGATGGCGGTTTGAATAAAAAGCCCCCGGCCTGAAAAGACCGGGGGGCTTTTTTATGTCCGCGTGTTTTATCGGTGCCTGGCCACGGCCAGTAGCATCAATCCCACCACCGCCCACGGGAACGCGCTGACGCCCCAGCGTTGAAGCAGTAGACCGCCGATCAGGCCGCCTCCGGCAATTCCCAGGTTCCACACGGTCACCAGCATCGACTGTGCGGCATCCGCCGATTCCCCTGCTGATTTGGCCAGCGCCGTTTGCAGCAATGCCGGCAGACCGCCGAACGCGAGGCCCCATAACGCGACAGCGATGTAGACCGCCGCTGGCACGTCGATCCAGAACACCAGCGCCAAGCCGATCAGGCCGAACAATGCGCAGCTGATCAGCAGCAGTGTGCGCAGCCACCGGTCAATCAATATCCCGGTCAGCCAGATGCTCAACAGCGCGGCGAGGCCAAACACCAGCAGTACCCGGTCGATGTCGGTGGCAATTGCGGCGGGCACCAGTAATGGAGCGATGTAGGTATAGAGAATGTTGTGGGCCAAGACGTAGGTAAAGGTCACCCACAACACGGGGCGGATGCCGGGCAATGTCAGTACTTGGCGTAATCCCTGGCGCTTGCCCGTCGGTTGACCCGCGAAGTCGGGCAGTTGCCAGCGAGCCCATATCAGCAGCACCAGCGTGAGGCCGGTCATGATCGCAAAGCTCAGTCGCCAGCCAACGGCCGCACCGAGCCAGGTTCCCGCTGGCACGCCCAGGGACAAGGCCAGTGGTGCGCCGAGCATTGCCACCGCGATTGCCCGGCCTTGCAGATGTGGCGCGACCATTCGGCTGGCGTAACCCGCCAGCAGCGCCCAAAGCAGTCCGGCAAACACCCCGGCAAAAAAACGCGCCACCAGCGTCAGCCCATAGTGGCTGGAGAAGGCCGTCACGCTGTTGACCAAGGCAAAGCCGCCGATGGCGATCAGCAGCAGCGGGCGTCTGCGCCAACCTCGGGTCAGCAGCGTAAGAGGGATGGCTGCCAATAACGATCCGATGGCGTAGAGGGTGACCAACTGGCCAACCAACGCTGGCGACACGCCGAGGCCTTCGCCCATCTGCGGTAGCAGCCCGGCGGGCATGGCTTCGGTGAGGATGGTGATAAATCCCGCCGAGGCCAGTGCCAGCAGGCCGCCCACAGGCAGCGATTCATGTCGGGCTGTGGCGGCAGCGTCAGCCAGTGAAGCGTTAGAACTCATAGCGCTGTTTCCATGCAAAAGGGCAAGCCCGCAGAGTAGGGGGCTGTGACCGAAGGAAAAACAGGCTAAGGTTCCGAACTTATCGGACGTGGATGTCCGTAATCAGCTGGGGCAAAATCATGGACAGTTTGGGCAGCCTGTCGGTATTTGTGCAGGTGGCGGAGACCCGCAGCTTCACCGCCGCCGGGCGGGTATTGGGTGTGTCGTCTTCGGCCGTGGGCAAAAGCATTGCGCGGATGGAAGACCGTCTGGGCGTGCGGCTGTTTCACCGCAGTACACGCAGCATTACCCTGACGGGCGAGGGCGCGCTGTTCCTTGAGCGTTCACGGCGGATTCTGGCCGAAGTCGAGGCCGCGGAACGCGAGTTGACCGAAGCCAGCGCCACGCCTCGGGGCAAGTTGCGCATCAGCGTGCCACAAGTGCGCGGCTTGCTGATGCCGGTGCTCAGTGACTTTATGCGTGCGTACCCGGATATCGAGTTGGATGTGGATTTTTCCGACCGCATGGTGGATGTGATCGAGGAAGGTTTCGATGCGGTGATTCGTACCGGCAAGCCGGAAGATTCACGCTTGATGGCCCGTCATCTGGGGCATTACCAACTGGTGCTGGTGGGCACGCCGGCGTACTTCGCGCAGCACGGCACACCGCAACAACCCGAGCATTTAAATGAACACGCCTGCCTGCGTCACAAGTTCTGCGCCACCGGCAAGCTGGAACCCTGGCCGTTGCGCCTGGAACCCGGTGCTGCCGAACTGACGTTGCGCACTCCGCTGGCCAGCACCACTATCGAGTCGCTCAACCATGTGGTCCACGAAGGGCTGGGGATCGCTTGTTTGCCCGACTACATGGTCAACCAGGCGGTGCGCGAGGGACGACTGCAACGGGTGCTGGATGATTATCTGGAGCACCGTGGCAGTTTCTGGATGTTGTGGCCATCAAGTCGCCATGCTTCGGCCAAGTTGCGCGTGTTTATAGACCATATGTGCGCAGGGCTTTTTCCTGCAGCCGCCGTACTGTAGCCCTGTGACGTTTTACCGACAGGAATGTGCGCGCCAAGGCCTCGTTCTGTTGCACAATAACGCCCGGACTGTTTTCTTCAGGATTATCGATGTCGACATCATTTCACTTGCGTAGCCTCGGGCTGGCGCTGGTGTTGGCGGGCGCCGCGGGCTGCTCGTCACCCAAACCCGCTATTTATGAACATGAGAGTTTCGACGACTCCGGCACGTTTTCCAGGGATTACCCGGTCAGTGATGCCGCGGCGTGCGAAGCTGCGCGGCGTGCCTTGCTGAGCCAGGGCTACATCATCACCAGCAGCGATCCCAAGGTTGTCGTCGGTAACAAAAGCTTCCAGCAGACCGGTGAAACCCATCTGCAGATCAGCTTCAACGTGGTGTGTGCCGATGATGGCAAAGGCACCAACCATTCGACGATGTTCGCCAACGCCCTGCAGGACCGTTACGCGCTGAAGAAGGTCAACAACTCCGCGAGCCTGGGTGTGGGCGTACTGGGATCGGTGTCGATGCCGATCGGCTCCACCGATGACTCGATGGTCAAGGTGGCCAGCGAGACGGTGTCCGCGCCGAAGTTCTACGAGCGTTACTTCGCGCTGGTGGACGTGTTCCTGCCCCAGGAAGTGAAGAAGGCGGAGCATATTCCCGAGCAACCCAAGGCTGAATTGGGTGTGCCGGAGCCCAAGGCGGCACCGCTGGTCGAGAAGGTCGAAGCGCCAAAGGAAGCGCCTGCTGCGTCGGAACCCGTGGCACCACCGGCAGAGCCTGCGCCCATTGCGCCGCAGGAAGAGCCGGCACCGACGCCAACGCCAGCACCGACCAATCCGGACCTGCCGGCACCGACCGAAGCCATTCCGCCCCTGCCGACGCCTGCGCAGTAAATCAGACTGCTACGGGGTCGGCCTTGTCGACGTTGATCCCGTAGCGCTTGATCGCCTCACTGACTTTATCGCGACCGATCACGTTGTCATCGGCCAGTGCCTTTTCAGTGCCTACCTGATGGCAATCGCGCTTCAATCTCCCCAGTGCTAAATCCGTATAACGCTGCTACGTTTAATCCTGGAGTGCAGGAACGTCATGACGTCGACATTTTTTCGTCATCACGGCACTTTAGGCTGGCTGTGCAGGTCATTTATTGGCAGCCGCTTTTAATTCAAGACAAGGAGCCCACCATGGACGATTACCAGGAAGAACTGCTTGAGTACCACGCAATTGAGCTGGACCCGCTGGAACCTGCAGACGACGCCACAGAGCTGTAAGACCGACGTCAGGCGGAATGCCGCTGACTGCGGCGAAATTCCCCTGGGGTCTGGTTGTTCCACCGCCTGAAGGCCCGTTGGAAGGCTTGGGCTGAGGCAAAACCGAGCAAGTAGGCGATCTCGCCGAACGCCAGTTCCGTATCGCGAATGTAAGTCATGGCCAGGTCGCGGCGGGTATCGTTGAGAATCGCCCGGAACTGAGTGCCTTCTTCGGCCAGTTTGCGGCGCAGTGTCCAGGTTGGCAGCTTCAAGCGTGCCGCCACTTCTTCCAGGTCGGGTTCCCGACCGCCATTGAGCATCGGCCCGAGCAACCGGGTAATGCGCTCGCGCAGGCTGCGGGTGCGGGTCAACTGCTCCAATTCCCGTTCACACAATTGCAGCAGCAACTGCCAGGTACTCGGGCAATGCTGTGGGTTGCGCAGGCCCAGGGTCGATTGACTCAGGCGCACCTGGTTGGCTTCGGCCCCGAAGTGCACCGGGGTTGCACCCAGTTGGCTGTACTGCTCGCTGTAGTCGGGAGCGTCAAACTCGATCTCGATGCGTTGCACCTGCAACGGTTGTTGAGCCAGGCTGGCGAGCTGATGCAGCCAGCTGGAAATGATCGAGTCCACCACGAAGCGGTTGTAGGCGTTGTAGGGGCTGATGGAGTAGAAACGCAGCCAGGCGCCTTCGGCATCCTCGTGGAAACTCGATTGCCCGCGATAGTTGGCGCCATACAGCGGCTCAAAGCGTGTCAGTGTGCGGGCGGCTTCGCGGACGTTGGGCGCCTGGGCGGCGGTGACGCCGGCCAGGCCCGCCTGGCTCATGCGGCTCAGTTGACCCATGCGCAAGCCCAATCCGGGGTCGCCGGTCAGTTGGATGGCCGCATGGCCCAGGCGCATATAACGTGGGATCGACAAGCGCGCGCCTGCTTCGGCGAGGCGCGCCGGGTCGAGGCCGTATTGCAGCAACAGCGGCTGCGGGTCCAGGCCGTGGCTGTGGATCGCATCGGCCAGGGTGTGCACGAAGCCTACCGACAGATCCCCAAGGCGCACCGGCTTCACCGCGTTACAGCCAGATGTTCAGCAAGCGCGCACCACGGGCGTCGCCGTCGGCGCTGATCTGTCCGTTGTGGCTCAGGAAACTCTGCCCGGCAGTGCCCAAATCCCAGAACTGCCCGCGCAGGAATACGCTCATGCCGGCGCTGGCCTGGCTGATCGGTTGTTGGCTGATCAAGGTCAGGCGGCGCCACGCTTCGCCTTCGCTGAGTTCCTCGGGCTTGAGGCTGATTTCCTGGGGTGTGGAAACACTTTTAAAACCGCGCCATGGGCGTTCCCAGGTGTCGCGGCCGAGCACAAAGGCTGGCACCGCGATCAACTGCGCGCCTTGTTCATTGAGCTTGCGGTAGTTGTCCGGGTACCAGCTGTCACTGCCCACCAGCACGCCGAGGCGCCCGGCCGGGGTGTCGACCACGCTGACGACATTTTCATCACCAGGCTCGATAAAACCGCGCTCGTCGTAGATCGGGTAGAGCTGGCGTTGCAGATCGCCGATGGGCAAGCCATCCGCTGCAAACACCACGCTGGCGTTGAACAGCGCGCCATGGCCGACCTGGAGTTGCCCCTGGCTCACACTCGGGTTGGGCAGGGCGATGGAGCCGGCCACCACCGTGACCCCGAATTCTTTGGCCAGGCCACCGAACAGCACCTGGTAGTCACGCGCCATGGCCGGGGCTTTCATGCGCAGGTAGGCGTCGTTGGTGCGGTCATCGCCCGTGGCGCTGATCCAGGCTCGCAGGAACTGCAGCGGATTGCTGATCGACAGCCAATGCATCGCCTCCTTCACATGCAGCGCCTGGTACACCTCGTTTTTCTCGCCAGTGAGCATCAGCCAGGTGCCGATGTGTTCCGGCAACACGACGATGGTCTTGTCGTTGATCAGGCCTTGGTCCCGGGCGTTTTGCAGGTAGGCCGCGAGTTTCAGGTGCAGACGTTCCAGGCTCTGGTAGTCGGCGGGGAACAGCTCCGGCTGGATACCCAGCAGGTTGCCGCGGTCGGCAGGCTGGCCTTCGTTGACGGCGACGGTGCTGCGCAGGTCCGACAGGTAATGCGCCACAGGGCGCTCCTGGGTCCAGACCAGATAGGCGGCGACGGCGGCAGCCAGGGCCAGGGTGACGGTAAAAGCTAGAAGTTTACGCATGGGGGAACAGACAACAGACCGGGTGCAGGGTTCGCTGACTAGGGTAGGGCCCCGGCAGCGGCTTGCCAAGAGGCGCTGTACATTTGGATCAATAAGTTGTGAGTTTCGGTCATTGAGCGGTAGGGGATGGCCTCTTAGTCTGTGGGACATAAACCGATGGCAGGCCATTCGAGCCTTCCACGTCCCGTGATGATCCGTTGTGGAGCTGTACCATGAGCGCTGCTGCCTACCCGCACCTGCTGGCCCCGTTGGACCTGGGTTTTACCACGCTGCGCAACCGCACCCTGATGGGCTCGATGCACACCGGCCTTGAAGAAAAGCCCGGTGGTTTCGAACGCATGGCCGCTTATTTTGCCGAGCGCGCCCGTGGCGGCGTGGGCCTGATGGTCACCGGCGGGATTGGCCCGAATGATGAAGGCGGCGTGTACGCCGGTGCGGCGAAGCTGACCACCGACGAAGAAGCACAAAAGCACAAGATCGTCACCCACGCTGTGCACGAAGCGGGCGGCAAGATCTGCATGCAGATCCTCCATGCCGGCCGTTATGCCTACAGCCCCAAGCAGGTCGCGCCCAGCGCGATCCAGGCGCCGATCAACCCGTTCAAGCCCAAGGAATTGGACGAAGAGGGCATCGAAAAGCAGATCCAGGATTTTGTCACGTGCTCGCTGCTGGCTCAGGTCGCCGAGTACGACGGCGTGGAAATCATGGGTTCCGAAGGTTATTTCATTAACCAGTTCCTCGCCGCCCACACCAACCACCGCACCGACCGTTGGGGCGGCAGCTACGAAAACCGCATGCGCCTCGCCGTGGAAATCGTGCGCCGTGTTCGCGAAGCGGTCGGCCAGAAATTCATCATCATCTTCCGCTTGTCGATGCTCGACCTGGTGGAAGGCGGCAGCACCTGGGAAGAAATCGTGCAGTTGGCCAAGGCCATCGAGCAGGCCGGTGCAACCCTTATCAATACCGGGATCGGCTGGCACGAAGCGCGTATCCCGACCATCGCCACCAAAGTGCCACGCGGCGCGTTCAGTAAAGTCACGGCCAAATTGCGTGGCGCGGTGCAGATCCCGTTGATCACCACCAACCGCATCAACACCCCGGAAATTGCCGAGCAGATCCTCGCCGAAGGCGATGCCGATATGGTCTCGATGGCGCGGCCGTTCCTTGCCGACCCGGAGTTCGTCAACAAAGCCGCTGCCGGCCGCGCCGATGAAATCAACACCTGTATCGGCTGCAACCAGGCCTGCCTGGACCACACGTTTGGCGGCAAGCTGACCACCTGCTTGGTCAACCCTCGTGCGTGCTATGAGACCGAGCTCAATTACCTGCCGGTCAAGCAGATCAAGAAAATCGCCGTGGTCGGCGCCGGCCCTGCGGGTCTGGCCGCGGCCACGGTGGCGGCTGAGCGCGGTCACCAAGTCACGCTGTTCGATTCGGCCAGCGAGATCGGCGGCCAGTTCAACATCGCCAAGCGCGTGCCGGGCAAGGAAGAGTTCTTCGAAACCCTGCGCTACTTCAAGCGCAAGCTGCAGACCACCCACGTTGAGCTGTGCCTCAACACCCGCGTGGATGTGGCGCAACTGGCGGCCGGCGGCTACGACGAGATCATCCTGGCCACCGGCATCGCACCGCGTACCCCGGCGATTCCTGGCGTAGACAATGCCAAGGTGCTGAGCTACCTGGACGTGATCCTCGAACGCAAGCCAGTGGGCAAGCGCGTCGCGGTGATCGGCGCGGGCGGTATTGGTTTTGACGTGTCGGAATTCCTCGTGCACCAGGGCGTGTCCACCAGCCTGGACCGCGAAGCATTCTGGAAAGAGTGGGGCATCGACACCCAACTGCAAGCCCGTGGCGGCGTGGCCGGGATCAAACCCGAGCGCCATGCGCCGGCACGTGAAGTCTTCCTGCTGCAACGCAAGGCCTCCAAGGTCGGCGACGGCCTGGGCAAAACCACGGGTTGGATTCACCGCACCGGCTTGAAGAACAAGCAGGTGCAGATGCTCAACAGCGTTGAGTACCTGAAGATCGACGATGACGGCCTGCATATCCGCATCGGCGCCGAGGGTGAGCCAAAGCTGTTGGCGGTGGACAACATCGTCATCTGCGCCGGCCAGGACCCGTTGCGCGAATTGCACGACGGCCTCGTCGCTGCCGGCCAGAACGTGCACCTGATCGGCGGTGCTGACGTGGCGGCCGAGCTGGACGCCAAGCGCGCCATCAACCAGGGCTCGCGCCTCGCCGCCGAGCTGTAAAACCCCCAGCGGGGCGGTGTTAGACTACCGCCCCGTTTTCCATACAGTTCCCGTCCGATGGGCCCCTTCGATTGGTTTCCCTATGCACCCCTTGAGCCCTTGGCGCTGGATTGGCTGAACGGCGTCGAGTTGGCCGTGCTGCGCCTGGACCGCATCGACCCGCTGATCAGCGGCAACAAGTGGTTCAAACTCACCGAGCATCTGACCCAGGCGCAACGGGCCGGGGCCAGCGGGGTTATCAGCCTCGGCGGCGCCTATTCCAACCATCTGCACGCACTGGCGGCGGCGGGCAAGCGTTTTGGCTTTGCCACCGTCGGCCTGCTGCGCGGCCATCCGCAAGACACGCCTACCGTCCAGGATTTGCAGGCGTTCGGTATGCAGCTGCATTGGCTGGGTTATGGCGGCTATCGTGCGCGCAATGAACCGGACTTCTGGTTGCCTTGGCGTGAGCAATATCCCCAGCTGTATCCCGTGCCGGAAGGCGGCGGCGGGTTGCAGGGGGCAACGGGCTGCGGGGTGCTGGTCGAACAGGCCCGTGCGCAATTGAGCAACCTGGGCTGGGCCGATTACGACGGGTGGTGGCTGGCGGCGGGCACCGGCACCACGCTGGCGGGTTTGGTGCTGGCAGAGGCGGGTGCCCATCCGGTGTACGGCGCACTGGCCGTGCCGGACGATCATGGTGTGGCGCAAAACGTGAGTGCCCTGGTGGCGGGCGGCTATCAATTGCGGGACGCCAGCCGGGGCGGCTTCGCCAAGGTCGACCCGGTGTTGCTCGACTTTATTGAAAATACGGAGCAGGCCTGCGGCGTGCCGCTGGAACCGCTCTACACCGGCAAGGCATTGCTGGCCTTGAAACAGCAGATCGAGGCCGGCCACATCGCGCCCGGCACTCGCCTGATCTTCGTGCACACCGGCGGCCTGCAAGGCCGGCGAGGGTTTACAGACTAGCGCGCTTACCCGGCATCATCCGCAGCGCCGTGTTATCGCGCATCACATAATGATGAAAGATCCCCGCCAAGGCATGCAGCCCGATCAGCCAGTAGCCGATCTTGCCGAACAGCACGTGCCAGCTTTCAATCTCTTTGGCCAGGGCCTTGTTCTCGCCAATCAGCGGCGGCAATTCCATGCCATAGAACATCACCGAATGCCCCTCGGCGCTGACGATCAGCCAGCCCGCAATCGGCATGCCGATCATCAGGGCGTACAGCGCGGCGTGCATCAGGGTGGCCAGCAGGCTTTGCCATTGCGGCGGTGCCGGTACGATCTTCGGCGCCACCCCCAGGCTGCGCGCAAACAGGCGCAGCCACACCAGCACAAACACCGTGAGACCGAACATAAAGTGCATCTCGACGATCAGTGTGCGGGCGCCGCTGCCTTTGGGGAACTGGCCGCGTAACTCTATGCAGGCGTAGACCACCGCCAGCAGCACCACCATCAACCAGTGCAGCGCAATCGACATGGTGCTGTAGCGCGTATCGGAATTTTTCCACGGCATCGCTGGGTTCCTCATTCATCAGGGCAAGCCTCCGTTCTTTGGCGACGGAGTCCTTTTACTCTATGCCTGTTTTGAACGATTTGCCCGGTGCGAATGCCGTTGTATTGACCTCTATCAGTGGCTTTGCGGCATTTCGCCGCGTGCCAGGCGCTGGTTGATATCGGCGATCACCGCCGGCAGGTCGGTGATGGTGTCGATCAGGTAATGCGGGCGCGAGCCTTCGAACATCGCTTCGATGCGCGTGCGTTCGCTGGCCAGGGTGGTGGCATCCAGGGCTTGGAACTGGTCATGGGTCAGGCCCAGGGCGTTGCCGGAGCAAGTCAGCGCCACGGTCCACATTCCGGCGCGACGCCCTTCAAGGATGCCGGGCACGGTGTCGTCGACCTTCACGCACGCCGCTACATCGTCAATCCCCAGTGCAATCACGTTGGCCAGGGCCTGGGCTGGCCAAGGGCGGCCGTTGGGCACTTCGTCGGTGGCGACGACATGGTCGGCGACGTAGCCATTGGTGGCAGCCAGGGCGACGACCTTGTCCATTACCTGCTTGGGATAGCCGGAGCAGGAGCCGATCTTGATACCTTGCTTGCGCAGTTGCGCAATGGTGTTGAGGGCGCCAGGAATCAGCGCCGAGTGTTCGGCGATCTTCTCGATCTGCAACGGCATGAAGCGCTGGTAGATCGCGGTGACGTCGTCGTCAGTGGGCGTGCGGCCGAACGCCTTGCGGTAACGCTCGGCAACTTGCGGCTGGTCGCAAAGGGTGCGGATGTGGTCCCACTTGCCCATGCCCATCGGGCCGCGGGCTTCTTCGATGGAGACTTGCACGTCGAACTCGGCAAAAGCCTCGACAAAAATCTGTGTCGGCGCGAAGGAGCCGAAGTCGACCACGGTGCCGGCCCAATCGAGGATCACGGCCTGGAGGGTGTTGGGGTTTTGATAGTTCATGCGGGCGCTCCAATGGATGAAAGGGTGATGCCCATGGCCTGCAAAGCCTGAGCGATGGCACTGACGGCGGCGCCCATGTCGGCGGCGTCGACGTGGCCGATGCAGCCGACGCGGAAGGTCTCCACCTGGGTCAATTTGCCGGGGTACAAGATGAAACCCTTGGCCTTGACCCGTTCGTAGAAGTCCTTGAACTGGTAGTGCGGGTCTTGCGGGGCGTGGAAGGTGACGATGATCGGCGCCTGGATGGCGGCCGGCAGGAAGCTGCGCAGACCAAGCTCGGCCATGCCGTCCAGCAGCGCCTGGCAGTTGTCGGTGTAGCGCTGGTTTCGAGCAGGCAGGCCACCTTCTTCCTGATATTGCAGCAGCGCCTCGTGCAGGGCGGCGACCACGTGGGTCGGCGGGGTGAAGCGCCATTGGCCGGTCTTGACCATGTAGGTGTGCTGGTCGAACAGGTCCATCGCCAGGGAATGGCAGTTGCCTTGGGCAGCGGCCAGCGCCTGCTTCTCGGCGAAGACAAAGCCCATGCCGGGCACGCCTTCCAGGCATTTGCCCGAGGCGGCGATCAGGGCTTCGAACGGCACCTCGCGAGCATCGATGGGCAATGCGCCGAAGGAACTCATGGCGTCGATGATCAGGCGTTTGCCGTGGTTTTTGACGACCTGGGCGATCTCCGGTAACGGATTGAGAATGCCCGTGCTGGTTTCGCAGTGGATCAAGGCGACGTGGGTGATGCCCTTGTCGGCTTGGAGCAAACGGTCCACATCGGCGGCAGTGGTGGGCTCATCTTCAGCGGTTTCAAAGGTGCTGAAGTCGCGGCCCAGCACTTCGCAGATCTTCGCCAGGCGCTTGCCGTAGGCGCCGTTGATCAGTACCAGTACCTTGCCGTTGCGTGGAACCAGGGTGCCGATGGCCGCTTCCACGGCAAAGGTGCCGCTGCCTTGCAAAGGCACGCAGTGATGGCTGTCCGCGCCGTGGAGGATCGCCAGCAGTCGGGTGCAGGCGCTGGCGGTGAGTTGGTTGAAACGGTCATCCCATGAACCCCAGTCCACCATCATTGCCTGACGGGTGCGGCTGGATGTGGTCAGGGGGCCTGGGGTCAGCAGGATCGGCGCGGCAGTGGTCATCTCAAGTCCTCGCAAGGCATCGGGGTGTGAAGCTACGGGGCCTAAATTGCAGTTTGGCTTGTTATCAATCAAATTGTTTGTTGTTATGCGAGCTATCAGTGAGGCCGATAACCATGAACCTGTTTCAATTACGCGCATTCGATGCGGTCGCCCGCGAAGGCAGCTTTACCCGAGCTGCTGCGCGGCTGTTTATCAGCCAGCCGGCGGTGACCGGGCATATCAAGGCGCTGGAGGAGTACTACCAGATTCCACTGTTGCGTCGTACGGCACGGCGGGTGGAATTGACCGAGGAGGGCGCACGCCTGGCGGCGATCACCCGGGCGATCTTCGGCCTGGTGGACGAAGCGCAGGCGCTGTTGGAGGCCAATCGGCAGTTGCTCACCGGTCGCCTGGAAGTGGCGGCGGACGGTCCGCACCTGGTGATGCCGATGATCGCCAGCCTGCGTGCGCGCTACCCCGGCATTACGGTCAACCTGCGCCTGGGCAATGCCCAGGAAACCCTGGCGGCCTTGCTGTCCGAGCATGCGGATGTGGCGGTGCTCACTGAAGTGGAGCCGCGCAATGGCCTGCACCTGCAACCCTTGAGCGAGTCGCGTATTTGCGCACTGGTGCCGGCCAGTCACCCGTGGGCGATGCTGCCCGAGGGGATTCGCCTGGCGCAATTGCACGAGGTGATCATGGTGCTGCGTGAGCCCAGCTCCATCACCCGGCGCACCTTCGACGACGCCTGCCTGGCTGGCGCTGTGCAGCCCAAGGTGTTGCTGGAGCTGGACAGCCGTGAAGCGGTGACCGAAGCCGTCGCCGCCGAGTTGGGCGTGGGGGTGGTGTCGTCGATGGAGGTCAGCCAGGACCCACGGGTGCGGGCGGTGCCGATCCAGGGCGACGGGCTGCTGAACCGGCACATGCTCGGCTGCATGGAGCGGCGTCGGTCGTTGCGCTTGATTCAGGCGTTCTTCGAGTTGGCGCCGGGCTGAAGGCTGTCGCGCACGATGTCCAGGAACGTCGCGACGATCCGGCGTGAACTCTGTTCCTTCAGGCACACCAGGGTTTCCTTCATGCGCTGGGTGCAATCACGGATCGGCATGGCGTACACCCGTGAGTCGCGCCGAATTCCGCCGCCGAGACCACGCCTACGCCAATCCCTACCACCACCGCTTCACGGGCGGCTTCGCGGCCTTCCACCTGGATCGCCGGGCGAATCCGCAGCCCGGCCTGGCTCATTTCCCGTTCAAGGGTCTGACGGGTGACCGAGCCGATTTCCCGCAATACCAACGGCGTGTCATCCAGATCGGCCAGGCAGATCGACTCGCGCCCGGCCCACGGGTGGTTGCGCGACACAAATGCCAGCAGTTGGCCGTCGGGCAGCGGCAGGGACAGCAACCGTTCATCGTCGACATCCCGCCCGAGCAGCGCCAGGTCGGCCTGGTAGCTGTACAGGCGAAGCAGCGACTCATCGGTGTTGCCGGTCTCGATCTTCACGGTGATGCCGGGGTACAGCTGACAGAAACGCGCAATCTGCGGCAGCAGGTGCACGGGGGCGTCCACCGCCAGGGTCAGGCTCCCGGTTTGCAGGGCGCGTGAGTCTTGCAGCAGCTCCTCGGCTTCGGCTTCGATCACGAACAGGCGCTGGGTGATGCCCAGCAAGCGCTCGCCCAAGTCGGTCAGGCGCACTGAGCGTTTGTTGCGATGAAACAACAGCACACCAAAGCGTTCTTCGAGCTTGCGCACCTGGTCGGAAATGGCCGGCTGCGTGAGGAACAGCCGTTCGGCCGCCTGGGTAAAGCTGCCGTGTACGGCCACGGCATGGAAGGCTTTGAGCTGGGCGTGGGAAACCGACATGGCAGATCCTCTTACAAGCTGAGCTTATATTTGAAATACGATAAATCGATTTTACCTATTAGTCAGCCATTGCTTTGATACCCCTCAGCCGCCGTAGGTTGAGTCCTACAACTTCCGCGGTCATGGAGGCTGGCCAACAGCATCCATCTGACCAATACCGCGCCGTCTCAGGCCGCTATTGCAGTGCTCAACAATAAAAAAACAGGCGTTTTCCTTCGATTCTGCCGGCACACTCACACCTGAGGTCAGAACCACCATGAATATCCCTATGGGTAGCATCAAGCGTTGGCGCGTGCAGATTTTCGCCATCACCTGGCTGGCGTACGCAGCGTTCTATTTCACTCGCAAAGCGTTTTCCGTGGCGAAGCTGGGGATTGGCGACGACCCGAGCTTTCATCTCGACAAAATGACCATGGCCAACCTCGATGGCCTGTACCTGGCGGCGTACGCGTGGGGCAGTTCACCTGGGGCATGCTGGCGGACCGCTTCGGGCCACGGGTGGTGGTGCTGGGCGGCTTGCTGATTTCCGCCGCAGCGGCGTTGGTGATGGGCTCTTTCGCCACGTTGCCGATTTTTGTGACCTGCATGTTGATCCAGGGGCTGGCGCAGTCCACTGGTTGGTCGGGGCTGTGCAAGAACCTGGGCAGTTTCTTCCCGGCGCAGCAGCGCGGACGGGTGCTGGGGTTGTGGAGTTCGTGTTATGCGTTCGGTGGTTTGGTGGCGTCGCCCTTTGCCGGGTGGTGGGCCTACACGCTGATCGGCAGTTGGCATGCGGCGTTTATTTCCAGTGCGGCGGTGGTTGCGGTGGTCGCGGTGCTGTTCTTTATCTTTCAGCGCAACACGCCGCAGGATGTAGGCTTGCCGCCGGTTGAGCCTGAGCCGGTACTGAGCGCCGAAGAGGCCGCCGCCGAAAAGCGCATCAGTGTGCTGGAGCCACTGCGGGCGATTTTGCGTAACCGCACGGTGCTGACCCTGGGGCTGGCGTACTTCCTGTTGAAGCCGGCGCGTTACGCCATCCTGCTGTGGGGGCCGGTCATCGTGTATGAGCAGATGCCGTCGGTGGGCAAAGTGGGGGCGGCCATCGTGCCCACCGCGTTCGAGTTGGCCGGTTTGCTGGGGCCGGTGCTGATCGGCCTGGCGTCCGACAAACTGTTCGGCGCCCGGCGCATGCCGGCCTGCGTGCTCAGCCTGTTGGCGCTGACGGTGGCACTGGCCTTGTTCATGGGCGCGCTGCACACCGGCAGTGTGGTGCTGGTGATGGCGCTGCTGTTTGTCATGGGCCTGACGTTGTACGGGCCGGACTCGATGATCAGCAGCACGGCGGCCATCGACTTCGGCACGCCAAGGCCGGCGCCACTGCGGCAGGCTTCGTCAACGGCTGTGGTTCAGTGGGCGCGATCCTCGGCGGATTGCTGCCGGGCTACTTCGATACCGTGACGGTGTTTATCGTATTTGCCGGCGCCGCACTGTTTTCCTCACTGGTACTGATGCCCTACTGGAACGCCAGGCCTGCGGTGCTGGCCCAGGTCGGGGATTTCGTGCCGGACCGCAACGTGGCGATCACCCCTTTGCGTAGCTGAAGGACATGGCCGGTTTTTTGGTGGAACGATGCGTTCTCGCGCTATAAACTCTGCCCCCAAAGCGCCGGCCAGTAGACGTCTCGGCGCTATGGATATCAGAGAGTGAGTCATGGGCGCACAGTGGAAAGTCAAACATAAAGAAGCGGCATCCAATGCCAAGGGCAAGATCTTCGGCAAGCTGGTGAAAGAAATCACCATTGCCGCCCGCAACGGCGCCGATACCGCGACCAACGCTCACTTGCGTCTGGTGGTGGAGCAGGCCAAGAAGGCCTCGATGCCCAAGGAAACCCTGGACCGCGCGATCAAGAAGGGCGCCGGTCTGCTCGGTGAAACCGTGCAATATCACCGCGTAACCTACGAAGGGTTCGCCCCGCACCAGGTCCCGTTGATCGTCGAGTGCGTGACCGACAACATCAACCGCACCGTGGCGGAAATCCGCGTGGCGTTCCGCAAGGGCCAACTGGGGGCTTCGGGCTCGGTAGCCTGGGACTTCAACCATGTCGGCCTGATCGAAGCCTCCCCGGATACCCCTGACGCCGATCCGGAAATGGCCGCGATTGAAGCCGGTGCCCAGGACTTTGAAGACGGCGAAGAAGAGGGCACCACCCTGTTCATCACCGAAACCACCGACCTGGACGCGGTACAGAAAGCGTTGCCGGAGCAGGGTTTCACCGTGTTGTCGGCCAAGCTGGGCTACATCGCAAAAAACCCGGTCAGCGGGTTGACCGATGAGCAGATGGCTGAGGTCGAGGCTTTCCTGGAAGGCCTGGACAACCATGACGACGTGCAGGACATGTTTGTCGGTCTGGCCGGCTGATACCTGACAGAACAAACGCGGTCAGAATGTGGGAGCGGGCTTGCTCGCGAATGCGCAGTGTCAGTTGATAGAGGTTTGACTGATACACCGCATTCGCGAGCAAGCCCGCTCCCACTTTGGTTTAGTGGCGTTGGATAGAATCCAGTACGGTTTCGATTTCGTCGAACCCCGGCCGCGCCAATACATCCGGCTGACAGCATCGTCGCTGCAGTGCCAGCAAGGTTTCGTCACGGGTCTCTACCCGCTCCAACAACTCCCCCAGCAACACCCCGAACGCCCGCACTTCAATTCGCTGCAACGCCCGTGTCTCCGAGGTATCCGCCATGGCATGGAACGACGCCGCGCCAAAGTCCCCGAGCAGGCAATCGCCCGCTGCATTCCACAGGATATTGTGGCCATACAGGTCGCCATGGGTGATGCCGTGCCGGTGCAAATGCGCGGCCACCGAGGCGATGCCCCGTGCCATGCGCAAGACCACATCGGCACTGAAACGAGCGGTTGGTTCGTAGATGTCGCGGGTGCACGACGCCAGGCTCGGCAGGGCGGCGAGGTTGCGGTAGCTGGGGTCGATCAGGTCCATCACCAGGGCGGCCTGGTCATCCGGGTGGCCGACCACGCGGCCCTCGATCCTGATCAGGTTGGGGTGCAGGCCGGCGGCAATGCAGGCCTGCATTTCGTGCAGCGGCGAGCCGTCGCTGGTGATGGTGCCTTTGTAGAGTTTGACGGCAACCGGCTTGGCGTGTGCTTTCCACAGGGCCTTGCGGATCACCCCCGAAGCGCCTTCGCCCAGCACTTCGCCCAATTCCAGCGCTGTCCACGCAATATCCGGTGTTGTGTCGTCTGCCACCACCTCCACGGCCATTTCCACCGGGTTACCGGCATAGGCCAGCCAGGTCAGGCTTGGCAGGGCTAACAGCCATTGCGGCAGGCGGGTCAAGCAGTTGGACGCGATGCGAAGCAATTCGAGGTTGTGACAGTTGGCCAGGCTTTCCGGCAGGGCTGCGAGCTGGTTGCCGGCCAGCATCAGTTTTTGCAGCAGTGGACGCTCGCCCAACGCATCAGGCAATTGGCTGATGCGGTTGTCGGTGAGGATCAGCCAGCGCAGCAGCGGCGGCAGGGCGGTGGCAGGGACGTGGCTGATCTGATTGGCCTTGAAGCCGACCATGCTCAACTTTGCGCATTGGCCCAGGCATTCCGGCAGTTCGGTAAAGGCGTTGTCCGAGCAGAACAGTACACGTAGGTGTTGCAGGCGGTGCAGGTCGTCGGGCAAGCGGCTCAGGGCGTTACCGCTGAGGTTGAGAATTTCCAGGGAGTCGGCCAGCCCGAAGATTTCCTCGGGGAATTCGGTGAGCCCGCAGGACAGGTCCAGGCGCGTAATGCCGGCCAATTGGCCGGCCTTGAGTTGGGCGAGGGTATTCATAAACGGCGCGGTCACTCGGCAAAGGGGCGTAAATGGCGCTCATGATACCGGGTCGTGGAGGGGTTGCGGGCTGGCTTGTTGCAGTTGGTTCAGGCGGCTGGCGGTGCGCGCCAGGTCGATGGCCTGGCCGCTCATCGCCTGCTCCAGGGTGTGTTCGCCGATCAGGATCAGGTGCTTGTCCTTGTCGTAGAGCACGTCCACCAGGTTGATAAACCGTTGCTGCACGGCGATCGGGCATTCGGCCAGTTGCGGCAGGCCGTCGATGATCCAGTGATCGAAATCCTCGCACAGCAGCAGGTAGTCCATCACGGCTGTCAGCTGTTCACAGAGGTCGCTGAAGGTGAAGGCGACGGTGCGGGCGTGATGCTGGCGGCAGATGAGTTGTCGGTTGCCCACTGTAAGGTGCTGCGCCGGGCCATCGGTGGCAGGCAGGCCGAGCGCCGCCCGCTGGGCCGATGTGCCCGGCCACACGTACCGACCGGTGGTAAAACGCTGCACGGCATGGGCCTGGGGCAGGCTGCGAAAATCCTGGGGCGAGCTGACTTCCAGCACTTCCATGCGCGTGGCGATCAAGTCGATCACCGGCTTGAACCGCTCGTGGTACAGCGGGTTGGGCAACAGCTCTTCTGGCGCATAGTTGGAGGTGACGAGCACCAGCACGCCGCGTTCGAACAGCGCTTTGAACAGCCGCGTGATCAGCATCGCATCGCCGATATCGTGGACATGGAACTCGTCGAAACACAGCACGCGACAGCTATCGAGCAGTTCATCCAGGGTCACGGCCAGCGCATCGTCGGCCTGCTGGTGGGTAAACATGCCCCGATGCAGGCGGGCAAAAAACTCATGAAAGTGCACGCGCCGCTTCTGGGCGATGGGCAGCGCCTGGAAAAAACCGTCCAGCAGCCAGCTTTTGCCGCGACCTACGGGGCCGTGCAGGTACAGGCTGCGGGTGGGTTGGCCGGCGAGCAGGTGCCGGGTTGCGCGAGCCATGGCGGCGATTGCCTGGGCCTGGCCGGCGCTGAGGGTGTAGCCCTGTTGCCGGGCTTTGTTGTCAAAGAACGTCTGGATGGGCGAGTCGTCGTGGCCGTCGGTGGGTTTACCGAGCAAACGACGGATCAAGGCAAGCACGGCCAATGGAAGTCACTCTGTGTGTCGAGGTCGCTTACTTTAGGGCGCTCGCCGCGATTTGACCAATGCAGAAGGGCGCGGCCGGCTATCTCGAAAAGGCATGGAATGCAGGAAATCCTGTCCAGACTGGCAGATTCTCCCTCAGTGACTACCCTTCTACAAAGCAGTCACCCCTGTATAAGGATTTGGGGCAGTGAAGGGACGAGCAGTATTGACAGTGATGGGCGCGATGCTCTGCGGCACGGTTTACGGAGCGCAACTGCAAGTGGTGGTGCGCATCGACGTGCAGCGCGGCTGCCAGTTGGTGGGCACGCCCGCAGCGCTGGCATTGAGCAACTGGGCGTATTGGATTTCGGCAGCGGCCCGCGTCTGGATGACCCGGCCGGGCCCTTGAGTGCGGCGCTGATCAGCCAGCGCCAGCCGCGCCTGGAATGCAACCCCGACACCCCCTACCAGATGCGCGTCGATGGCGGCCTGAACGGCGGCGCCGGCGAAGTGCGTTACCTGAGCACGGGCATCCCCTCCGGCAAACCCATTCCTTATCGCATTTACGCCGACGCCGCACGGCGCGTGCCCTTGCCGGTGAATGTGCCGCTCAGTGGTCGTGTGCCGGACTCCGGTTCCGTCGACTTGCCGCTGTATGGCCGGATCGAACCGCTAAAAGACATCCCGGCGGTCGGTCGTTACACCGACCTGCTCAAGGTCACGGTCACATGGTGAGCCGGGGCTGGACCCTGGTGGCCATGGGTGGCTTGTTGCTGCTTGCCGAAGATGCCTACGCGGCGGTGGCCAGCGGGTTTATCCAGGCGCGCATGGTGATCACCGCCAGTTGCGAAGTGAGCAAGGGTAATGAAACCGCCCCGGTCAGCCCGACGGGCGGCACGGCCATGCTGGACTTCGGCAGTCAGGGGCCGACGTGGAGCAACCCCTTGGGGGCGGGTATTTCGGACGGCAGTAATGCGCCGCTGACAGTCTCGTGCAACCCGACGGTCGCCAGTTTCACCGTAACCATCGACGGCGGCAGCAACGCCGTCGGCACCACCCGGCGCCTGAGCAACGGCCGCCAGACCATCCCTTATCAATTGATGGCCGACCCGCTGGGGCGCATCCCGTACACCATCGGCCAGCAACGCAGTTTTGTAGCCACCAACGGCACGCAAATGACCATCCCGGTGTGGGGCGCCGTGGTGGCCAATACCACGGCCCTCCCGGCAGGAACCTATACCGACACATTGACCGTGACACTGGATTGGTAAATCAAAAGGATGACAATCATGCATGCACTTGTATCTCGACTCGGCGTTTGCGCACTGGGTCTGGCGATGGCCTCCAGCCTGAATGCGGCCACCACGGTGACCGGCCAGATCACCTCCAGCCTGACACTGATTGCCAGTTGCCAGGTCAACGGTTCCGGAGCGGCCACCGGCCTCAACTTCGGTAGCCTGAACTTCGGTACCACCAACAGCCTGTTCACCAATGCCGACGCCCAATTGCTCGGCGGCACCGGCACCGGGGGCGCGCTGTCGATCCTGTGCTCCAGTGGCACCACGCCAGCGGTGAAGGTGCGTGCCGGTGCGAATGATGGTGCGTCTGACGGGGGCACCCGTGCGCTGGCCGACGGCGCGGGCAACTTCGTGCCGTACGACTTCTACACCGACAGCGGCCACTCGGCGCTGCTGGCGATTGACGGCGTGATCACCCTCGCCACCAGCACCGGCGTGGCGCAAACCGTGAACCTCTATGGGCGGGCGGTGGGCAAGGCCGGGCTGCCGGCGGGCACGTACTCGGACACCGTGGCTGTTGAACTGACGTTCTGATGCGCTGGCTTTGCGCCTTGCTGGCCTGTGGGCTGGCGGTGCCGCTGCCGTTGTCGGCGGTGACCAGCCAGAGCTTTCAGGTGAGCGCGACGATTACGCCGGGCTGTTTGATCGTTGGCGGCAGCGCCAACTACGGCGCATTGAATTACGGCAGTTACTCGGCCCTGGCCACCAGCACCGTGACTGCCGCGCTGACCGGCGGTGTGACCCTGCAATGCACGCCGGGGGTGGCGTTGAGCATGAGCGTCGACGGCGGCCTGCATAACAGCAGCGGGCGCAACTTGCAGCTCAACAGCGGCAGTGCGCGGGTGGCGTACCAGCTGTTTCGGGACGCGGCGTTCAGCCAGAGCCTGGGCGTCAGTCAGAGCGTCAGCGTGACGTACAGCGACGCAAACAACATCAGCCTGCCGATCTATGGGCGGGTGGTATTACCGGGCAATCAGCCTGGGGGGACGTACAGCGACACGTTGCAGGTGCAACTGACGTGGTAGGGCTTATCGGTATAAGGAGTGGTTTTATGCGTTCACCTTCCCGGCGGCTGTGGGCCGCGGGTATGGCCCTGGGGGCGTTGTGCACGGCGGGGTTGGCGCAGGCCGCCAGTTCGGTGCTGATCTGGCCCATCGACCCGGTGCTGGAAGCGGATCAACAGGCCAGCGCGCTGTGGCTGGAGAACCGCGGCACGGAAACCGCGAGCCTGCAGATTCGCGTATTTGCCTGGAGCCAGAGCGGCTTCGACGAGCAGTACCAGAACCAGCGCGATGTGATCGGCAGCCCGCCGGTGGCCAGGATCGAGCCGGGGCAGAAGCAACTGGTGCGCCTGACCCGCACCCGTGAAGTGCCGCCGGGCCAGGAGCTGGCCTATCGCATCATCATTGATGAAATCCCTTCGCCATTGCAGGTGCCCACGCCGCCGGAAGGCAAGAATACGGCGGCGGCGATCCGTTTCCAGATGCGCTACTCGGTACCGTTGTTCGCCTACGGCGCGGGGCTGTGGAGCAAGGAGGACGCCACGCGTCAGCGCGATCCGGCAGGCGCGGGCAAGCCGGACCTGAGCTGGCACAAGGTCACGGTGGCGGGGCGCAACTACATCGAGGTGCGAAACCAGGGCGCGGTGCATGCGCGGCTGACGGACGCGTCGTTCAAACAGAGCGGGCAGGCCCGGCCGCTGGTGGAGGGGTTGCTGGGTTATGTGCTGCCCGGCGCGACCATGCGCTGGCCGGTTCCGGATGCGCTGTCGGCTGATCAGCCATTGCAGGTTCGTGTCAACGGTGCAGCGCAGTTGGAGAGCCTCGCGCCGAAGCGTTGAGGGTGGTGTAGCGGGGCTGGGAAGCTCCGGGTGTTAAGCGGATGGAGATGTCCATTGAAGGACACAACGCCATGGTGAGTCGTGGTCGGGCTCGTCATCTATGGCTGTCGGTGGTGGTCAGCGGGCTGTGGGGCGTGGCAGTGGCGGGCGACCTGCCGCCGCCGCCGAGCAGTATGGAGGCTGTCGCCGATGCACAGCTGTTTCTGGAGTTGGTGGTCAACCAGATGGACACCGGCCGCGTCATTGCCGTCGACCAGCGCGCCGGGCAGTTGTACGTGCCGGCGGGCGCGCTGCAGGACGTGGGCATGAAGCTGCCCGGTGAACTCAGCGGCAGCGTGGCGCTGGACGCAATCCCCGGCCTGCACAGCGACTACGATAGCAACGGCCAGCGCCTGTTGATCGACGTGCCGCCGTCGTGGTTGCAGGAGCAGTTCATCGGCAACCGCAACACCTACCCGCGCACCCAGGCCATGAGCAGCTTTGGCGCCTTGTTCAACTATGACCTGTATTTCAACGACACCGACGAAGGCGGCAGTTACCTCGCGGCCTGGAACGAAGTGCGGCTGTTCGACAACTGGGGCACCTTGTCCAACACCGGGCAGGTCCGCCAGACCCTGGCCGGCGGTATCAACGACAGTACCCTCAACAATGGCTACCGGCGTTACGACACCACTTGGCGCTTCTCTGACGATGAACGGATGCTCACCTATGAAGCGGGTGATGTGATCAGCGGTTCGCTGCCCTGGAGCAGCTCGGTGCGCTTGGGCGGGGTACAGTTTTCCCGCGACTTTGCGGTGCGCCCCGACCTGGTCACTTATCCCTTGCCGCAATTTGCCGGCGAGGCGGCGGTGCCGTCGTCGGTGGATTTGTTCATCAACGGCTACAAATCCGAAAGCGCGCTGCTGCAACCTGGCCCTTACACCCTGACCAACGTCCCATTTATCAACGGCGCGGGTGAAGCCGTGGTGGTCACCACCGATGCCCTGGGTCGCCAGGTGTCGACCACGGTGCCGTTCTACGTCACCAGCACGTTGTTGCAACAAGGCTTGACGGATTTTTCGGTGGCGGCCGGGACGTTGCGCCGCGACTACACCGTGCGGGATTTCTCCTACGGGCCAGGGGTGACCAGTGCGACATTGCGTTACGGTTATTCCGACAACCTGACCCTGGAAAGCCACGTCGAAGCGTCCAGTGACCTGACCCTCGGCGGGCTGGGCGGCAACGTGCGACTGGGCAATTTCGGCGTGCTCAACACGGCCCTCAGCCAGAGCCAGTTCGAAGGCCGCAATGGCCAGCAACTGAGCCTGGGTTATCAGTACAACAGCAGCCATTACAGCCTGTCCTACCAACGGGTCGAACGGCGCGCCGACTACGCCGACCTGACGCTGGTCGACACTCCCTACGCGAGTTTGAGCAAGCGCAGTGAACAGGTGACCTTGAGCCTTAATCTTGAGCGTTTCGGCAGCCTGGGCCTGGGCTATTTCGACGTGCAGGCCGCGGACGACTCGCGCACGCGGCTGCTCAACCTGAGCTGGAGCAAACCGTTATGGCGCAACACCAGTTTCTACCTGTCGGCCAACCGCGAGATCGGCGACAGCAACTGGGCCATGCAGGCGCAACTGGTCATCCCGTTCGACCTCAACGGCAGCCTCGCGTTGAGCACAGAACGCGGCAAGGACGGCACTGGCCGCCAGCGGGTCAACTACAGCAGCGCCGTGCCCAGCCAAGGTGGGTTCGGCTATAACCTGGGCTATGCCCAGGGCGACGCACCCAGCTATCGACAGGCTGACTTGACCTGGCGTTTGCAGTCGGTGCAATTGCAGGCCGGGGTGTATGGCAGCAGCGATGCCGAGACGCGTTGGGCGGATGCCAGCGGTTCGTTGGTGTGGATGGGCGGCGACACGTTTGCCGCCAACCGCATCAATGATGCGTTTGTGGTGGTGAGCACTCAGGGCTTTGCCGGGATTCCGGTGCGTTACGAGAACCAACTGGTGGGCGAGACCGACCGCAACGGGCATTTGCTGGTGCCCTGGAGCAGTGCGTATTACCGGGGCAAGTATGAAATCGACCCACTGAACTTGCCGCTGAATGTACAGAGTCCCAACGTGGAACAACGGGTCTCGGTGCGCCGTGGCGCGGGTTATCTGCTGGAGTTTCCGCTGCGCCGCGTGCTGGCGGCGAGTGTCACGCTGGTGGACAGCCAGCACCAGGAATTGCCCCTGGGCAGCCTGGTGGTGCATGAGCAAAGCGGCCAGCAGGCGGTGGTGGGCTGGGATGGTTTGGTGTACCTGGAAAACCTGTCGGCCCATAACACCTTGCAGGTGACGCTGGGGCAAGGGCGTACTTGCCAGGCGACCTTCGATGTGGACGAGCAACAACAAGGCGTGCCGCTGATCGGGCCGTTGGTGTGCCAGTGAGGGGCAAGGCATGCTTGCTGCTTGGGCTGCTGCTGTCAGGCCCGGCGATGGCGGCGTGCTCGGTGGTCACCAGCGCGCCGGCCAGTTTCGGCTCGATCAGTTCGATGACGGTACGCACGGCCGCACAAACCAGTTCGACCACCAACGCCGGGTTGAGCTGCACATCGGCGCTGATTTCGCTGCTGGTGTCGTCGGACCACTTCTACGCCACCATCACCTCGACCCAGAGCGGCATGGTCGGGCCGACCGGTGACGTGATCGGCTACACAATCTACGGCAACAACAGCAGCAGCTATCCGATCACCCGCGGCACGCAGTTTGATTTTGGTGGCGCCGGGGGGATTGCCCAGGCGTTGGGGCTGATCGCGGGGCCAGGGGCGAAAACCGTGCCGCTGTACCTGAGCAGCATCACCGGCAGCAATGTGGCGGCGGGGCTGTATACCGAGACGTTGAACATTGCCTGGAACTGGAACTATTGCTCGGGCATCGGCATTGGCGGGATCTGCCTGGGGCGTGATATTGGCAATGCCGTCGCGACCCTGACAGTCAGCATGACCGTCACCAACGACTGCCAGATCACCGCGCCCAATATCAGCTTTGGCAGCGCCCCGGTGATCAGTGGGTTCACGGCCGTAACGGGGCAGACGGTCAATATCGCCTGTACCAAAGGCAGTGCCTACACCGTGGGCCTGAGCGATGGCCAGAACCCGCTGAGTGTGGGCGGGCGGCGGCGCATGATCTCGGGCAGCAACTATCTGGCCTACGACATTTTCAAAAGCGCTGGCACCACGCGCTGGGGCAGTGTCGGCGCGGCGCGGCGGGCCAGCTCAACGGCCGAGGTCAACCCCGGTAATGGCTTGGGCACCGGCAGCCAGGTATTCAACTACAACGCCAGAATCTACACCGACCAGACCACGCCACCTGCCGGCACCTACCTCGACAACGTGGTGCTGGACGTGGGCTTCTAGAACGGCTGCATGGGCGGCGGCGGCTGATCCATCGGGCTGACCATCGCATAGTTGTAGCCGCCGCCAGACCAGTATTGCGCCTGCAACCCATCCGCCGAGCGCTGGCCACGGGGCAGGAAACCGTTGTTGGGACCCGGTGGGCGAATGTAGAAACTGATGCGCCGACCGTGCGGGTCTTCGTACAGCACCATGGCGGCGGCGCCTTGCTCGGTGGTGAGCAACCGGCCGCTGACCGGCTTGAAGCCTGACTGGCTCAAGTCCGGCAGGCGATGGGCCTGGTTGAAGTAGCGGTCGAGCCAGGCCTGCATCGTGCCGCTGTCCTGGCCGTTGTAGTCGGCGGGCATGATGCCCTCCTGGGCAAACAGGCGGAACGCTTGCATCGCGTCGGCCATGGGCAACATCGACGCTTGCGTGGCTTCGCGGGCGTGCCAGCCGCCGAGGCCGCCGAGGCTCACGGCAACCAGCAACACCGCCGCCGTGGCGAAGTGACGGCGCGATTGCTGCTTGATGCGCTGGCGGATCAGCGCCGGGTCCAGCGCCGGGTTGGCCGGCTGTTGCAAGGCACCGCTGAGTGACGCGCGCAGCAATTGCGCGTCGTGCTGCCAGGCCTGTACCTGGGCCGCGACCTCAGGGTGGGCCGCCAAATAAGTCTCGAGCAGGCGCCGGTCACTCTCCAGGAGTTGGTGATCGACGTAGGCATGCAGGTCGCGTTCGCTGGGGGGCAGGCTGATCATTTGAGTATCCGCAGGGAAGGGCTGGCAATTTCGCCATCGCTGAGTTGGCGCAAGGCTTGGCGTGCCCGGGACAAGCGCGACATCACGGTGCCTATGGGCACGTCGAGGATGTCGGCGACCTCCTTGTAGCTCAAGCCTTCTATCGACACCCATAACAGCAGGGCACGCTGTTCGGTGTTGAGCTGATCGAAGGCTTGCAGGGTCGACTGAGCGATCACCGTGCGCTCCACCGACGGCTGTGCATCGTCGCGGCCGGTAAAAAATTCCAGCATGCGTGCATAGCGGCGGGTGCGGCGGTGGGCGTCGAGGAACTGCCGGTAGAGGATCGAGAACAGCCACGCACGCAGGTCGCCCTCGATGCGCTTGTCGGCCCAACGGTTGATTGCCCGTTCCAGAGTGGCCTGCACCAGGTCGTCGGCGCTGCTGGCGTTACGGGTCAGGGACACGGCAAAACGCCGCAGCCTGGGGATGAGTTCACGTAACGGTTCGTCGAGTTCATGCATCGGCATTCAAGTCTGGCAGGGTGTGCTGAGGTAGACGCTTGCCCCTGTAGGTTATTCCACTCTTGGAGAAAAGAAACCTGACAGGTGCTGGTAAGAAGATTCTGCATAGTTTGTGAGCCTGTAATCTCGTGTTCGCCCCTCAATCGACACCTGTACTGCCAGAACTGTTTTGGCAGTGAACCTACGAGGGTGTGTCCATGACGTTTTCACCGATCGATAAGCCGTTTCTCCCCCCTCCCGCGCTCGCGCATTTGCCGGCCTTTCAGCAGGTGTTGTTTAAGCAATGGGGAAGCGGCCCGTCAACCCAGGTTGCGTATGGCTGTGTGCACCACGCCATTGAGGTGCAATCGGCGCTGGTGCCGCAAGCCACGGCGGCGGTGTGCGCAGGCCGGCGCATCAGCTATGAACAGCTCAACCGACAAGCCAATCGGTTAGCCGTGCGCTTGATTGAGCAGGGTGTGAAACGCGGTGACACGGTGGCGTTGTTTGTCGAGCGGTCGATTCCGATGCTGGTGGGGTTGTTGGCGGTGTTGAAGGTGGGGGCCGCGTACGTGCCGCAGGACGCCAGAATCGTTCCGACCCTGCAGTTGGCGATGATCCTCGATTCATTGAGCAGCCCCGTGATTCTCACTTTGTCGCACCTGCTGGATGGCATTCCGCAAGAGGCGGTCCATCGCTGTCTGTGCCTGGACGTGTTCCTTGCCGAAGAACCCCAGGTCGCAGAGAACAATGACCGGGTATTTGCCGCTGCCGCCCCTGAAGACCTGTGTTTCGTGTTGTTTACCTCCGGCACGACAGGGCGTCCCAACGGCGTGTGTGTCACGCATCGCAACGTCTGCAATATCTTGCTGACGTCGCCGGGGCGCATGGGCATGGCGCCAGGCCGCAATGTCGGGCAGATCCTCAATATCGGTTTTGATATGGCCGCCTGGGAGATTCTCGGCTGCCTGGCCCAAGGGGCGACTCTGCTGATTCGTGGCAAGGACATCGCCCAGACGGCTGCACAGTGCCATGTGTTGATCGCGACGCCCTCGATACTCTCTACGCTGGATCCCAGGCAGTGTCCCGAACTCGATGTGGTCGCCGTGGCCGGAGAGCCCTGTTCCCATGCGCTTGCCGAACAGTGGGCGGCACACTGCACGTTCTACAACGGCTGCGGCCCGACTGAAACCACCATCATCAATACGCTGCACCGGCATGTACCGGGCGCGTTATTGACCATCGGCCAGCCGACCGCCAATAACACCGTGTATGTGCTTGACGAACAGGGACGTGCCTGTGAGCTGGGCGAAATGGGTGAAATGTGGGCCGGCGGCGCGGGGGTGACGGCTGGTTATCTCAATAACCCGGCGTTGACCTTGGAGCGTTACCACCCGGACCCCTTCCTTGGCGGCGATGCCATGATGTTTCGCACGCGGGACCTGGGGCGCTGGACGACCGACGGGCAACTCGAACATTTGGGGCGAGTGGATGACCAGGTGAAAATTCGCGGTTTTCGGGTGGAACTGGACGCCGTGTCTGCAGCCTTGGAAGCCGCCGACGGTTGTGCGCGGGCGGTCGCGCTGAAGCTCGACGACCGCAGCCTGGTGGCGTTTGTTTCGCCGGCCAGCGCCGACATTGACGCCTGCCGCATCCAATGCGAGCAGCGCCTGGCTTACTACTGCGTGCCGTTGCTGATTTTCGCCGTGGAGCATTTTCCACTGACCGCCAGGGGCAAGATCGACAAGGCGCTATTGCTGCAGCGAGCCCGGAAACGGTGTGAGGCATTGCTGGCGCTCTCGCAAGCGGAGGCCTGCCATGATTGATGCGCTGACCCACACCGTTGTACCGCCCAAACTGTCGCTTTGGCGCCGCTGGTCTGCGTTGCCGTTATTCTCTTATTACAACCGCCTGGTGGCCCTGGTATTGATGGGAAACGCGGTCTATGTGTGGTTGACCCTGCAAGGCATAACGGTTCAGGTGCTGTCGGACATGGTGTTGGTCAATCTTTCGGTTGTCATCTTGATTCGCCAGCAATACGTCATAAATGCGCTGTTCTGGCTGGCGACGCGGATTCCGCGCTCATGGCCGCTGCGCGTGCGGCGCAGCGCGGCCAAGGTGTACCACATTGGTGGGTTGCACAGCGGCGCAGCCCTGGCGGCCACTGGTTGGTTTGCGGCCCTGTTCGGGGTGCAGGTCACGCGTTATTTGCATGAGCCTGGCAGCGTTTCGTCTGCCTGGCTGTGGGTCTGCAGCACGCTGCTGAGCCTGTTGCTGCTGATGGTGATCATGGCTCAACCGGGCATTCGTGGCAGGTTTCACAACGCGTTCGAGCGGGTTCATCGGTTTGCTGGCTGGGGCGCGTTGCTGTTGTTCTGGGGGCTGACGCTATCGGCATCCGTCGAGCACGCATCGAGCCTGCTGCACAGTGGGGCGTTCTGGATGCTGGTGCTGCTGACTCTCAGCATCGCTTTGCCCTGGCTGCGGCTGCGCAAGGTCGCTGTTGAGCACACGCGACCTTCCAGGCATGCGGTCATCACGCGCTTTAAGCACACCACACCGTTCCCGGGCTCGTCCAATGCGATCAGCCGGCATCCGCTGCTGGAGTGGCATGCCTTTGCCAATATCCCCGCACCCGGTGAGGCAGGTTTTCGTCTGATCATTTCCCGGGCAGGGGATTGGACTGGGCGGTATATCGAGGACCTGCCTGAGCATGTATGGGTAAAGGGCATCACGACCGCTGGCGTGGCCAATGTGGAGACCCTGTTCAAGTCTGTGGTGTACATCGCCACCGGCAGTGGCATCGGGCCGGTCATGCCGCATCTGCTCGCCGCGCAGGTGCCTATCCGGTTGATCTGGTCTACCCGTAGCCCGCGTAAAACCTACGGTGACGCGCTGGTCGAAGAAATTCTGCTGGCCCAGCCAGACGCGGTGATCTGGGACACCGATGAGCGCGGCAAACCTGACCTGGTGCAACTGGCCTACGGCGCTGTGCAGCTCTTTGGGGCGGAAGCGGTGATCTGTATTGCCAACCAAGGGTTGACGCAGCGGGTGGTGGCAGAGCTGGAGGCCAGGGATATACCGGCCTATGGCGCTATCTGGGACTCCTGAAACAGCGCTTTGTTAGTCGAGTGATATCGATCTGTGGAGGTGTTTATGCATGTAGTGTTCGAGCGTCATGGGCGGGTGGCTCTGGTCAGGTTGAACCGCCCCGAAGTCAAAAACGCGCTGAGTTCGGCACTGATGACGGAGCTGGTTTCGTGCCTGGCTGCCCTGGATCAAGATCCCCAGGTCGGGTGTTTTGTGATCACTGGGAGTGCGGCGTATTTCGCTGCGGGGGCTGATATCAAGGAGATGAGTGGCAAGTCCTACCTGGACATGCTGAATGAGGACTACTTTGTTGGCTGGGAGGGTTTTGCCCGTTTGCGCACCCCGACGATCGCTGCAGTGTCTGGCTACGCGTTCGGAGGTGGCTGTGAGCTGGCGCTGATGTGCGACATGATTTTCGCTGCCGACACCGCCACCTTTGCCCAGCCGGAAATCAAGCTGGGCGTAATCCCTGGCATGGGGGCGACCCAGCGTTTGACGGGTTTGATCGGCAAGGCCAAGACCATGGACCTGGTGTTGACCGGGCGGCCGATGTCCGCCCAGGAGGCGGAACAGGCAGGGATGGTGTCTCGCATCTACCCGGCGGCGACCTTGCTTGAGCAGACACTGGCGGTCGCCGGGCAGGTTGCCGGGTACTCCCGGTTAGCCACCCGCGCGGCGCGGGAGGCGGTAGCGCAATCCCTGGAGATTGGTTTGCATGACGGTGTGCGCCTGGAGCGTCGGCTGTTTCACGGCTTGTTTGCCACCGCTGATCAACAGGAGGGGATGCGGGCGTTTCTGGACAAGCGGCCAGCATTGTTTAACCAGGCGTAGGAGGGCGCTCGGCCCGGTGCGCGCTCTGCTCTGAAAAAAACTACAGTGAATGGGGAATAAGCCTACATGAGATTCGTCTTATAGCTCATTTCCCCTGTGGCCTAGTGCCCTGGAGCTTTTTCATGGTAGATCACTCATCGCCGCCTCGGGCTCCACTGAGCGCTGGCAGTCTGCTCGTCAGGTTGGCGGGTATCGGCGCTGTGGTTGCGGTTGTGGCGGGGGCCTTTGCCTACGTCAATGGCACCCTCGACCCACAGCGCCTGCGCCCGAAAACCTTGGTCAATGCCTTGGAAACCAATAACGGCGTGCATCCTGGCTTTCGCCGTAACCATGCGAAGGGTGTATGCGTGGCCGGGTATTTCGAGAGCAGTCCCGAGGCGCGTGCGTACTCCAGTGCCCAGGTGTTCAGCGAGGCCAGGACGCCGCTGGTGGGTCGGCTTGCCTTGCCCAGTGGCAATCCTTATGCGCCGGACAGCAGTGTGCCGATCCGCAGCTTCGCTGTGCAGTTCAGCCAGGCCAACGGCCAGCAATGGCGCACCGGCATGAACAGCATGCCGGTGTTCCCGGTGGGCACGCCCGAGGCGTTTTACCAGATGCTCAAGGCCGGCGCGCCCGACCCGGCCACCGGCAAGCCGAACCCGGCGAATATGCCGGCATTTTTTGCCTCACATCCCGAAACGGCGGCGTTTTTGGCGTGGGTCAAGACCGCCAGGCCATCGGCCAGTTATGCGACTGAAACCTACAACGGCATCAACGCGTTTTACCTGGTGAGCGCCGATGGCACGCGCCGGGCCGTGCGCTGGGGCGTGGTGCCGCAGAGCGAGGGCGCGGCGGGGGATGCGGCACCGGCCGGTGCGGACTTTCTTGAGAAAGACCTGGTGCAGCGCCTGGCGTCAGGGCCGTTGCGCTGGCAGTTGAACATGACCCTGGCCAACCCCGGCGACCCGCTCGACGACGCGAGCAAGACCTGGACCGGCGAGCACAAAGTGTTGAACGCCGGCACCCTGGTGCTGCAAAGCAGCCAACCCCAGGCCGATGGCGATTGCCGTGACATCAACTTCGACCCGCTGATTCTGCCCAGTGGCATCGAAGCCTCCAATGACCCGCTGCTGGCCGCCCGTTCGGCGGCGTATGCCAGTTCATACCTGCGCCGTGCCGGTGAAGTCAGCCCGTTGCACAGTGCCCCTCAGGAGTCGAAACCATGAATGCCCAACCTCGGTTTTTCGCGCCCGTGGCACGCCTGCTGCACTGGTTGATGGCGCTGATGGTCATCGCCATGTTGTTTATCGGCGCAGGCCTGGCGGCGTCGGTGTCAGAGCGGCATGAGTGGTTGATCCACCTGCACAAGCCGCTGGGAATTGCGATCCTGGCGTTGGTGATCGTGCGTCTGGCGGTGCGCTTTTCCACCCGTCAGCCGCCATTGCCGTCTGACTTGCCGCTGTGGCAAGTGCTGGCGGCCAAGGCCTCTCATCTGCTGCTGTATGGGTTGATGCTGGTGTTGCCGCTGCTCGGCTGGGCGATGATCTCGGCGGCGGGTGACCCGGTGATGCTCAGCAGTTCGGTGCAATTGCCCGCGCTGGTGGCGGCCAATGCGCCGCTGTTTGCGCTGCTGCGCAAGGCCCATGGGTTTCTGGCTTACCTGCTGTTTCTGACGGTGCTGGTGCACCTGGCGGCGGCGTTGTTCCACGGGCTGATTCGACGGGATGGAGTGTTGCAGAGCATGACCGGCACCAAGGACTGATGCCGGCCGTGGGCAGGGTGATCAGCGCAGGACCGTGACCATATCGGCCACCGTACTCAGTACAGCCTTGCCCAGTTGCTTGGAGCGCTCACCCGACCAACCGGTTTTCGGGTTGGGGCTGTCGTTGTTGTCCTTGAATGGCATTTCCAGGGTCAGGGACAGGCAGTCGTACTTCTCGCCGACGGCATTACAGGCCAGGGTCATATTGGCTTCGCCCGGCAAGTCGCGGGTGTAGCCGTGGGCGGTCTGGAAGTCGCGGGTCAGTGCACTCAAGTGCTGGCGGAAGTGCTTTTCCAGCGCTTCGATGCGCGGGGTATAGCCGGGGTTGCCTTCACAGGCGGCGGTGAACACGTAGGGGATTTCTTCGTCGCCGTGGATATCGAGGAACAGGTCGACACCGTAGTGTTTCATCTGTTGCTGCACAAACAGCACTTCCGGGCTGGTTTCCTGGCTGGCGGTTTGCCAGGCACGATTGAGGTCCTGACCCATGGCGTTGGTGCGCAAGTGCCCGTGGAAGGCGCCGTCGGGGTTCATGTTCGGCACCAGGTACAGGTCGGCAGCGGCCAGGAGTTTTTTCATCTCGGCATCGCCGTCCTGTTGCAGGCGCTCGATGATGCCTTCCATAAACCATTCGGCCATGTGTTCGCCGGGGTGCTGCTGGGCGATGATCCAGACGTTGCGACGGTCTTCGCCGCCGTTACCGCGGCGCAGCAGTTGGATGTCGCGGCCTTCGACGCTTTTACCGGTGGCCAGCAGTTTAGTGCCTGCGTATTTCAGCGCCTGATCGATCAGCCAATCATGGCGTTCGCGGCTGTAGGGTTCGAAGTAGGCAAGCCAGGCGTGTTTCTCGCGGGTTTCGAGGCTGATGTGCAGGATCTCGCCGTCAAAGCGTGTGGGTACTCGGAACCAGTTGATGTGGTCGTAGGACGCGACAGCGTTGTAGCCGCTCCAGGCATGACTATACGAGGAGCCTCCCGCGTTACTCAGGCGAAAAGTGTGGGTGTGGCCCACGTGCATGCCTTCGGCCTTGAAGTGGAACCACTGGAAATGAGGGCTATGCGTGTCGGGTTTGATCGCCAGCAGTAACTGATAGGCATCGCTGGCGTCGAGCACCTGGATATTGCCACTGTCGAAGTCGGTGCTGATTTTGATGGAGGTCAAGGCCACGGTCATAGTCTGGTTGCCTGAATATGAGTGTTGTGGCGGCTATATTACACAGGAGTCTGGTAAAGCCTGGATGCAAAATTGTTGCAGGGAGGAGGGGGGCGTCGTCCATGACGCCGCCGCAGGTTAGAATCTATGAGATTGATTCTCAAGCGCTATTTCGCAGAGATGTGAACCAGAGCGCCCGACTGACTTTCTTTCGGCGATGGTCTTTTGCTACCATGCGCGCCATCGAGCAACACACAGTCTTCATTAGCCTGAAGCCATGCCAGGGAAACTGGCAAAAAAAAGACCCGGCCAAAGAGCCGGGTCAAAAACCGTGATTAGCCTGATGAGGAGATATTCCAAGAGTCCGACCTAAGGTCCCTTGGTCTATCGACTGATCTCGCGATCAGCTGGGTCCAATAATAATCATTATCATTTGCAAGTCAAATGTTTTTATCCATGGGATAGAAATATTTTTCTTTCGCGCCTGTTATACGTTCGCCCGGGCCTCATGCCCTTGCAGCGATCGCTCCACCATCGCCTTCGCCATATCAATCAAATACACCACTGAAAACGCCAGGTCGCGCTGATTGCCCTGATGGTTGCTCGCCGATTCGTAGGCGGTGGCGGCAGCGCTGCGCAACAGGTCTGAGGCATGCACCAGGGCTTCCTCGTGGCTGATACCTGGCTTGATGGCGAAAAAACGCTCTTCCGGGGCTGGTGTCGACATATTTTCTTTCAAGTAAAAGTCCAGCGCACGCTGGGCTGCACCGCTGCTGCGCAGGTTGTACACGTCATCATTTTCAGGTGTTTCAGGCAGTAGATACGGGCTCGTCGTCATAAGGGGCGATACTCTGGGTGGGGGGCGAAAACCTTATGTCTGATGATAGTACTTATCGTATTCATGTCGTTTTATGGATTACTACAAACTGTTTATTGCCCTGGAAAATACCTGCCGTATTGTCTGGCGCCATGGATAACTGGATCGCGTTGGTCAAGGCCAACATGAAAGACCGCAAGGTCACACAGAGTGAGCTGGCTGAACGCATGGGCATGTCCCAGGGCGGTGTGGGCCATTGGCTCAGCAAGCGCCGTGTGCCGAGCCTGGCGGATATGAACCGGGTCCTGGAAGAACTGGGGCTGGGCGACTTGGAAGTGGTACAGGAGGTGCGTGAAAAAACCGACGACGCACTGATCCCGGCTAAACAGTACACCCCGTATTTTCGTTACCCGGTCGGCGAGTGGAGGGGCCTGTGCGAAGTCCGCGAAGAGCGCCCCGATTATGGCGCCGTGCGCTTCGAATTGAGCGACTACCATGCCCACGGAAACGCCTTCTGGCTCCCTGTGACGGGGGATGCGATGACGGCGCTCAGTGGCCTGAGCATCGCTGCCGGCATGCTGATTCTGGTGGACCCAGCCATCGCCGCCGAACCCGGCAAACTGGTGGTTGCCCAATGGGCGGACAGCCCACAGGCAACTTTTCGCCAGTTGATGGAAGAAAGCGGCGAACGCTATCTGGTGCCGCTCAACCCGACCTACCCGAAACGGCTGTTCACCGACGATTGCCACATCCTCGGTGTGGTCGTACAGGCCACGGCGAAGTTCTAATCGGCGGTGTCGAGTTCCACCAGCACGCAACCTTCGGCAACCATTTCGCCTTCCTGGCAGAATAGCGCCTTGACCACCCCCGCCTGGGGTGCGCGGATGCTGTGTTCCATCTTCATCGCTTCGAGCACCACCAGTTGCGTGCTCGCTTCGACCGCTTGGCCGACCTCCACCAGAACTCGGACAATGCTGCCGTTCATCGGCGCCGTGAGGCCGCCCTGGTGAGACTGGTTCGCCTCCACAGCGGCAATCGGGTCGAACAGGCTCACGCCATGCATCTCGCCATCCCAACGCAAGAACACGCTGCCCTCGCGGCGTACTGCCAGGTGTGAGCGACGCACACCGTGATGTTCGATCAGCAGATGTTCCCCGCGCAGTTGCGGAGCCTCTTCGCCCAGCGTCACCCGGCGCTCCTGCCCATTGCAGCTCAAATGCAGGGAAACCTCGGCGGGCAGCCCTGCACGAAAGCCACGGGTGTCCGCCCACGGTCCGTCACCGGTCGGCAAGCTCTGCATGAAGGCCGAGCCCGCCGCCTGCCAGAATGCATCGCTCAGCTCGCCGGGTGCCGGCAGCAATTGATCCTGATAACGCGGAATAAACCCGGTATCCAACTCGGCCGCGGCAAATGCCGGATGGCCAATGATGCGCCGCAGGAAACCCAGGTTAGTCTTCAGGCCACCCACGGCAAATTCATCAAGCATGCTCAGCAAGCGCAGACGTGCCTGCTCGCGGTCCTCGCCCCAGGCAATCAGCTTGCCGAGCATCGGGTCATAGAACGGCGACACACGGTCCCCTTGTTCGACGCCGCTGTCCACCCGGCGCCCCGTGCCAGGCGCAGATTCGCGGTACAGCGCCAGGTGCCCGGTGGCAGGCAGAAAATCATTGGCCGGGTCTTCGGCATACAAGCGCACTTCAATTGCATGGCCGATCAGCGGCACCTGTTCCTGGGTGATCGGCAGCGCTTCGCCCTGAGCCACACGAATCTGCCAGGCCACCAGGTCCAGGCCGGTAATCGCTTCGGTTACCGGGTGTTCCACCTGCAGCCGCGTGTTCATCTCCATAAAGAAGAACTCGCCGCGCGCATCCAGCAAAAACTCCACGGTACCGGCGCCCACGTAACCAATGGCCTGCGCCGCACGCACGGCGGCTTCGCCCATGGCCCTGCGCTGTTCAGCGCTCAGCCCAGGCGCTGGCGCCTCCTCGACGACTTTTTGGTGCCGACGCTGGATCGAGCAGTCACGCTCATTGAGGTACAGGCAATGCCCCTGCTGATCGGCAAATACCTGGATCTCCACATGGCGCGGCTTGAGCAGGTATTTCTCCACCAGCATCTGGCCGTTGCCAAACGACGACAGCGCTTCACGCTGGGCCGAGGCCAGGGCTTCAGCCAGTTGACTGACGTGCTCAACCACCTTCATGCCTTTGCCGCCGCCGCCCGCCGTGGCTTTGAGCAGCACCGGGTAGCCGATACGCTCACAGGCGGCGCGGAAGGTCTCCAGGTCCTGGGCTTCGCCGTGATAACCCGGCACCAACGGCACACCGGCGGTTTCCATCAGCGCCTTGGCGGCGGATTTGCTGCCCATGGCGTCGATGGCCGAGGCGGGCGGGCCGAGGAAGATCAGGCCGGCGGCTTCAATCGCTCGGGCAAAATCGGCGTTTTCCGACAAAAAGCCATAGCCCGGATGAATCGCCTGGGCGCGCTGGCGCGGGCGGCGGCGATGATCTTGTCGATTTGCAGGTAACTTTCCGTGGCCTTGCTGCCGCCCAGGTCGACGCGGATATCCGCCTCGCGACTGTGCCGAGCATCGCGGTCAATGGCGCTGTGCACGGCCACGGTGGTCAGGCCCATGGCCTTGGCGGTGCGCATCACCCGGCAGGCAATCTCCCCCCGGTTGGCTACCAGCAGCGTCGTCAGTGTGCTCATGGGCGCGGCTCCTGGGATTGCCAGCTCGGTGACCTTTTTTGCAGGAACGCCCTCAACCCTTCCTGGCCCTCGGCGCTGACGCGAATCCGTGCGATGGCATTTTCGCAGTAGCGGCGCAGTGCCGGGGTGAGTGCGCCGTTGCCCACTTCACGCAACAGGTCTTTGCTGGCGCGCATCGCCGCCGGGCTGTTTTGCAACAGGTTGGCGATCCACTGCTCCACCTGGGTATCCAGCTCACCGGCAGGGTAGCTTTCCGCCAGCAGGCCGATCTCCCGCGCACGTTGGCCAGCAAAGCGCTCGGCCGTCAGGGCATAACGCCGCGCCGCCCGTTCGCCGATCGCCTGGACCACGAACGGGCTGATCACCGCCGGAGCCAGGCCAATGCGCACTTCCGACAGGCAGAACTGCGCATCATCGGCACCTATCGCCATGTCGCAGCAACTGATCAAGCCCAGCGCCCCGCCGTAGGCCGCGCCTTGCACCACCGCCAGGGTCGGGATTTTCAGCTTGGCCAGGTTGTACATCAGCTCGGCCAGTTCGCGGGCGTCGTCCAGGTTGGTGTGGTAATCCAGCTCGGCCGACTGCTGCATCCAGGCCAGGTCCGCACCGGCGCTGAAGTGCTTGCCGCGTCCGCGCAGCACCAGAAAGCGCAGGGCCGGGTCGCCTTGTACGTGGTCGAGGGCAATGATCAGTTCGCGGATCATTTCGGCGTTGAACGCGTTGTTCTTGGCTTCACGACTGAGCCACAGCGTGGCAAAGCCACGGCTGTCGGTGATCAGTTCGAGGGTATTGAAATCGCTCATGGGTACAGCTCCAATTACATGCGGAACACGCCGAAGCGGCTCGGCTCGATAGGGGCATTCAAGGAGGCGGACAGCGCAAGGGCCAGCACCTCGCGGGTCTGCTGCGGATCGATGACCCCGTCGTCCCACAGGCGGGCGCTGGAGTAGTAGGGATGGCCCTGGGTTTCATATTGATCGAGGATCGGCTGCTTGATCGCGGCCTCTTCTTGCGCGCTGAACGCATTGCCCGCACGCTCGGCCTGCTCACGCTTGACCTGCACCAGCACGCCCGCAGCCTGCTCGGCGCCCATCACGCCGATGCGCGCATTCGGCCACATCCACAAAAAGCGCGGGTCATAGGCGCGGCCGCACATGCCGTAGTTACCGGCACCGAAGCTGCCGCCGATGATCACGGTGAACTTCGGCACCTTGGCACAGGCCACGGCAGTGACCAGCTTGGCGCCGTGCTTGGCGATACCGCCGGCTTCGTATTTCTGGCCAACCATAAATCCGGTGATGTTCTGCAAAAACAGCAGTGGAATCCCGCGCTGGCAGGCCAGCTCGATAAAGTGCGCGCCTTTTTGCGCGGCTTCGGCGAACAAAATCCCGTTGTTCGCCAGGATGGCCATCGGGTAGCCGTGCAAGTGCGCAAAGCCGCATACCAGCGTGGTGCCGAACAGCGCCTTGAACTCATCGAACACCGAACCGTCCACCAGCCGCGCAATCACTTCGCGCACATCGAACGGCTGCTTGGCATCGGCCGGGATCACGCCGTACAGCTCATCGGCGCTGTACAACGGGGCTAACGGTGCGCGTTGCACCAGTTGGCCCTGCTTGCGCCAATTGAGGTTGGCCACACTGCGGCGGGCCAGGGCCAGGGCGTGTTCGTCGCTGTCGGCGTAGTGGTCGGCCACGCCGGAGATTTTGCAGTGCACATCGGCACCGCCCAGGTCTTCGGCGCTGACCACTTCACCCGTGGCCGCCTTCACCAGCGGCGGCCCGGCGAGGAAGATGGTGGCTTGCTGACGCACCATGATCGCCTCATCGGCCATGGCCGGCACATAGGCACCACCGGCGGTGCACGAGCCCATCACCACGGCGATCTGCGGAATGCCTTGGGCGCTCATGTTGGCCTGGTTGAAGAAGATCCGCCCGAAGTGCTCGCGGTCGGGGAACACTTCGTCCTGACGCGGCAGGTTGGCGCCGCCGGAGTCCACCAGGTAGATGCATGGCAGGCGGTTTTGCTCGGCGATAGTCTGGGCGCGCAGGTGTTTTTTTACCGTCAGCGGGTAATAGGAACCGCCTTTCACCGTGGCATCGTTGGCGACGATCATGCATTCGACACCTTCCACGCGGCCGATCCCGGCGATCACCCCGGCCGCAGGCACATCTTCGCCATACACCTGATAGGCGGCCAATTGGCTGAGTTCAAGGAACGGCGAGCCTGGATCGAGCAGGCGATTGATGCGCTCGCGGGGCAGCAGTTTGCCCCGTGAGGTGTGCCGCTCCTGTGCCTTGGCGCCGCCACCTTGTTGCACATGGGCGAGCAGGGTGTGCAGGGCGTCGACCTGTTGGCGCATCGCCGCACTGTTGGCGGCAAACTCCGCCGAGCGGGGGTTGAGTTGAGTGTGCAGGGTGGCCATGGGCGCGCTCCTTCAGCGGGTTTCGTTGAAGAGTTCGCGACCGATCAGCATCCGTCGGATCTCACTGGTGCCGGCGCCGATTTCGTACAGCTTGGCGTCACGCAGCAGGCGTCCGGCAGGGAATTCATTGATGTAGCCATTGCCGCCGAGAATCTGGATCGCGTCCAGGGCCATTTGCGTGGCGCGTTCGGCGCTGTAGAGGATCACCCCGGCGGCATCCTTGCGCGTGGTCTCGCCACGCTCGCAGGCCTGGGCCACCGCGTAGAGGTAGGCACGGCTGGCGTTGAGTTGGGTGTACATGTCGGCGACCTTGCCCTGGATCAGCTGGAATTCGCCGATGCTCTGGCCGAACTGCTTGCGGTCGTGGATGTACGGCACGATCAGGTCCATGCAGGCCTGCATGATCCCGGTAGGGCCGCCGGACAGCACCACACGCTCGTAGTCGAGGCCACTCATCAGTACTTTTACGCCGCCGTTGAGCACGCCGAGGATGTTTTCTTCGGGCACTTCGACGTCATCGAAAAACAGCTCGCAGGTGTTAGAGCCGCGCATGCCCAGCTTGTCGAACTTGCCGCTGCGGCTGAAGCCTTTCCAGTCCCGCTCGACGATGAATGCGGTGATGCCGTGGGGGCCTTTTTCCAGGTCGGTCTTGGCATAGATCACGTAGGTGTTGGCGTCGGGACCGTTGGTGATCCAGGTCTTGCTGCCGTTGAGTACGTAGCGGTCGCCGCGTTTGTCGCGCGCAGTTTCATCGAGACCACATCGGAGCCGGCATTCGGCTCGCTCATGGCCAGCGCGCCGACGTGTTCGCCGCTGATCAGTTGCGGCAGGTACTTGAGTTTCTGTGCGTGATTGCCGTTGCGGTTGATCTGGTTTACGCAGAGGTTGGAGTGGGCGCCGTAGGACAACGCCACCGACGCCGAGCCACGGCTGATCTCTTCCATGGTCACCACGTGGGCCAGGTAACCCAGGCCCGCACCGCCGTATTCTTCCGCGACGGTGATGCCCAGCAGGCCCATGTCACCGAACTTGCGCCACAGGTCGGCGGGGAACAGGTTGTCACTGTCGATCTGAGCCGCGCGGGGCGCGATCTCCTTGGCCACGAAGGACTGCACCTGGTCGCGCAGCATGTCGATGGTTTCACCGAGGGCGAAGTTCAGGGACGGGTAACTCATGGACAGGCACCTTAATGTGAGCTTTGTTGTTGTGTAGATGGCGCGCCAGGGAAGGGCGCTCACCTTTACGTTAACGTAAGCTTGCGTTGCGGTGCTGTCAATCGTAGTTTACGTATACGTCAACCTACAAAAAAGACAACAGGGGTCGTTATGCATCAACCACACCCGAGCTACAGCCGTGGCGCTCAAGACAAGCCCTTACTGGCCATGACCATTGGCCAGGCGTTCGACCACACCGTGGCGCGCCATCCCGAGGGTGAAGCCCTGGTCGTACGGCATCAGCAGCGCCGCTACACCTGGCGGCAACTGGCCGAAACGGTTGAGTTGCACGCCCGTGCATTCCTGGCCTTGGGCATGCAGGCCGGCGACCGCCTGGGCATCTGGGCACCCAATTGCGCCGAGTGGTGCATCACCCAGGTCGCCAGCGCCAAGCTCGGCGTGATCCTGGTCAATATCAACCCGGCGTATCGCAGCAGCGAGCTGGAGTACGTGCTCAGGCAATCCGGTTGCCAGTGGCTGGTGTGCGCCGGATCGTTCAAGACCTCCGATTACCACGCCATGTTGCAGGCCCTCAACCCCGACCTGCGCGGCCTGATCAGCCTCGACCCCAGCCCGCCTGCCGGGTTCCTGCCCTGGTCGCAGTTGGCAACCCTGGGCGCAGGCGTCCCGCCAGAACAATTGCACAACCGCCAAGCCAGCCTGCACTTCGATCAGCCCGTGAATATCCAGTACACCTCCGGCACCACGGGTTTCCCAAAGGGCGCCACCCTCAGTCACCACAATATCCTCAACAACGGCTACATGGTCGGTGAGAGCCTGGGCCTTACCGCGCAGGATCGCCTGGTGATCCCGGTGCCGTTGTACCACTGCTTCGGCATGGTGATGGGGAATCTGGGCTGCATCACCCACGGCACCACCATGATCTACCCCAATGACGGTTTCGACCCGCTGCTGACCCTCACCGCCGTCGCCGAAGAACGGGCGACCGGCCTGTACGGCGTACCCACCATGTTCATCGCCGTGCTCGACCACCCCCGCCGTGGCGAGTTTGAACTGTCCACCTTGCGCACCGGCATCATGGCCGGCGCCACGTGCCCCATTGAAGTGATGCGCCGGGTCATCGACGAGTTGCACATGGGCGAAGTGCAGATAGCCTACGGGATGACGGAGACCAGCCCGGTGTCGTTGCAGACTGGCGCGGATGACGACCTGGAGCGCCGCGTGACCACCGTCGGCCGCACCCAGCCGCAACTGGAAAACAAAATAGTGGACGAGGCGGGCAACACCGTCGCACGCGGCCACGTGGGCGAACTGTGCACCCGTGGCTACAGCGTGATGCTCGGCTACTGGAACAACCCCGAAGGCACCCGCGAAGCGATCGACGACGCGGCTGGATGCACACCGGCGACCTGGCGAGCATGGATGAGCAGGGTTATGTGTGCATCGCCGGGCGCAACAAGGACATGATCATCCGCGGTGGCGAGAACGTTTACCCACGGGAGTTGGAAGAGTTTTTCTTCACCCACCCGGCGGTGGCTGACGTGCAGGTCATTGGCATTCCGGATGAGCGCTACGGCGAAGAGATCGTCGCGTGGGTCAAGTTCCACCCCGGCCAAATGGCCAACGAGCTTGAACTGCAAACCTGGTGCAAAGGGCGCATCGCCCACTTCAAGACGCCCAGGTATTTCAAGTTCGTGGAAGATTTTCCGATGACGGTGACGGGCAAGATCCAGAAATTCCGCATGCGCGAGATCTCTATCCAAGAGCTGGGAACGCCGCCTGATTAACGTCAGATGAACCTGTGTGGGGGGCAATCTTTCTCCCACATTACTGATTAGCAAATCCCGAAAAGCACAAAGGGAACCCGAAGGTTCCCTTTAATTTGTCGTTACGTGCTCTTTTTTTATTATTGAGGGGCGGTCTATTGTTGTTTTTGGCAACCGTTACCCTTTACCGCTGTTTTTTTGCGACCCCCATTCAGGGTCAAGAGCAAACGTATTTTTTTGAGCGCTGATCTGCTTCTTCGCACGCGATCCAACCAGTGGGTAGCTACCTGAGGTAGTTTTATTTTTCTCTAACCGGTTGCGGGTTTCGGCACGCCGTACCCTGCAAAGCACATCTTCTCCAAAAAAATCTGTTAGCTGCGTCTCTGCCGTGTTGTTTTTGTTATGTCAGAGTCGTTTCGTCTTATTTTTATTAGGTTTGGCGCTTTTTATTCTTGTTATGCCATAGAGATAGCAGAAGCCGTGCCAACTTTTAAAACCCCTTTAAAATCAATGGTTTGATTTTTTCGTAGGAAATATCTGGCGGTAAACACTACAAAATATGTTCCCGTGTTACTCGATGTGTAGGCGTGCGGTAACACATTGTCACGGCTACGCTACTCAACCGGCTGACCGCGCCTTGGCTACCCGTGAACCGGTTGGGCGTCCCACTACGTTGCTGATTTGCAGCCCTGCGCGAATCAAGGCCTCCAGGTCGATCCCGGTGTTGATCCCCAGCCCGTCGAGCAGGTACACCACATCCTCGGTGGCGACGTTACCGCTGGCGCCCTTGGCGTAAGGGCACCCGCCGAGGCCCGCGATAGAGCTGTCGAATACGTTGATCCCTTCCAGCAGGCTGGCGTAGATGTTCGCAACCGCCTGGCCGTAGGTGTCGTGGAAGTGGCCCGCCAACCTGTCCCGTGGCACCTGGGCGCCGACCACTTCGAACAACCGCCGCGTGGCGCCTGCTGTGCCGGTGCCGATGGTGTCGCCCAAGGACACCTCATAGCAGCCCATGGCGTACAACTCTTGCGCCACTGCGGCCACCTCTTCCGGGGCAACCGTGCCTTCGTACGGGCAGCCCAGCACGCAGGACACATAACCACGCACACTCACGCCATGCTGCTTGGCCGCCGTCATGATTGGGGCAAACCGCTCCAGGCTTTCACTGATGGAGCAATTAATATTGCGCTGGGAAAACGCCTCGGACGCCGCCGCAAACACCGCGACTTCCTTCACGCCAGCCGCCAGCGCATCTTCAAAACCGCGCAGGTTGGGGGTCAGCGCGCCGTACGTCACACCGGGTTTGCGCTGGATCTGCGCGAAGACCTCGGCAGAACCGGCCATCTGCGGCACCCACTTGGGCGACACAAAGCTGCCGACTTCGATGTAGCTCAAGCCGGCAGCGCTGAGGGCGTCCACCAGTTGCACCTTGTCGGCCACACGGATGGGCTGGGCTTCGTTCTGCAAACCGTCGCGTGGGCCGACTTCGACCAGGCGTACGTGTGAGGGGAGGGGCATGGCAACTACCTTCTTATCAGTGGTCAACCTGGCTCATGGTGTCCGCCAGGGCCTGTGTGCAGCGCTCTTCGGCGGTGTCCAGTTCGAGTTTCATCTGTTCGATATCCAGCAACTGTTGCTCAAGCTGCTCACGGCGCTCGGCGATTTTGGACAGCATGCTGTTGAGCTGGATGTGATTGCCGCTGGTGGGGTCGTAGAGTTCGATCAGTTCGCGGCATTCGGCCAGGGAGAAACCGATGCGTTTGCCACGCAGGATCAGCTTGAGGCTGACCTTGTCCCGCGCTGAGTAGATGCGTTCCTGGCCCCGGCGTTCAGGGGCCAGCAGGCCTTGTTCTTCGTAGAAGCGAATGGCGCGGGTGGTGATGTCCAGCTCGCGGGCGAGGTCGGAGATACTGTAGGTGGTGCTCATGACGGCGCTCAATAAAGTCTTGGCGCTAAGCTACTGTCGGGTTGACGTAAACGTCAAGCTCGCTCGCCACCAACCTTCAAGCCTGCTTGCCATCCAACTTCTTCTCATGAGCCGTAACCTGTTGGCACAACTCGATCATCTGCTCACGCATCCAGCGGTTGGCAGGGTCCTGGTCAGTGCTTTCGTGCCAGTACAGGTGGGTTTCCACCGGCGGTACGTCATTGACTGGCAGGTTGACCCAGTGCAACTCATGGCGCCGGGCGAAACGTTCGGGCACGGTCATCACCATGTCGGTCTGCTGCAGCACCTGGGAGGCCATCAGGTAATGCTGGGAGCGCAGGGCGATCTTGCGTTGCAGGCCCATCTTGCCCAGGGCCAGGTCGACATGGCCCAGGCCGTTGCGGCGACTGGAGATATGGATATGGGTCAGCCCCAGGTAATCATCGAGGGTCAGCTTGTCCTTGCCTGCCAGCGGATGGCCTTTGCGCATGGCGCACACGTAGCGGTCTTCCATCAGCTTGACATGGCGCACTTGCGGGTCGGTGTTGAGCGGCGCGTCCACGGCAAAATCCAGGCGCCCGGCGGCCAGTTCCTTGGTGGTCTCGCGGCGTTTGGACAAGAAGCTCTCAATGACCACGGTGGGCGCCAGGCGGCGCAGGCGCTGGAACAGCAGCGGCAGGATCACCGCCTCGGTGAGGTCGGTCATGCTGATGCGGTAAGTCTTGGCGGCCTGCTGCGGGTTGAAAATCCGGCTTTCCTGCACCGACACCCGCAGCAACGACAGCGCATTGCGCACCGGGCCGATGATGTTCTGCGCCATCGGCGTGGGCACCATGCCTTGGGCGGTACGCACGAACAGTGGGTCGTTGAAGGTCTCGCGCAGGCGGGCCAGGGCGTTGGACACGGCCGGCTGGGTAATGCCCACGATCTGTCCGGCGCGGGTCAGGTTGGCTTCGGTGTAGATCGCGTCGAAGACGATAAAGAGGTTGAGGTCGACCTTGCTCAGATTCATTGGGTTGCGCTCTTATTGTTAGGTGGCGATTTGTTACGTGCTCAGACGCCGATCATATATCGGTGATGAATGTTAATACATGCCGAGAATAGGCTAGGTAAATTATCAACGCTGTTCTAGCATCGATTGCATGACCTAAACAACCTCTCAAAAAGGGAGCTGCTCATGGATTTCGCCTATTCGCCCAAGGTTCAGGAACTGCGTGAACGCGTCACTGCGTTTATGGATGCTTACGTTTACCCGGCCGAGCCGGTGTTCGAACGCCAGGTCAGCGAAGGTGACCGCTGGCAGCCCACCGCCATCATGGAAGAGCTGAAAGCCAAGGCCAAAGCCGAGGGCCTGTGGAACCTGTTCCTGCCTGAGTCCGAACTGGGCGCCGGCCTGACCAACCTCGAATACGCGCCGCTCGCCGAAATCATGGGTCGCTCGTTGCTGGGCCCGGAGCCGTTCAACTGCTCGGCGCCGGACACCGGCAATATGGAAGTGCTGGTGCGCTACGCCAACGAAGAGCAGAAACAACGCTGGCTCGAACCGCTGCTGCGCGGCGAGATTCGCTCGGCCTTCGCCATGACCGAACCGGACGTCGCCTCCTCGGACGCCACCAACATGGCCGCCCGCGCCGAACGCCAGGGCGACGAGTGGGTGATCAACGGCAAGAAGTGGTGGACCTCCGGTGCCTGCGACCCGCGCTGCAAGATCCTGATCTTCATGGGCCTGAGCAACCCCGACGCGCCGCGTCGCCAACAGCACTCGATGATCCTGGTACCGGTGGACACCCCCGGCGTGAAAATCCTGCGCCCGCTGCCGGTGTTCGGCTACGACGACGCGCCCCACGGCCATGCCGAAGTGCTGTTCGACAACGTGCGTGTGCCGTATGAAAACGTATTGCTGGGTGAAGGGCGCGGCTTTGAAATCGCCCAAGGTCGCCTTGGCCCAGGCCGCATCCACCACTGCATGCGCTCCATCGGCATGGCCGAGCGTGCGCTGGAATTGATGTGCAAACGCGCTGTCAGTCGTACCGCGTTCGGCAAGCCGTTGGCCCGTTTGGGCGGCAATATCGACAAGATCGCCGACTCACGCATGGAGATCGACATGGCGCGCCTGCTGACCCTGAAAGCCGCGTACATGATGGACACCGCGGGCAACAAAGTGGCGAAAAGCGAGATCGCCCAGATCAAGGTAGTAGCGCCAAACGTGGCGTTGAAGGTGATCGACCGCGCCATCCAGATCCATGGTGGTGCAGGGGTGTCCAATGACTTCCCACTGGCCTACATGTATGCCATGCAACGTACCCTGCGCCTGGCCGACGGCCCGGATGAAGTGCACCGTGCGGCGATCGGCAAGTTTGAGATTGGCAAGTATGTGCCTCGGGAAATGATGCGCAGCGGACAGTAATACCGCGTCGCCTGCAATCGGGGGCAAGCCCCCTCCCACAGGTGACCGCGTATCTCCAATAGAAATGCGGTCAAATGTGGGAGGGTGCTTGCCCCCGATGAGGCCGGATCAGGCACTGACGATCCAGCAGCCCTCAGTACACCCAAACCTCCACCCGCCGATTCTTGATCCGCCCCTCATCCGCCGTATTCGCCGCCACCGGCATCTGCGCGCCAAACCCACGGATATCGCGCAACACCACGCCGTTCCTGACCAACTCCCGCCGCACCGCCATCGCCCGCAGTTTCGAGAGTAGCGCCGCCCGCTGCGGGTCATTCTTGGCGTCGCCAAACCCCACCAGTGTCACCTGCTTGTCCAGCTTGTCGTGGCTCTTGAGATACGCCACCACCCGCTGCACATCCTGGCGCGCCTTGTTATCCAGGCTGGCGCTGCCCTCTTCAAAACGAAAATTCACCGTCAAGCGCTGGGCGTCCCGGGCGATGGCTTGATAGTCGTCGGGCATGGTCGGGCGCGGTTCCACGGCCATGGCCTGCACCTGCTGCGCGATAAACCCGCTGGCGGCCACAATCGCCTGGCCTTTGCTACTTTGGGCAAAGTCCACCAACGCCTTGGCCCACGGGTTATGGCCCGAGGGCGGCAGGTAAAAGAACAAGCGGCGCGACAGCGGGTAATCCTCTGTGGCGATCAGGCTGTTGAGCGGCAACATCGGTTGCGAGTCGCCATCCACAATCGCCACCGCCTTGGCCTGGCGTACGTAGGGCAGGCCAATAAAGCCAATGCCTTGGGGATCCTGGCTCACCGCGTCGGACAACTGCTCGCTGGACTCGAAACGCTGGGCCGAAGAGGCGAGGGGCTTGCCGCGCAGGCGCAGGACCAATTCCTTGAACGTGTCGTAGGTGCCGGACTGGTCATCGCGGGCGTAGAGATGAATCGCGCCGCCGATGCCGCCCAGCGCCTCCCAGGTGCTGATTTCACCGTTGAAAATCTGCGCCAGTTGCTCGGTGTTCAACGTGTTCAGCGGGTTTTGCGGGTTGAGGATGATGGCGAGGCCGTCGATGGCGATCACCTGTTCGGCTTCGGGGCTTTTGAGGTCGCCGAGGGGTTCCAGGTCCACCAGTTCGCTGTCCTTGATTGGGCGAGAGGAAGCGGCCAGGTCGGCGCTGGTTTTCTTCAAGGCGGCAAAACCGGTGCTGGAGCCGTGGGCCGCGACGTCGATGGTCACGGTCTTGCCCTGGCGCGTCTTGCCGATCACACGTCGTTCATTGGCGCCTTCGCCGGGTTCGATGTGCACGCCCTGTAACCCTTGATATTCCATCAAACCCTTGGACAGCGCCGGTGCCAGGGCCGCGCCAATGGTGTTGGAACCCTGGATGCGCAAGGCAGGCCCTTGGTCGGGCACGGGTAGGGAAGCAGCCACAGCGGGCAGGGAAAGCACACAGCACAACAGGAACAGAACGCGCAGCGTCATGCCGGCACCTTCTCAAGCCAAAGGGAGTGCCGGGACATTAAGTCAGTTGGATTTCAATAATGTGACTGACCCTCAAATGATCAAAAGTTTGGGAGGGGCAAGCCCTCCCCACATTTGATCGTCAGCTCAGTTCCAGCCAGATCGGCGCATGGTCCGACGGTTTTTCCAACCCGCGCAGATCGTAGTCCACGCCCGCATCCTTGACCCGTGACAGCAAGCCGTTGGAGGCCATGATCACGTCAATGCGCAGGCCGCGCTTGGGCTCGTCTTCAAAGCCACGGCTGCGGTAGTCGAACCAACTGAAGCGGTCGGCCACGTCCGGGTTGAGGTGACGGAAGCTGTCCACCAGGCCCCAGTTTTTCAGGCGGGCCATCCACTCGCGCTCTTCGGGCAGGAAGCTGCACTTGCCGGTTTTCAGCCAGCGTTTGGCGTTGTCGGCGCCGATGCCGATGTCGCAGTCTTCCGGGGAAATATTCACATCGCCCATCACCACCAGCGCCTGGTCGTTGCTGAACTGGCTTTCCAGCAGTTGTTGCAGGTCTTCGTAGAAGCGTTGCTTGGCGGGAAACTTGGTCGGGTGGTCGCGGCTTTCGCCCTGTGGGAAATAGCCGTTCATGATGGTCACCGGGTGGCCGTTTTCATCGGCGAAGGTGCCCCAGATAAAACGGCGCTGGGCGTCTTCTTCGTCGCTGGCAAAACCTTTGTGAAGGCTCAACGCCGGCTGACGCGAGAGCAGGGCCACGCCGTAGTGACCTTTCTGCCCGTGGTAATACACGTGATAGCCAAGAGCCTGTACTTCGGCCAGGGGGAACTGGTCGTCGTGGACTTTGGTTTCCTGCAGGCCGATCACATCGGGTTGGTGTTTTTCAATCAGCGCCGCCAGCTGATGGGGGCGGGCGCGCAGCCCGTTGATATTGAAGGAGACGATTTTCATGGTCGGCAGTCCAGTCTTGGCAAAAGGGCGATGCTAGCCGACAAGTCGGACGGGGGCCAGCGTGGCGGTAGGGCAGATGCACTGCTAATGTCTGGGAACGACTGGTGCTGCGTAGGTTCGTACCCATAAGAACGCCATCTATTGAGTGGCGCCCAGGGAGATTGACTGTATGACTGACACTGCCATTGGCGAAATTCGCCTGCTCAACAGCGGCTATTCGCGCGAAGCCCGCTCCCTGCTGTACCAGGCCTATCGGCATGAGCCGACGTTTGCCTACATCTTCGAAGCTGAACGCCCAGGTTACGAGCAGCGTGTGCGCGCCACTGTGCGTGAGCTGGTCAAGCAGCATTTTTTCCAGAAGCTTCCGGCGATTGGGTTATTTGTGAATGACCGGCTGATCGGCATCGCCCTGATTGCACCGCCGCAACGGCGCCTGGGCATCACCGAGAGCTGGGCCTGGCAACTGCGCATGTGGCTGAGCACCGGCGTGCGCGGTACGCGGCGTTATCTGGATTACCATCACGCGGTGCTGGCGTGCCTGCCGAGCGAGTCGGTGCATGTGCTGCCGCTGTTGGGCATTCACCCGCAATTCCAGGGCAAACACTACGGCGAGCAATTGCTCGAAGCGGTGCACAACTGGTGCGCCGAAGACCCGCATTCGTCCGGTGTGGTGCTGGATACGGGCAACTCGCGCTACCTGGATTTCTATAAACGCCAGGGCTACGAGGAAATCGGCGAGGTTGCTGTAGGCCCGATCCTGGAGCATGTGTTTTTTCATCCCAATCCTCAGGCGTTACATGCTGCAACGGCTTAGGCGAGAATTTTTCAGATTCATCCGGGTTATAAGATGCTCCCCAGCTCGTGTAGCATCCGCGCCTATGAAGTTTCCAGGAAGATTTACCCGTGGTTTGATCCTGCTGCTCACCAGTTGCAGCGCCTTGGCGCAAAGCGAATTGGACGTGCGGGTCAAACCCTCAAACGACGCGTTGAAAGCCAACATCGAAGGCTACATCGGCGGGGTGGGCGATCGCGATGAAGAAGCCTTGCTGCGGTTCAGCCGTGGCGCCGAGGAGCAGGCGCGCAAAGCGGCGCAGGCGCTGGGCTTCTATCAGCCGCAGATCGACAGCGAGGTAAAGGGCGGCAAGAACCCGCGCCTGATCCTCAGCATCGACCCCGGCGAACCGGTGCATTTGCGCAACGTGACCATTCGGGTCGACGGCGAGGCGGCGAACCTCAAGTCGTTTCGTGTGCCTGCCAGCAACGACCTCATCTCCGGCGCGTGCTCAACCACGGCCACTACGAAGACGCCAAGCGTCTGATCCAGAACCAGGCCTCGCGCTACGGCTTCTTCAGCGGGCGCTTTATCAGCCAGAAACTCGCGGTGGACCCACAAGCCGGCGTCGCCGATATCGAACTCATCTATGACAGCGGCCCGCGCTACAGCATGGGCAAGGTCAGCTTTGCCGGCGACACGCCGTTTGATGACGAATTGCTGCAACGCATGGTGCCGTTCAAAAGCGGTGACCCCTACGATTCCGAACTGATCGCCGAACTCAACCAGAACCTGCAAGCCAGCGGCTTTTTCGAAGGCGTGCGCGTGGATGCCAGCCCCACCGCCTCAACCAATGACGTGATCCCCGTGGCCGTCAATCTGGACACCCGAAAACCACGCACCATGGGCCTGGGCCTGGGCTACTCCACCGACGTCGTCCGCGCGGCAAGGCCAATTGGACCCGTCACTGGGTCAACCCTCAGGGCCACAGTTATGGTTGGGAGGCCGAACTGTCGGCCCCGCGCCAGAACGTCGGCCTGTGGTACGACATTCCGCTGGACCCGCCGCTCACCGATAAATTGCGCTTCGCCGGTGGCTACCAGAATGAAGAACTGGCCAACACCGACACCCTGAGTAAATTGCTCACCGTCGGCCCGGAATGGCACAGCAAGTTGCCCAGCGGCTGGACCCGGGTAATTTCCCTCAAATACCAGCGCGAAGAATATCGCCTGGGCAACGACTCCGGCCTCAGTAACCTGCTGATGCCGGGCATCAGTTATTCCTACCTGCGCAGCGACAACCGCATCGATCCCCACAACGGCTATCGCCTGCAATTCGACACCAAGGTCGCCAAAGAAGGCCTGGGCTCGGACACCAACCTGCTCTACGGCACGGCCATGGTCAAAGGCCTGACCACCCTGTGGGACAACCACCGTTTCCTGGCGCGGGCGCAAGTGGGCGGCAGTGCCACCAATGGCTACAAGTCGGTGCCGCCTTCGCTGCGCTTCTTTGCCGGTGGCGACCAGAGCGTGCGCGGCTACGAGTACCAGACCCTGTCGCCGGAGAATGACCAGGGTGATCGCATCGGTGGCCGCTACATGGTGGCGTTGAGTGCCGAGTATCAATATTCCATCGCCGAAAAATGGCGGATCGCGACGTTCATCGACCAGGGCAACTCGTTCAACTCCCTGGAACTGCCCAGCCTGAAAACCGGTGTGGGCGTCGGTATCCGCTGGGTATCGCCGGTCGGTCCGATCCGCCTCGACCTGGCCCATGCCCTGGAAGATCCGGGCGGCGTTCGTTTGCACTTTTCCATGGGGCCTGAGCTGTGATGCGTGGTTTGAAAATAGCGGGGCTGGCCGTGGTGGCAGTCCTCGCCGTGCTGTTGCTGGCACTCTGGGCGGTATTGGGCAGCCAAGCGGGCAGCCGCTGGGCCTTGGGCCAGGTGCCGGGTTTGAGCGTGGAGAATTTCCAGGGTCGCCTGGGCGGCCAATGGAGCGCCGATCATCTGCTGTGGCAGCAAGACAGCAGCCGCGTGGAACTCAAGGCGCCCACGTTTGATTGGTCCCCGGCCTGCCTGCTGCGCATGACCTTATGCATTGACCAACTGGATGTGGATCAAATCAGCCTGCAATTTCCACCGAGCACCGAAGACAGCAGCGGCCCGGTTGCACTGCCTGATCTGACGTTGCCGGTTGCCCTGCAGTTGGGCGACGTTCGCATCGGCAGCCTGGTGTTCAACGGCAGCGAAGAACTCAAAGGCCTGCAACTGGCGGCGCACTGGACCGCCGCTGGCATGCAGATCGACTCCGTGCACCTGCAACGCGACGACCTGGTGCTGGACCTGTCCGGCCTGCTGCAACCCAGCGGCGACTGGCCGTTGACCGCCAGCGGTAACCTGAGCCTGCCTTATGCGCCCGGCGGCGCGCCCTGGAGCGTTGCCCTCAAGGTCGAAGGCGACCTGCTCAAGACCCTCAAGCTCGACGCCGACAGCAGCGGCTACCTGCCGGCCAAGCTCAAGGGCGAGTTGCAACCCCTGGCGGAAAACCTTCCGGCCCGGTTGCACATCACCGCTGACGGCTTCAAGCCCAGCGCCGATTTGCCCGACACCCTGCAACTCAATCAACTGGACCTCACTGCCAACGGTGATCTGAAAAACGGCTACCAACTGCTGGGCAAGGCCGTGCTGCCGGCGGAAAAAGGCCCGGTGGACCTGCTGCTGCAAGGCAGGGTCGACGCCAAGGGCGCGCAGATCGCCGGCCTGGACCTGAACGCCGGTGACAAGCAAAGCCTCAAGCTCAGTGCCAACCTGGACTGGCAACAAGGCTTCAGCGCCGACGCCAAGATCGACTGGCTCGACTTCCCCTGGCATCGCCTCTACCCCGTGATCGACGAACCCCAGGTGACCGTGCGTACGTTCAACGGCGAGATTTCCTACAAAGACGGCAACTACCTGGGCAACCTCAAGGCCGACCTCGACGGTCCGGCGGGCAAGTTCAACGTGGTCACGCCGTTCAGCGGCGACCTCAAGCAAGTCTTCCTGCCCGAGCTGAAACTGACCGCCGGCCAAGGCAAGGCCGAAGGCCACCTCAACCTGCAGTTTGCCGATGGCATCGCCTGGGATACCGCGCTCGACCTGTCGGCGCTCAATCCGGCGTATTGGGTCGCTGAACTGCCGGGCACGTTGGCCGGGCCGCTGCGCAGCAAAGGCGAGTTCAAGAACGAGCAACTCAAGCTCACCGCCGACCTCGACCTCAAGGGCCGCCTGCGTGGCCAAACCGCCGTGCTGGCCGCCAAGGCCGAAGGGGCAGGGGAACAATGGACCCTGGCCAACCTGGATATCCGCCTGGGTGACAACCGCATCAACGGCAGCGGCAGCCTGCAACAACGCCTGGCCGGGCAGATCGACATCAAGCTGGCGCGCCTGGCCCAGCTGTGGCCGCAGCTGCGCGGGCAGGTCAACGGCCGCCTCGACGTGGCCGCAGTCTCAAGGCGCCTCAGGGCAAACTCGATCTCAAGGGCCAGCAACTGGCGTTTGCCGACAACCGCCTGCAAAACCTCAGCCTCGCGGCCACCCTCGATAACGCCCAGCGCGCCAGGATCGACCTCAAGGGCAGCGGTATTCAAAGCGGCGACACCCAGGTCGGTACCCTGACCGCCAGTGCCCAAGGTGATATCAAGCAGCAAAAAGTCCAGATGGACCTGGCCGGTCCCTTGCTCAAGCTGGCCCTGGCCCTGGACGGCAACCTCGACAACGGCAACTGGCGCGGGCGCCTGGCCAGTGGTGATGTCCAGGCGGGTGGCCAGGACTGGAAGCTGCAAGCCCCGGCAAAAATCGACTACCTGGCCGACGGCCGGCTGACCTTCGCCGCGCACTGCTGGGTCTCCGGTGCTGCCAGCCTGTGCGGTGAAGACCAGCGCCTGATGCCCGAGCCCAAGCTGCGTTATCACCTCAAGCAATTCCCCCTCGACAGCCTCGCGGCATTTTTGCCCAAGGACTTCGCCTGGCAGGGCAAGCTCAATGCCGATGTGCAACTCGACCTGCCCAACAGCGGCCCCAAAGGCGTGGTGTCGGTGGATGCCAGCGGCGGCACCTTGCGCGTCAAGGACAAGGACCAGTGGCTGGATTTCCCTTACGACACCCTCAAGCTGGAAACCACGCTCAATCCCAAGCGCATCGACACCCAGCTGAACTTCCATGGCGGCAAGCTCGGTGAATTGCTGTTGCAGGCGCAGATCAACCCGCTGCCGAAGAACAAGCCGATCACCGGCAATTTCAGCCTCACCGGGCTGGACCTCGCGGTGGCGCGGCCGTTTGTGCCGATGGTGGAAACCCTCAACGGCAAGCTCAACGGCAACGGACGCATCTCCGGTGGCCTGCTGGCACCGCAGATCAACGGCAATGTGAACCTGATCGGCGGTGAAGTCTCCGGTCCGGAACTGCCCATCAGCCTCGAAGGCCTGAATGTGCAGGCGCTGATCGCCGGTGAAAGCGTGCAGCTCAACGGCGGCTGGCGCAGTGGCAAGGCCGGGCAGGGCAGCCTCAAGGGGCGGATCGACTGGGGTCAGGCCCTGGCCGTGGATCTCAGCCTGCAAGGCTCGCAATTGCCGGTCACGGTCGAACCCTACGCCGCACTGGAAGTGGCGCCGGACCTGAAGATCACCCTGAAGGACGACAAACTGGCGATCGCCGGCAAGGTGCAGATCCCGCGTGGTGACATCACCGTGCGTGAATTGCCGCCATCGACGGTCAAGGTTTCGGACGACACCATCATCGTCGGCAGCCAGACCGAGGAGGGCAAGCCGGCGATGGCCATGGCCATGGATATCGACGTGGCAGTGGGCGAAGACCAGCTCAACTTCTCGGGCTTCGGCCTCACCGCCAAGGTGCAGGGCCATGTGCATATCGGCGACAACATGGACACCCGTGGCGAGCTGTGGCTCAACGATGGCCGCTACCGCGCCTACGGGCAGCGGCTCAATGTGCGACGGGCGCGCCTGCTGTTTGCCGGCCCGCTGGACCAGCCGTTCCTGGACATCGAGGCGGTGCGCGTCACCACCGAGCCGTCCAGGACCGTGACCGCGGGTATTCGCCTGAGTGGCAGCGCGGAGCAGCCGACCACGCAGATTTTCTCCGAACCGGCGATGGCCCAGGAAGACGCGCTGTCGTACCTGGTACTGGGGCGTTCACGCACCACCACCGGCGAAGACAACAACATGCTGGCCGAAGCGGCGCTGGGCCTGGGTTTGATGGGCAGTGCGGGAGTGACCTCGGACATCGCCACCAAGTTGGGCATCCAGGACTTCGACCTCGATACCCAGGGCAGCGGCAATAACACCGCCGTGGTGGCCAGCGGCAAGATCACCGAGAAACTGAGCCTGCGTTATGGCGTGGGGGTGTTCGAACCGGCCAGCACCATTGCCTTGCGCTACCTGTTGAGCAAGAAGGTGTACCTGGAGGTGGCCAGTGGTGTGGCCAGCTCGCTGGATATCTTCTACAAACGCGATTTCTAAGCCTTGCTTGGTCAAAGAATGTGGGAGGGGGATTGCCCCCTCCCACATTTTGGCTGGCGACCCTCTAAGGACGGCAAATCAACTCCACCCGCTCATAGTTCAACGCCTTGTTGCGCTCCGGCAATGCATAAGGCGCTTCGCAGCGAAGGCCCTGCCAGGTGATGATCAAGGTGCCGGTGTCGGCTTCGACCAAGGCCAGCGCCTTGCCGCTGGGGTCGGCAATTGCGATCTGCTTGCCGGCACTGTCTTGCAGGGCGGCGCCGAACGGGATTGGCTGGTGTTGAGCGTCGAACAATGCGAACTGCACCCGTCGCCCGCTCTTGCTGGCATAACGTGCCAGCACCACGGCACCGCGTCGTGGCACCACTTGCTGGGTGGCGTTATCGATCTCGATATCAGCCCCCAGGTCACGGGTGTCCAGGCTGATCCAATTGACGCGATAGGGTTGCGCGTTGGGCACCACGGCGTAGCCGTTGCTGCCGGTCTTGGCCCCGGAAAAACTACCGATTTTCACCCCGCTCGTGCCTTCGACCTGCGCCAGTGCAAACGTCTCGCCCACGGTTTGCCCCAAGTTGATCCCGCCGGCGTGACCCACCACAGATCCTGCCAGGTTGAGGTTTTGTGAGTTGTACCCGCGCCCTTGGCTGTAGCCGGCACTGATATCCATCTGCGATGTGCGGGTGCTGAGGTTGGCCGACCCCGTGCTGCCGCCGGTGCTGCTGTTACCGGCTTGCACCGAATAATAGGTGTCGCTGTTTTCCGTGACGTAGCCGTTGAGCCCCACCTGTGCAGTGTTGCTGTCCTTCTGCGTGCTGGCGGAGACAAAGGCCCTCGGTGCGCGCGGTTTTGAGCCCAGCGGGAACGACAGTGACAGGTTGACCAGAGTGTCGTTGTTCGTCGGCCCATAGTTGCCGACGTCCTTGGAGTAAGTGGCCCCGAGGTTGTAGCTCACCTCGCCCCAATAGTTGCTGTAGCCCGCCGACAGGCTTTGCGAGCCGCCACGCCGCCAGTAACGCTGGTCACTGGCGTTCACGTAGACGCTGCCATATTGCTGGTTATGGCCGATGCTCTGGTTGACGGTCAGGTCGGTGCGGGTTTTCGAACTGCCGATGCGCTTCTGACCATCATTGCTCAACTCCTCGACGTGCTCGCTGAGCGTGCGATAGCCCTCGGTCGAATAGCGGTAGGCCGCCAGCGTAAAGTTGGTGTCGGTGCCGGTGAATGTCTTGGCATAGAGCGCTCGCACGCTGGTGCCCTTGATCTCCTGGCCGTAGGTGCGGCTGGACGAGTGGGTCATGTCCAGCGAGACCGCGCCAATGGGCGTGTTGCGTCCTGCGCCCACGGACAACGCCTGGAAGTTGTCCGTGGCCTGCACACCCACGATCCCGGACAGGTTGCTGCTGATCCCGTAGGCCAAGGTGCTGCTGACAAACTGCGGTGACTGTTGGTCGTCGCTGTTGCTGTTGTATTGACCGGCCGAAACGCTGTACTTGAGTTGGCCCTGGCGCACCATGATCGGCAGGCTGGAAAACGCCTGCACCGTGACCCGGCGTCGACCATCGGCTTCGATAATCGTCACTTCAAGGTCACCGTTGGAGCCGCTGGGGTAGATGTCGCTGATCTCGAACGGGCCTGGCGGCACGTTGGCGGTGTAGAGAATGTAGTCGTTCTGGCGGATTTCCACGGTCGCGCTGGACTGCGCAATGCCGCGAATGATCGGCGCGTAACCGCGCTCGCTGTCGGCGCGCATGCCGTCGTCCGAGGCCAGTTTGAGGCCGCGATAGCGCACGCTGTCGAACAGGTCGGCATCCGAGAAAATATCCCCGGCGCTGAACTGGCCCTTCAACGCCGTCACGTCATGTTGCAGGTAGCTGCGGTTGCTCTTGAAGGTACTCGGGCGTCCGGTGCTGCTGTTGAAGTTCGACTCGTTGCGCAACCGCCAGGCGCCCAGGTTGATGCCGTTGCGCAGGCCGAGGTTATTGGACAGGGTGTTGTCACCTTGGCTGCTGTTACGGCTGCTGCTCAATTGGTAGTTGATGAACGCGGCGGGCACGCCTTCATCCCACAAGGCGGGGTCCACGTAGCCGCGCCGGCCACGCTCCATGGCGCTTTGCGGCACGCTGACCAGCAGGCGCAGGCGCGGCACGTCGTAGCGCACGCTGGCATGCTCGATCAGCGCGGGCAGGTTGATACAGGCGTTCGGGTCAGCGGCGTCGAGGGGCAATTTGGCGATATCGACGCCCAATTGCTGCACCATTTCCAGGGTCAGGCAGGCCTCGACCTTGCCGGTGCCGGGGTTGCGGCGAAAGTCGATATCACGGCGGCCGACCAGGGTGTCGTTGCCGTAGAGATCAACCCGGTAGCTGCCAGGCAGCACGCTGTTGGCGGCAAGCAGTGAGTGCAGGTCAATGGAGGAGGGTGCGCTTCGCAAAAACGAGGTATTAAATTGTTCTTCGCCTTCGGCCAGGCAGGCCGAACTGAAGATCAGGGCAACCGATACGGGGGCCCAACTGTCGCGCTTGAATAAAAACATGCAGGAACCCTATATCACCTCCGATACGAACTAACGGAGCGAAGATAAATACAGTGAAAGTGTGCCGCTGAAGAACAGCGGGCTAACTAAGGAGACTCTTTGATCAAACTCGCTTGGGTGTCGGCCGAGTTGGAAAGTTGCGCCGTATACCGGTTGCGAGCGCCATAGTCATTAATGCTGCTGAATGACAAGCGCGGCGCAGGAGTCGGCGTTATGTTCTTTAGCCTGAACTCTTTTTGTTCACCCGGCGCGATCATCGTCGAATCAAACGGCTGTTCACTGACTGCGCCGGATTGCACGGTGATGTCAGCCATCGATACGTGATAGAGGCCGGGGTTACTCACCACCAGCACGCTTTTTGCGCCGCGCTCGACCAGTCGCCACGACAACTCGGCGGGGGCCAGATACGCGTTGTTTTTCAGGCCCGCAGGACGGAAGAACACCTTGATGCGCTGGCGCACGGCCAGTTGCAAGGTATTCGGGGTCTTCGACGCCTGGGGGATTTCCTGCACATTGAGCCACACCACCGATTCGCGATCGGTCGGCATGCCAGCGCCTTCGTAGATCACCCGCAGCAGTTGCTGTTCTTCGCCACTGACCCGCACCAGTGGCGGCGTGACAGCAAAGGGCGCGGCGGTGGCGTCGTCGGCATCGGTGTCGATCCAGGACTGGATCAGCACGTCGTCACCACTGTTACGCACGGTGATCCCGGCCTCCTTGTGCGAGCCGTCGAAGACCAGGCGTGTACCGCTCAGTGAAATGCCGGCCGTGGCCGGGGTGACCAGCAACAGTCCCAGCAGGCCTGTGCACAGGGATAAAGCATGACGATAAAACATAAGGGCTACCGTGCATTTGAATGAGAGTGCGGGGCCGGTCGGCTCCGCACAGTGCCTGAGCGTTCGCTCGGGTTATTCGTATTGCAGGGTGAACGGCAGGGTGGCGTCGGCGCGGCCGGCAACCACGGTGGTGAGGTCAGTGGCGGTGGTGACATACACGGCCGAGAATTTCAGCGAGGTGTTGCCGCCTTGCAGAGGGCTTTGGATGATTGCGGTGGTCGGCGAGCTCAGATCGATCAGCGTGCCATTGGCGTCAAGCAGGGCGATGCCGACGTTCTTGGCGGCGCCCAGGCCGTCGATCAGCTTGAGGACCTTGCCACCGGGGGCGATGCCCGAGCCGCCATTTTTGGTAGGGTCAAAGATCATCGCCACTTTGGCGCCGGTGTTGCAGTTGATCTTCATGTCGAAGTCTTGTGCACTCAGGGTGCCGTTGCTTTTCGGCGCGGCCACGGTGCCCATGTCCTTGACCGAGATGTTGCCCATGTCCACGGAGATGTTCTTATTCACCCCACCGGCGCTGGCGGAGCAGGCATCGACGTTGACAGTGCCGGTGAAGCTGAGGGTGCCGCCACCCGCCAGGGTAGGGGCGGCCACGGCGTGACCGGCGGCGACAACAATGGACAGCGCGAGCAGTGTCTGGGAAAACGTTTTCATGTGAGTAATACCGTTGTTGGTTGTGAAGCAACACGATATAGCGGCGCGCCTGGGGGATAAATCAGACGATCCTTAGAAGAACGGGCTAGTTGAACAAGTTGCGTTCGATGCAATAAGCCAATAAGTCTTGGTCGCTACTGACTTCAAGTTTGCGCATGGCCGCTACTTTTTGAGTGCTGATAGTTTTGGCACTTCTATTTAACCCGCGTGCAATCTCGTTGACACTTTGCCCAGAGACAAATAAACGCAAAATTTCATGTTCCTTGGGCGACAGTCGCGTAAAGCGTTCGTCCAGATCAATGCCGGACTCCATCACCGACGTCGGCGGCGTGACACTGTTGCGAATCGGATTGCCGCGCGCGATGGCCTTGAGCGCGGCCTGGATCTCGTCATGCAGCTGGTTTTTCTGAATCACCGCCAGCACGCCAAGCTCTTGCAGGCGCGTGAGGATCAAGGGATTGGAGATCATGGTGAGCACCAGCACACGCACGTTGGGAAAGCGCCGTGTCAGGTACTCCACCAGCTTGAGGCCATCACCGTAGGGGGAGTCGCCGGGCATATTGAAATCGGTGATCACCAGGTCCACCGGCCGCGACTCCAGCAGGCTGACCAGTTCGCTGGGGCACACGGCCTCGCCGACCACGCGAAAGCGTTCGTCGCGCTCGATCAGCTCTCGCACCCCCACCAGTACGATGGGGTGATCATCGGCAATGACTACGTTGAGGGTTTCCATGAGTGTGATTTTCCAGTGTGAAATTATTCAAGGGCTTCGATGAGTGCATTCAAGCGTGCCAACTGCTCTCGCACCTCTGCTGCCAGTGCGGGCGTGACGGCCATGCCGGTCAGGCGACATTCCAACGCGACTAACGCGGTCGCCATCTCGCCGGCCTGCACCGCGCCCAAGGCGCCGGCCATGCTGTGCAAGTGTTGCGCGACCCGATTGGCGTCGGCGTTGGCCAGCGCTGCCAAGGTGACGAGGACATCCTGGCGCAGGGTCGTGACAAACAGCTCGCGCATTTTCGGCGACAGCTGCAAGGAGGGGGCGGCGGTGGCGGGCAGGGCGATTTCGCAATGCTGCTCAAGCTCGGCGCGCAACATGGCCAGGTTCAGTGGCTTGACCATCCACGCATTCATGCCGACCTCCGCGCAGCGTTCGCCTTCCTCGCGCAGGGCGTTGGCGGTGACCCCGATGATCGGCAGCGTTTTATCCTGCTGGCGCAGGGCTTCGGCCAGTTGGTAGCCGTTCATCACCGGCATGTTCACGTCGGTCAGCACCAGGTCAAAGCGCCCCGGTGCCCACTGCATCAGGGCTTGTTCGCCATTGGCGGCGAGGATGACCGAGCAACCCAAGGCTTCCAGTTGCTCCTTGATGATCGCCGCGTTGATCACGTTGTCTTCCGCCACCAGCACCTTCAGGTTCAGCTCGCGGGATTTTTCCCCAGGTGAGGGAAGGTGGCCTGCGCTCTGGCCGTGGTGCGCCAGGTAAACCGCCCAGGCAATGGCGCGAACATCGTCGGCGTCAACGGCCCAGTCGGCACCTTGCAATTGCGGCGGGTTGGGCCCGCCCGGTGTGGCAATGATGTGCGGGGCCGGCCCCTGTGCCTCAGTGGTCCGCAAGGACAGATCCACCCGCAACGCCTGTGCGGGCGTCTCGGTCGTGAACGGGCGGCTGTCGAGGCCGAGGCGGTTGAGCCAATCGATCAGATGCTGCGCCTGCTCGGCGACCTGTGCACGGACATAAACCGTAGGCACCTCGTGTGTAAAGGTGGGGCAATCGGCCAGGCTGCCGGGCACCGACTCCAGCGCCAGCTCCAGCGTGAAACTGCTGCCGAGCCCAGGCTCGCTGACCACCTTGAGTTGACCGTGCATCAACTCGCACAGCCATTTGCAGATCGCCAGGCCCAGCCCCGCACCGCCCTGGCTGGTGGCGTCATTGGCCTGGTAGAACGGGTCGAACAACTGCTGTTGCTGCGCCTGGGAAATCCCCACGCCCGAGTCGCTGATTTGCCACTGCACCCGTGCGTCTTCCAGCACCCGTACCCGCAGCACTACGCGGCCATTGTCGGTGAACTTGATCGCGTTGCTCAGCAGGTTGTTGAGAATCTGGCGAATGCGCTGCGGGTCGCCGCGCAACCGCTCGGGCAGCGTGGCATCGATGCAGGCATACAGCTGCAACCCCTTGGAGCGGGCAAAGGCGCTGTAGGTGCGCACGACGTCTTCGGTCAGGGTCAGGGGGCAGAAGTCCTGCTGTTCGAGGGTCATTTGCCCGGCCTCGATTTTCGACACGTCCAGCACATCGCTGATCAATTGGAACAGGGTGGCGGAGGAGCGTTGGATGGTCTGCAGGTAATCCTGCTGACGCGGGGCGAGGGCGGTCAGGCCGAGCAGTTCCAGGGTGCCCAGCACGCCATACAACGGCGTACGGATTTCATGGCTCATGGTGGCGAGAAAACGGCTCTTGGCCTGGTTTGCCGAGTCGGCGGCCCGGCGCGCTTCTTCCAGGGCGGCGGCGTCCTCGATATGCCGGGTCACGTCATGCAGCGCGCAGAGCCAGGCATCCTGGCCTTGATAGCGGGTGGGCACAAAGGCGACGTGCAGGTGGCGCCCGTCGAGTTCCAGGTCGGCGTGCCCCGGCTCGGAAGAGGACTTGAGCAGACCCGTCAACGGGGTCGTGTCGTGCCAGGCCTGAGCCCGCTGGTTTTGCAGGAGCACGTGGTGGTCGCGGCGGCGAATCACGCACAGGCCGGTCGGCGCGGTGTCGATCACCGCACGACTGAACGCCTCGCTTTCGGCAATGCTGGCATGGGCACGTTGGGCGGGCAGGATGACCCGGGCGCTGTACCAGCGGTTGATCGCACGGCCGCACCCAAGCACCGCGAGGACCAGCGCGATCAGGCACAGCAAGGGCCACAGCGCGTAGTTCAGGAAGCTGCGCAGGCTGATGACGTAGATCGCCGTCCAGTGCTGCCCACCGGTGCTGGTCAGTTTGAACACCAGGCCGTCGCGGTTGAAATTCACCCCTTCATCCAGCGCCTGGCCGGGCTTCAAGGCTCCGGTCAACACCGCGCCTGCCGGGGTTACCAAGGTGAAGTCGTCGTAGATCGACCACTGCATCAAGCGCTCAATGTTATTGACCTGGGACAGGTTCAGCAGCGAGCCCACCACCACCCAGGTATTCGCCCCCTCGATACTCAACGCCGTCCCGGCCAGGTTGATATCAACGTAGGCCAGCAAGGTCGGAGCGGCCTGATCCGCAGGGTACGCCGCCCAATGCACCTGATGATCCGGCTGCGAGGTGTTCTGTACGCGCAGGTGCTCGTCGACCTCAGTCATCACCTCGGCAAATGCCCCCACCGGGATCTGGCCCGCGCCGCGCAAGCGCCCGGTAGCGGGCACGGTCACGTCGAACGTGTCGGGGCCATTGAGCAGGATCACTTGGGGCGACTGATAGTGCGACGCCGCCCAGAACGCGCTGTAGTAGGCAGCGAGGTAAGTGCCCAGCGCGAAGACCTTGGGGTATTGGCCGGTGGCGATCTTGTCCGGGTTGATCTTCACGCTGTACTGCAGGGAAAACGGCAGGCCACGGCCCTCATAGACATTCGGGCCTTCTTGCGGCAGCGCCTTTTGCACCACGGGCGGTAGCAGGGCCGCCGGGTTCAGCGTGCCTTTGAGACTTTCCCGCGAGATGTCACGCAGGAACATTTCCTGCTCGTGGATATTCTCCATCAGCCGGGCGAAGTGAAATTGCAGGGTGTCGCGCTGTTCGTCGAGCATGCGCTGTATCCCCAGGTAGCTGATGCCCAGCAGCAACAGCGCCAGGGCGCCGAGCACCAGCAAGCCCTTGTTCAGGCGCAGTGAGCTGCTGGCCAGTTTCTCCAGGAAGGCGTTGGGATGTTGCATTACGGTGCCTGGACGATGGTGGAGCAGCCTTTGGACACAATGACCCCTGTAGCGAATGACGTTCGGCCACATCCTTGTGCGGGTCAATAAACGTTCGCCGGCCCATCATGGGTCAGCAATTGCTGGAACTGATCCGAAGACACGGCGTGGGAGATCAGGAAACCCTGGACCTGAGTGCAGTCGATCTTACGCAACAGCGCAAGTTCTTGCGCAGTTTCCACACCTTCAGCCACGACCACCAGGCCCAATTGGCGTCCGAGGCTGACAATACTGGTCAGCGCCTGGGCCAATTCTTCGTTGGCGTTGCAGCCTTGCACCAGCGCACGGTCGATCTTCACTTCGGTGAACGGTGCCGACACCAGGTTCATGTACGAGCTGTAGCCCTTGCCGAAATCATCCTGGGACAGGCCAAACCCCTTGATCCGCAGGCGGCAGGCACCGGCGTAGAAATTGCTGATGTCATCGGGCACCGAGCACTCCATCAACTCGAAGCAGATTCGCGCGGGCAAGCCTTGGTGGGCCAGCACAAAATCGAGGATCCGGTCGGGCAGGTCGTGGCTGTTGAGCAGGTGAGTGGGCAGGTTGATCGACACCGGAATGTCATAGCCCTGTTGGCGCCAGGCGGCCTGGGCGAGGATGGATTGTTCCAGCATGCGCCACAGCAGGCATTCTTCGAGGTCGCAAGCGATCAGCGCCGGCAGGAACGCGCCGGGCAACAGCGTGCCGTGCTCGGGATGAATCCAGCGCACCAGGGCTTCTGCGGCGACAATGCGGCCATTCTCCAAGGCTTTCTTGGGCTGGAACCAGGCGTGCAGTTCGCCATGGTCGAGGGCGTGCAGCAGGCTTCTGCGGTTGAAACCAGGCTGGGTTTGCGCCGGTTCGCTCTGGCGTAATGCGTGCAATTGCTCGATCAGGCAGCGCAGGGCGGCAGCGTTCACCGGTTTGGAGATCAGCCCGATAACCGTCACTTGCAGGTTGCTCGCCACCAGGCTGGCGCCCATCAGCATGCGCCGCGACGCTGCGCTCATGATTGCCAGCGCGGGGCGCGAAGGTTGCGCGGCGAGGCCCTGGATAAATTGCACGCCGTCCATGCCGGGCATCAGCAGGTCAGTGAGCACCAGGTCGAAGTCGCGCCGTTTCAGGCAGGCCAGCGCGGTTTCGCCGTCCCTGGCGTACTCCAGGTCGAAGTCACCCAACGCGTTGAACAGGTTTTGCAAGTACAGGTGCTGGAAGGGGTGGTCTTCGACAATCAAAATGCTACAGGGCTTCATGAGCGACTCGTTGGTAGGGAGCCAGGGCAGTGGACAAGGCTCGCAGCGTAAAAGGTTTGACCAGACAGTGGTTCATGCCGGCGGCCAGGCACAGGGCGTCCTCACCGCGCAGGGCGTTGGCGGTGGCACCGATGATCGGGTCGGTGCAGCCCCGGTTTCGCAAGGCTTCGGCCAGTTCGTAGCCATTGAGCCTTGGCATGTTGACGTCAGTCAGCACGACATCGAACGCGCCGTCCTGCCACTGCGCCAGGGCTTCTTCACCGTCGCTGGAGAGCACCACGGTGCAGCCCAGTTCTTCGAGCTGGTCGCGCAGGATCAGTTGGTTGATCACGTTGTCTTCGGCCACCAGGATATGCAGGTGCAAGGGGCGTAGTTCGCGCTGTTCGGCGGCTGCCTGGGGCAGGGCCGGCTGCCCGCCCTGGGCTTGGCGAACGGCCTGTTGGATGGCGCGCAGGTCGTTCAGGTTGACCTTCCAGCCCTGCTCGGTAAGTTGCGGTTCGTGGGGGCCGTCGCCGCTGGCGAGTACCCGTGGCCCGTACCACGGCGCGCCCAGCCAGGGTTCGACGGCGCCCTGATGCAGTTCGAGCAGCACACCCGGCTCCCTGCCGGCGGGCGCACCGATCTGCGGGCGGGCGCCCCAGCGGCGCAGCCAGCCGCTGAGACTGTGGGCCAGTTCACGGATGGGCGAGACTACATACACAGCGTCTGCCGCCAACGTCGGCGGGCCGTCTGACAACGCGTTGCTGCACAGTTGCTCCAGCGGCACGCTCAGGGAAAAACTGCTGCCCAGGCCCGGC
>NZ_JADDUM010000189.1 GCF_015163715.1 Pseudomonas cyclaminis
CCCCTCCCACACTCAAACCGGGTGAAGCCTACTTACTGAGCCGCAGATTTCGTAGGCGCGCCCAGTTTGCTGCGCGACAGCGCTACGTCGAAGAGGTAGTGGGGCCTCCCACATTTCCCACAGGTATTCAGTGAGTTATGTACGCATCCCGCGCCCACTCACCAGCAATTTCGCGCAGCCGATGTACAAGACGATGGTCGCCACGATCATGAAGGTGATCGCCACACTGATCTTGATATCCGACACACCCAGGATGCCGTAACGGAAGGCGTTGACCATGTGCAGCACCGGGTTGGCCAGCGACACGGTCTGCCAGAACGGCGGCAGCAAGCTGATGGAGTAGAACACGCCGCCCAGGTAGGTCAGCGGCGTCAGCACGAAGGTCGGGATGATCGAAATATCATCGAAGTTGCGTGCGAATACTGCGTTGATGAACCCCAGCAGCGAGAAGATCGTCGCCGTCAGCACCACCACCAAAATAGTGACCCCGAGGTGATGCACCTGCAGGTGGGTGAAGAACAGCGAGAGCAGCGTCACGATCACCCCGACCATCAAGCCACGCAACACACCGCCTGCGGTGTAGCCGAGCAGGATGGTATGCGGCGACACCGGCGAGACCATCAGTTCTTCAATGGAGCGCTGGAACTTGCTGCCGAAGAAACTTGAGACGACGTTGCCGTAGGAGTTGGTGATCACCGACATCATGATCAGGCCCGGCACGATGTACTCCATGTAGGTGAAACCACCCATGTCACCGATTTGCCGGCCGATCAGGTTTCCGAAGATCACGAAGTACAGGACCATGGTGATCGCTGGCGGTAGCAGGGTCTGCGGCCAGATCCGGGTAAAGCGCTTCACTTCACGGTAAACGATGGTTTGCAGCGCGACGAGGTTGGGTTGCAGTTCGGAACTCATACCGCCACCTTCGTCAGATTTTTCTCCACCAGGGACACGAACAACTCCTCAAGGCGATTGGTTTTATTACGCAAGCTCAGCACTTCGATGTTCTGGGTCGCCAACTGCGTGAACAGCGCAGTGATGCCCATGGCCTTGTCGACCTGGACTTCCAGGGTGTGGCTGTCCAACAGACGGCTTGGGTAGCCCAGCAGTTGCGGCGGCGCCGACAGATTGTTCTTCAGGTCGAGCAGGAAAGTTTCCACATGCAACTGACCCAGCAGGTTACGCATGCTGGTGTTCTCGACGATGGTGCCGTGGTCGATGATGCCGATGTTGCGGCACAGTTGCTCAGCCTCTTCCAGGTAATGGGTGGTGAGGATGATGGTGATGCCCTTCTCGTTCAGCTCGGTGAGAAAGGTCCACATCGAACGACGCAACTCGATATCCACGCCAGCGGTAGGCTCATCGAGGATCAGCAGGCGTGGCTCATGCACCAGCGCGCGGGCGATCATCAGGCGACGTTTCATACCGCCGGACAACGAACGGGACGGCACATCGCGCTTGTCCCACAGACCGAGCTGGGTCAGGTACTGCTCGGCGCGTTCCTTGGCGACTTTCGACGGGATGCCGTAGTAACCGGCCTGGGTCACGACGATATCGAAGGTCTTTTCGAACTGGTTGAAGTTGAATTCCTGGGGCACCACGCCGATGGAACGCTTGAGCGCTGCCGGGGATTTATCCAGGTCATGGCCGAAGATATTCACCGTGCCGCTGGTCTTGTTGACCAGGGTGGAGAGGATGCCGATGGTGGTGGATTTGCCGGCACCATTGGGGCCGAGCAAGGCGAAGAAGTCACCTTCGGCAACATCCAGATCGATACCACTCAGGGCCTGGAAACCGTTGCCGTAGGTTTTGGTTAGCTGCCGGATGGACAGAGCGGAACTCATATCGGAATACGCACCAAAGAAGGGAATGAAAGGAGTAGATGAGCGCGCAGCCCACGTAGTTCAACGGCGGCGCATGACAAGCATGGTGCTTGCCCGCGCCGCACAAGTACAGTCACCTGTATTAATAGTCAGTATTAAGTCAACGCGGTCATGACCGCTTTGCGATAAGCCGGACGTTGTTGCAGGCGCTGATACCAGGCTTCCAAATGGGGCATTGTCGGGCGCTCGATGGGCATTTCGAACCAGGCGTAGGCAAAGCAACCCAAGGGGATATCGCCCATGCCAAAGGCATTGCCGGACAGGTAAGGCTGCTCGGCGAGGGCCTGATCGACTGTTTTAAGCGCATCGATACACGCTTGGCGCCGGCATTGATGCTGTCCCAGTTCTGTTTTTCCGCCGGAGTGCGCACAACACCCCAGAACACCGCCTTGAATGGCTCGGCCAGGGTCGAGGTGGTCCAGTCCATCCACTTCTCCGCGCTGGCTCGGGCTTGCAGATCGCTCGGATAAAATTCCGACGCGTGCTTGGCACATAGATAACGCACGATGGTGTTGGATTCCCACAACACAAAGTCACCGTCCTGAATCATCGGCACCCGGCCATTGGGGTTCAACGCCCGGTATTGCGGGGTGTCGACCACACCAAAGGCGCCGCCCGCATCAATTGCCTCATAGTCCAGGCCGAGTTCCTCGGCGCACCACAGTGCTTTCCTGACGTTTGATGAATTTTTACGACCCCAGATCTTCAGCATGACCGCGCCTTATTGTTGATGAACATGGCTTGATGGACGCAGCAGCATACGCCGGTTCACCCGCGGCTTAAATCGCTCTGCAGGTCGCCCAACAGGTTTGGCATGTCGTCGACAAACAGGTGCGGGTAACATTTCTGAATATGGGCGAAGAATAATTCCTCGGGCACATCAGCAAATTGCCCGTGGTCCACCACGTACTCCATCGAGCGCTGGCCCTGGCGATTGAACGCGTGAAACACACTGTCGTTGCGCCCATCGAAGTCCAACGGCGGAACATCGAATACTTCGCACAATTGCTGATTGAATGCCGGCGTGGCTTTGACCCAGCGGCCGTTCAAGTGCAACTCGGTGTAGCCATGCATGGCGAACACATCACTTTTGAGCAACGCAAGCAGGCGCGGGGTCGACAGGTGATTGCGCACATCCGCCAGGCCAATGCGCGCCGGGATCCCGCAGTGACGGACGCAGGCAGCAAGCAAGGTGGCCTTGGGCACGCAGTAGCTCTCACGGGTGGCCAAGGCGAAGCTGGCATTCAAGGTGTCTGGATCGCGGCTGAAGGTGTAGGGGTTGTAGCGCACGGCCTCACGCACGGCGTAATAGAGACTGACTGCCTGGTCAGTTAAATCCGCACGGGTTCCGCGATGTTTTTCGGCGAACTCCACCACCGCAGGGTGGTCACTATCGATGAAGCGGCTGGGACTCAGGTACGTTTCCATGAGCGCTGTCTCCGAGGGAAGCCTGGAGTCTAACGACAGGTCGGCCGTGGGGATAACGACGAATCCGCCAAATCTCGTAACACCCTGATCACCGCGCTTGCTCGGATGCCGACTAAGCTCCTTGGTGGTTTCGCCCCTGGTTTCACGGAGGATTGAATATGCTGTTGTTGTGGATACTGGTTCTGGTGGTCGGCGTTGCCTACCTGGCACATCGCCGCACCGCGCCCCTGCCCGCCTTGGGTGTGGTCGCCGTCTACCTGCTGGCGATGGGCGCCTGGAGCCATGCACCGGGTTGGCTGCTGCTGATCTTCTGGGTGTTGATCGCTGTCGTGGCCGCACCGTTGCTGCTGCCGGACCTGCGCCGCCAATATTTCACCAAGCCACTGTTCAGTTGGTTCCAGAAAGTACTTCCGCCCATGTCCGAAACCGAGCGCGACGCCATCGACGCCGGCACCGTGTGGTGGGACGGCGAACTGTTCAGCGGCCGCCCCGATTGGGACAAGTTGCTGGCCTACCCCAAGGTGCAACTGACCGAAGAGGAACAGGCCTTCATCGACGGCCCTACCGAAGAACTCTGCGCCATGGTCAGCGACTGGGAAATCGGCCAGGCCATGGACCTGCCGCCGGCTGCCTGGGAGCACATCAAGACCCACGGTTTCTTCGCACTCATCATTCCTAAGGAGTACGGCGGCAAGGGCTTCTCCGCCTTCGCCCACTCCCAGGTGGCGATGAAACTCGCCACCCGCAGCGGCGACCTCGCCTCCACCGTGATGGTGCCCAACTCCCTCGGCCCGGCAGAACTGCTGCTGCACTACGGCACCGAAGAACAACGCAACCACTACCTGCCACGCCTGGCCCGCGGCGATGACATCCCGTGCTTCGCCCTCACTGGCCCACTGGCCGGCTCCGATGCGGGCGCCATGCCTGACACCGGCGTGATCTGCAAAGGTGAATGGGAAGGCAAGGAAACCCTCGGCCTGCGCCTGAACTGGGAAAAACGCTACATCACCCTGGGACCGGTCGCGACCCTGCTCGGGCTGGCCTTCAAAGCCCATGACCCGGACCATCTGTTGGGCGAAGAGGAAGACCTGGGTATCAGTCTGGCGCTGATCCCCACCGACACTCCCGGTGTGGAAATCGGCCGTCGTCACCTGCCGCTCGGCGCCGCCTTCATGAACGGCCCCAACTCCGGCAAGGACGTGTTCATCCCCCTGGAATTCCTCATCGGCGGCCAGGAAATGCTCGGCAAGGGCTGGATGATGCTGATGAATTGCCTGTCGGTGGGCCGCTCGATTTCCTTGCCTGCCGTGGGCACCGGCGCGGCCAAGTTCACCAGCCTGGTGACCGGCCAGTACGCCCAGGTGCGCGAACAGTTCAACGTGCCACTCTCCGCCTTCGAAGGTATCCAGGAAGCCCTGGCCCGCATCGGCGGCAACGCCTGGCTGATGGACAGTGCGCGCATGCTCACCGCCAATGCCGTCGACCTCGGGGAAAAACCTTCAGTGCTGTCGGCGATCCTTAAGTACCACCTCACCGAGCGCGGCCGCGAATGCATCAGCCACGCCATGGACGTGCACGGCGGCAAGGGCATCATCATGGGCCCCAACAACTACCTGGGTCGAAGCTGGCAAGGCGCGCCGATCTTCATCACTGTCGAGGGCGCGAATATACTCTCGCGCAACCTGATGATCTTTGGCCAGGGCGCCATCCGCTGCCATCCGTTCGTGCTCAAGGAAATGGCCCTGGCCGGTCGCGAAGACCATGACCAGGCCCTGAAGGAATTCGACGGCCTGCTAATGCAACACATCGGTTTTGCCGTGAGCAACGCCGCCAGCACCCTGGTACTGAACTTGGGCTTTGGCCGCTTTGAGAAAGCGCCGGGTAACCGCCTGAGCCAGGGTTATTTCCGTGCACTCAATCGCCAGGCTGCGGCCTTCGCCCTGCTTGCGGACTTGAGCATGATGCTGCTGGGCGGCGAACTGAAACGCCGCGAACGCCTGTCGGCACGCCTGGGGGACGTACTGAGCCATATGTACCTGGCTTCGGCGGCACTCAAGCGTTATCACGACCTGGATTCGCCGGACCACCTGGAACCGCTGTTCGCCTGGGCCATGGAAGAAAGCCTCGGCGAGTCGGAACGTGCGCTGGATGAGTTGCTGGGCAACTTCCCGAACAAGGTGCTCGGGTGCCTGCTGCGGGTGATTGTGTTCCCGTTCGGCCGTCGCCATACCGGACCGTCCGATGCCCTGGATGCCGAGGTGGCCGCCGTCATCGGCCGCGCCAAAGGCGACCCGACACTGGAAGAGTTGCTGGCCGGCTGCTACCGCCCACAATCGGCGGACGATCCGGTAGGTGCCCTGCAACACGCCTACGACCTGCTGGGTGCCAGCCATCCGCTGCAGAAAAAACTCCACACCGCGCTCAAAAGCGGCCAGGTCAAACCGACGGCCGGCGAGCATGCCATCGACGCCGCGCTGCATGCCGGGGTGCTGCAACCGGGCGAGGCGCAGACGTTGCGTGACGCTGAAGCAGCGCGGCGCAAGGTGATCGACGTGGATGATTTCAGCAAGGAAGAACTGGCCCAGGCGGAGGGCACCGTCCGCTGATCCCTGCGGTCATATAAAAACGGGCGCGAGAGCTATATACTCTCGCGCCCGTTTTTGCTTTAGAGGACTTATCTCGTGTCCAACGTCGTTGCCGATCATCTCGCCTTGCTCGACCACCTGCGCAGCATCCTGGTTGCCGTCGGCGAAGCCGAACAGGTGCCCGAGGAAAGCCACACCCTGTTCCTGGAGCGCTTCGACGAACTGCGCGCCCTGCTGCCGATCGACCCGATCGAAAGCCAGTACCTGGGCCAGGACCTGATGAGCCAAGTCATTCTGCGCTACCCGCAAATTGCCCACCTGGTGCCACGCGATCTGCTGTGGTTCTTCGGCGGCGATTGCCTGCACTTTATGCCCGACGAAGAGCTGGACCTGTACCAGGCCCTGGAAGAACGTCGTTACGAGGCCGAACAGAACGACGAACCGTTCGACTGGAACCAGGAAAAGCAACTGCTGGCCATGCCCCAGGATCAGAGCAAGCACTGATCAGCCAGCCACACCAGAGGGCCGACGCAATGTCGGCTCCTTCGCCATACACTCCACCAGATAATCAATAAACACCCGCAGCTTCGGCGGCAGGTAGCGCGTGGGCGAATGCAGCAACCACGCCTCGCCATGGTAGGACGCAATAAAATCCCACCCTGGCAACACCTGCACCAAACGCCCCTCCTCCAACGCATGGCGCGCCGTAAAAAACGGCAGGCTGCCAATCCCCACATGTTGCAACACCGCATCCAGCCGCACGCCGGTGTGATTCGCTGCATAACGCCCGTGCACGCCGACAGTCACAGCCTTACCGTCCTGTCGGAATTTCCAACGCGAGTCGCCCGGGGTTTCGCCAAGGTAGAGGCAGCTGTGTTCCAGCAAATCGTGGGGATGCTCCGGCATACCGTGTTCGGCCAGATACTGCGGCGTCGCACACAGCAAATGCTCGATCGGCAATAGCTGCCGCCCCACCAGCCCCGGCGGCGGGCTGTCGGTGATGCGAATGCTCAGGTCAACATTGTCATCGATCATGTCTACCTGCCGGTCTTCGAGGATCAGTTGCACATCCACCTTGGGGTACCGCCGCAGAAACTCCGGCATATGTGGATGCACCACAAACCGCCCCACCGCCTTAGGCACACTGACCCGCACCAACCCCTCGGCTTCATGGGTGAATTGACCACTGATTTCCATCACCGAACGCGCCGCGTTGACCATCTCCTGGCAGCGCTTGAACACCTCTTCTCCGCCTTCGCTCAAGCGCAGTTTGCGCGTGGTGCGCTGCAGCAACCGGGTAGCCAGGGCCTTTTCCAGGCGCGAAATACTGCGACTCACCGCCGAGGGCGAAACACTCAGTTGCCGTGCCGCGCCGGAGAAGCTGCCGGTCTCCACCACCTTGACGAAAATCGCCATTTCACCCAGCAGCGGCAACGGAAGATTGATGCTCATGACGCACAGGTCCATTGATATTTGAACGGATTATCACCTATTCAAGCACTATTTATACTGCCCGCAGAACCCTGATGCGGATGTAGAAAATGACCGAGCGCCTGTTTTTCACCCACGATCACCTCAGTGCCGAGCTTGAAGTACTGAGCTGCACGCCCTGCGAGGACCAGTTTGCGGTCATTTTGCAGTCGACGATTTTCCATCCCCAGGGCGGTGGCCAGCCGTTCGACACGGGCTGGCTCGGCGATGCTCAGGTCCTGCGCGTCACTCAGGAAGCTGACCGCGTGGTGCACTATGTCAACCAACCTGTAGCTGTGGGTCCCATCACCGCACGGGTCGATGCGGCACGCCGCACCCTGCACACACGCCTGCATTCCGCCGGGCATTTGATCGGCAACGCCGGCGAAACCCTGGGCTGGATGCCGATCAAGGCCCACCACTGGCCAGGCGAAGGCAAGATCACGTTTATCCGTGGCGAAAGCGCGCAAGCCATCGACGCCCAGACCCTTCAGCAGCAGATCAACCAATGGATCGCCGCAGACTACCCGCGCCATATGGCCCTGGATGACGGCACCCGCGAGGTGGGTTTCGGTGAGCTGCCCACCTACGCTTGCGGCGGTACCCATGTGCAAACCCTTGGCGAGCTGGGGGAGGTAACTATCCTGGCCCTGTCGGAAAAAAAGGGCGCGCTGTCGGTGCGGTACAGCCTGGACTAAACCGCGACGACTCTTCGAGCACTGCGCCCCACGAAGCGTCTAAACCGCAGGTTACAGCGTTGCAGCATGCGCATTCGAGGGTGCTATCGAGTTTTTAGATAAGCCTCTTCCTGGTCTCCCTGGCACACCTTTGCAGTGTTAGTGTGTGGAAATGTTTCTGACACATTGATCAGAAACCCCCTACTTTCCCTTTGCAAAGGAATGCCTTTAACCATGCACTTTCCCCTCAAGCAATTGGCGGCTGCGACCTTGTTCGCGGCGAGCCTTTCGGTGATGAGCAGCGCCGTTTTTGCCAACATTACGCCGGAGCAAAGCTCGGCGATTCTGAAGGGTTTCAACGAAACGCCAGTCACCGATTTTCGTGGTTTCCTCAGCACCCTGGCCAAGGGCGACCTGGGTAAAACCGCTGACGTGGGCCCGGCCATCAGCGCCTTCCTCGACAACCAGACCCCGACCGCCGACCAGCAGAACGACATCCATCGCTTGCTGGGTATTTACACCCGAGTGAAGTACGGCAAAGCCGCCCTCGATACCCTGCGCGAACTGGTGGAGATCCCGACCTTCAACGTGGACGGCGTGCCGCAATACAAGAACCCGGAGTTCATCCGGATTGCCGACAAGATCCAGGCCCTGGCCAAAACCTTTGACCTGGACTTCCGTAACGTCGACAACCGCGTGTATGAAATCTCCCTGGCAGGCAGCGGCGACGAGGTAGTGGGTATCCACGCTCACGCCGACGTGGTGCCGGTGACACCGGAAAACTGGGTATTGAAGGACGGCACCCAACTCGATCCCTTCAAGGTCACGCTGATCGGCGACCGCATGTATGGCCGCGGCACCGAGGATGATAAAAACGGCATCGTGGTGGCGATGTATGCCATGAAGGTGATCAAGGAAGAAAAGCTGCCGCTGGCGCGTAATTTCAAGCTGCTGGTAGACACCACTGAAGAAACCTCCGGCGACGCCATCCCTTACTACTTCGAACGCAACCCGACGCCGCAATACAACCTGGCGTTGGACGGTGGCTATCCGGTGGTGATTGCCGAAAAAGGTTATGGCACCGTCATGGCGACTTTCCCGCGCCGTAAAGGGGAAGGCAAAGGCGCAGAAATCATCGCAATGACCGGCGGCATGGCCACCAACCAGATTCCATCGGTGTCAGTGGCCACGTTCGTCAGCGAAAAACCTGCCGAATTGGCAGCCAATCTCCAGGACGCCGGCACGGCATACGCCAAGCGCAACGGTGGTGATTTTGACGTGAGCGCCAAGGTCGTCGGCAAGGACGTCAAACTGACCGTCACCGCCGTGTCGGCGCACTCCTCCGAGCCGGAGTCCGGTGTCAACCCTGTGGCGCGCATGCTCGAGCTGATCCACAGCGTCGACGGCAAGATTGCCCTCAAGCACAACCACATCACCGACGCAGCACGGTATGCGTCCGACAACTGGGGCCTGGATTACCTGGGTGGCAAATTGGGCGTGGGCTTCTCTGATGATTTCATGGGGCCGCTGACCACGTCGCTGACCTTTGTCGGGCTGGACGACAACGCCTTCAAGCTGGCCGTCAACCTGCGGGTGCCGAAGGGCAAATCCCCGGAGAAACTCAAGGCTGAGATCGCCGAGAAGCTGAGCGCCTGGGATAAGAAGAGCAAGGTCAACGTGGACTTCACCTACTCGGTGGCCGAGCCGATGTTCCGCAACCCGGAAGGTGAATGGGTGAAGGCCTTGCTCGCGGTCGCCAGCGAGAACCTGGGCATGGAACATAAATTCGGTACTTCGGCCGGCGCCACCTCGGTCCACGAGCTGCCGAACGGTGTACAGTTCGGCCTCGCGCGCCCGGAAGTGAAGTACACCGGGCATACCGACAATGAGTTCAAGACGGTCGACCAGTTCTTGCTGGACTTGCAGATCGTCACCGAAATGATGGGCCGCATCGGCCAACTGCCCTCGCTCTGACCCGCGTTCGCGCCCGCCACCAGGCGGGCGTTGGCGGCTCACTTTAGTGTGTTGCTCAAATCGCAGGCAAAAAAAAGCCACTCTACTGAGTGGCTTTTTTCTTGAATATGGAGCGGGAAACGAGAC
>NZ_JADDUM010000019.1 GCF_015163715.1 Pseudomonas cyclaminis
CCCCGATGGCGGTGTATCAGGCAATGAATGTATTGACCGAACCACCGCTATCGGGGGCAAGCCCCCTCCCACATTTGATTACCAGCAGTCTTCAGCTTCTGATTACCAGCAATCTTCAGCTCCGGGCGAAGGCCACGGCTTTTTCGAATTGATCCTGGGTTGGCCGCACCCCGGTATAAAGCACAAACTGCTCCAACGCCTGGATTGCAATCACTTCCAGCCCGGTAATGACCCGCTTGCCTTGAGCCCGCCCACGCACAATCAACGGTGTTTCGGCGGGGATCGCCACTACATCGAACACGGTCTGCGCGTTATCAACCGCATCCGCTTCAAACGCCAATGCATCCGCCTCCGCGCCGCCGGTCATGCCAATCGGTGTGACGTTGACCAGCATCTGCGGCCGCAAGTCGCCCAGTTCCGCCCGCCACTCATACCCCAGGCTCTGCGCCAGCGCCCTGCCCGCGACTTCATTGCGCGCCACGATCACGCCCTTGGCATATCCCCCGTCACGCAAGGCGCTGGCCACGGCCTTGGCCATGCCGCCGCTGCCGCGCAGGGCGAAGGTGGAATCTTTCGGCACAGCGTGCTTTTTCAGCAGTTGCTCAACGGCGATGTAATCGGTGTTGTAGGCCTTCAGGTGCCCATCGGTATTGACGATGGTGTTGAGGGAGGCGATGGCTTGAACCGAATCGTCAAGTTCGTCCACTAAGGCAATGGCGGCCTCCTTGAACGGCATCGACACCCCGCACCCGCGAATGCCCAGCGCCCGGATACCGCCGATCGCGCCGGGCAAATCCTGGCTGCTGAACGCCTTATAGTAGAAATTCAGACCCAACTGTTCGTACAGGTGGTTATGAAACCGCAGGCCAAAATTCCCGGGGCGGGCCGACAGTGACATGCACAGCTGGGTGTCCTTGTTGGGGTGCATCTGCATGGATAACTCCTTTGAGTAAGCAAATCGGTACAGACCTTACACAACCTTTACCTAGCGGCCGTGCTGTTTTTCAGAAATATGTTGTCTTAAAAGTATCCCCGCGACATTACTTGAGTCTATTGATTGCAGACCACAAGCGCAGGGGCCAACCGAGGAATGACCATGATTCGTAAAATCCCCAAGATCGCCTTGCTGGTAGGTGCACTCGCTATGGCCGGCCAAGCCTCCGCCCACGGTGGTGGATGGGGTGGCCCGGCCGTCTTGGGTGCACTGGTCGGCGCCGCCGTGGTGGGCTCCGTGGTTGCCAGCCAACCCCGTGAGGTCTATGTGCAGCAGCCGGTCTACGTGCAGCCGCAGCCGGTGTATGCCGCACCACCGCCGGTCTACTACGCACCGCCCCCACCGGTGTATGTGCAGCAAGAGGTTTATTACCGCCCGGCACCGGTCTATTACGGCCCACCGCGTGGTTATTACGGCCCTCCCCACGGCTACTACCGTCGCGGTTGGTAAGCCCTTATCGTGATGTCAGACACAGGCCTCGCCCTACAAGCGGGGCCTTTTTTTGTATACGACGTCCGGATTTATCGTGCCAAGGTCGCTCTGAGGACAATGGCCAAGCGGTAATCCCACATTATTAAGGTCGAAAGTCTACTTGCCCGACCGGGGCGTACGCTGTCATGTTTGTGTCACCACACACTCCCACTATCGATCCGGTCCACCCAATAACAACAAGGACGACAGACCATGCCCACACAAAACCCGCACCGCACCGCTGGCCTCTGTACGTCCAGCAAGGTCTACAGCGCCCTCACGGAGCTCAAGCACCTGGAAGGCCACCGCACTGCAAAGTTCCTGGCGTTGCTGGCAGAAAACCTGGTGCGCAAAGGCCTGCTCAATGAGCAGGAAGTGGTGAGCATGCTCGACCAGGTGGTCGACTGACGCGTTTTGTTGATGTCGACTATTGAGCCAGGTGATTTTTCCTAAGCCGCCAGGCCCCGTAAGGTGACCCCCATAGCGATTGGAGGTCCTTATGCCCACTGTTCAAATCATGTCCGTCATCGGCAGCGCCGTCCCCGCCCCGCTTCGGGAGCTGGGTTTGCTCGCCTGCTGGTACCTGGTACGCGATGGCGAAACCATCAGCGGCCCGCTCACTTCCCTGTCCGCCGCCGAAAAACAACGGCAACACGCCTCGAATTTCCGGCTCCACGCCTGAGGTTTATGGCAACGGCAGCTTGACCCGCGGCTTGCTCTCCACGAACAGCGCCCAACTGGACATGAACAGCGCCGCCACCAGCGGCCCGATCACAAATCCGTTGAGGCCAAACACCGACAGGCCGCCCAGGGTCGAGATCAGGATCAGGTAGTCCGGCATCTTGGTGTCCTTGCCCACCAGGATCGGGCGCAGCACGTTGTCCACCAGCCCGATCACAAACACGCCAAACAAGCCCAGCACCACGCCCTGCCAGATCGAACCGCTGAGCAGGAAGTAGGCGGCCACCGGCCCCCACACAATCCCCGCGCCCACCGCCGGCAGCAATGACAGGAACGCCATCAACACCGCCCAGAGCAACGCGCTGGGAATGTCCAGGAACCAGAAGATCAAACCACCCAGCGCGCCTTGAGTCACGGCGACCAGCACGTTGCCCTTGACCGTGGCGCGCACCACCCGATTGAACTTGAGCTGCAACCGGCGCTTCTGCGGCTCGGCCAGCGGCACCGCCGTGCGCACTTTACGTACCAGTTCCGGGCCGTCGCGTAGCAGGAAAAACAGCAAATACAGCATGATGAAAAAGCTCACCAGGAAATCAAACGTGCCCTGGCCGAAGCTGAACGCCTGGGTGGCGAAGAACTGGCTGCCCTGCATCGCGCTCTTGACGATTTTCTCGCGCAGGCCTTCAAGGTTGCCCATGCCAAAACGGTCCAGCAAATGCTGGAAATACGGCGGCAGGAAGTTCTTGAACTGCTCGATGTAACCGGCCACGTCGAGCTTGCCGCTTTCAACGTTTTTGTAGAGCGTTGCGCCCTCTTGCACCAGCAAGGCGCTGGTGATGATCACCGGCAGGATCGCGATCACCAGGCACACCATCAAGGTGGCCAGTGACGTCAGGTTGCGGTTCCAGCCGAACCGCTGCTGCAGGCGGCGCTGCATGGGCGCAAAGATGATGCCGAGGATGACCGCCCAGAACACCGCACCGTAGAACGGCAGCAATATCCAGATAAAGGCGACGGTCACCAGGACCAGCAGCAGCAACAGGGTTTTGAATTGCAGGTTGGTTTGATTCATGTTCGGTCCATGTCAAAAAAGCAGGGCGCGCGTTTGCGTCCCGGTGCTTAGTCCGCCGCAACTCCTGGGAGTGCCATCTTTGTTGCGCTAAGCGTAGACCCAGATCAATAAAGCCCTGCGCCGCTTCATCTACCCTCGCGCTTTTTTGCGACCCAAGCCCATGCCTCCTGTCATCGCCCCCGAACTGCTCGCCCCCGCCGGCACCCTGAAAAACATGCGCTACGCCTTCGCCTACGGCGCCGATGCGGTCTATGCCGGCCAGCCGCGCTACAGCCTGCGCGTGCGCAACAACGAATTCGACCACGCCCACCTGGCCCTCGGCATTGACGAGGCTCATGCTCAGGGCAAGCGCTTCTACGTGGTGGTCAACATCGCGCCGCACAACGCCAAGCTCAAAACCTTCCTCAAGGACCTGGCCCCGGTCATTGCCATGGGCCCGGACGCGTTGATCATGTCCGACCCCGGCCTGATCATGCTGGTGCGCCGGCATTTCCCGATGATGCCGATTCACTTGTCGGTGCAGGCCAACACGGTGAACTGGGCCAGCGTGGGGTTCTGGCAGCAGCAAGGGATTTGCCGGGTGATCCTGTCGCGGGAACTGTCTCTGGAAGAGATCGAAGAAATCCGCCAGCAGGTGCCGGCCATGGAGCTGGAAGTGTTTGTGCACGGGATCTTTTCCAAGCAGTAAATTTTGTCAAAAAAACAAGAAAAAGACGAATGGCCTTGAACTGAGGGAGCTCTACTCTAAGCTGATACGACGAAAAGAAAAAAAATGACAATCTGATTCTGACAAATCAGGGAGCATGCAATGGATGTCTCCATACAGGTCGTGGAAGGTCAATTGATCTGTTGTTACGCTAATGAGCGGGGAAAAACGGCTAAAGCTGACCTCTCTCCACTGATGGTGCTTGGCGAAAATCTTGACCAACTGCTCAAAATAATCCTTGGCCCTATCCGGCTGATGTCAATTGCCAGCATTCGTGGACATATGTCCAGGTTGAGATTGCTCGGTGAAACACTCACCCATTTAAAATTCAAGCAACTACCTAGTAATCCTGAGGACTGGCAAATCCTTGTCACCGATATCCACCGCTATGTTCTCAGTCGCGTAAACAGCAGATCTAGCTTAAAAAACCGTTGCTCCAACGATTGGGTTTCGATTCGCTTTTACCTAGGACAACTTGTCGAAGGTGGCGTGATTCCCATATCGACTTATTTACCACCGGTTCGAGACACTCTGGACTCAGTTGATATCGACCCATATAAAGATCGGGTACTGGGTCAGTCGGCAATGAAGCCCATTGGACCAGGCAATGTGGTAGACAAGCTAATTTGTTCGATAAATATTTCACGAACAGACGCACAATACCTTGAAGAGCTGAGAGAAACACTCTCAAACCGAAATCACATTTTAAAAGAAGCACTCATTAAACATTGGAAATATATTAAATCCAATATGGAGTTTGGTAAAAAATTAATCGACTTAGTCGACTGGCCAAATTTACTCTCACTCATCAATGCTCACCCAACCAAAGAACCAAAAAACCATCCAGCCTACCCTAGTTCTCTGGAAGGTCTAGCTAATTACTTGGCTGTAATTCATCACCACTATGATGGAATTGCACCATCAGATGATACACTCCGAAAAAACAGCATATCCCCCGAAAACAGCTTAATTCCTAGACAGTGCTCATTCGGTTCATTTGAGCATGTTGCCAAGCTTACTGGGGCTCCTTCTGCGCCGTATAATTCGGGAGGATGGTCTAATCGCTCTGTTCTACTCTGGTGGCAAGGAAGGATCAGTCATTTCGATGTAGCAGCATTAACAGCGCTTTTAATGATACTACAGCCGTCATGGACAATGAGCGCTTTGTTGTTTTCGGAAATCGTAAATCGTGACAATAAGAACTACTTAGATGTTTCTGAAAAAGGATACTCATACGAAGTTAAAAAACATCGTGCTAAATCCATGAAGCTGGAAGAATTAGATCCACTAGCTTACGAAATCATATCAACCTTAATAGAGGCCTATGATCCCGTGCGCAGAAAAATGCGGGAAAATGGTGACTCCAGGGCATCGCTACTATTTTTGCCTTGCAGCTTTATGAAAATATCTTGCACGACATCTTCAACATACAGCGCCTTTCTCAGGGGCAGTGACTCGAAAAAAAAAGTGTGGCTCGGATCTGTATACCCAGAATTACCAGCCGTTGGATTAACAGCCGGCACGCTATCTTTCGTGAAAATCCGCAACACTCAGGGAGTGTTGGCTTGGTTCAAAACAAAAAGTATGCGCGCTGTTGCTAGAGTACTGGGCAACACCGAAAAAGTTGTGCTTCAACATTACATACCAAAAGCATTACTGGATGCGTGGAATGTACGCATAATTAGACGCTTTCAAAACCTTTGGCTTTCAGTCGCAACCGCAAATGAAGACTACTTACTAGAAATAACGGATTTCAGCAGTATCGCCGAGCTTCATACTTTCCTTCGCGACATGCTAATGCTACATAGCGAAACAGACTCACCACTATCGAAACTACTACACACCAGACTAGGTATTTTAGTCGATGAAGATTTCAACATTGCAGACAATAATGCTCACTTGCACATCGGCATAAGCAGGGCGGGGCTATCAGCTCTCTATTCATATCAAGCAGCCGTAATCGATATAGGTTTATCCAGTGATATTTTAGACAAGGCGGATATCATAACTGGTTTAACGCCCAGGCACCTCATTTCACTTGCAGATCTTCTTCAATCACAATTACCGTTAGATAAAAACACTGAATACGTAGCATGTCATGAAATAGCCAGATCTTATTCAGACGACCCAATTAATAGGAAAAAGTGGACTGCAATGATTAATCAATCCCTCTAAATTGTGCTCCCAAGGATACTCAGCATTATTTAATTATTGCTCGCCGAGGAAAAGTTCATGAGCAAAATAAATATCAATAGCTTTCCGGAAAACTTTTCGACATTAGAGCAATGTCAGCTTTTAGCCCTCCTAGAGGAAGCGAATTCTGCAACTAAAATCTACAACGGTGACTACACTGCACCTTGGTTAATTTCTTCAATTCATGCTGAGATATGGCAGCTAAGAAAAGGCGAAGAAACCAGGTATGTGGACGGCACATTGAAGGACCACTACGAATATAAATGGTCAACCAAACTATATGACGGCTCAAACTTAGTCGACCCAAAGAATCGAAAATTACTACATGACATACAACGACTTACCTTTTTAGTGCGAGAGCTACCCGGAGGCCCTGCGACACTGACGACTTTAAAATCATTTATATGGAGCCTCAATTTTTTAGTCAGATGGATGTTTGTACACGGCAATGAACTCGATCCCTGCAAGCACTCCCTTACACAGTTGAAGCAGCAACACTTTATAAATCTATTCAATGACCTGGCTAAAGGAGGTACTGCATTTGCCCTCCGTTACCCTGAGCGCCTTCTTATATCATTATTCCCCTTAGCTCTCGATCGAGCACCTTTTCAAGAAGAGTTGGACGAACCATTAGACCTCTCTATAGAAACGTGTTTTCTGGTATCTAGATGGCTTACCGACAAAGGTTACATGGTCAATAAAGATCGATCAGTAGGAAAAAAGGTATTAAGCCCTTCCTCTGTTGCTCAACTGATTGACGTCGACGCGGACACAGTTTCAGGAGGTCCAAAATGGCGCGCATTTCTTCTTCAATTTCAATCCAGCGAGAATTTTTCAATTACCGGCAGTGATCTCATCATTAGTGGATCAACATGCCGCCGTGAATTTCCAACTCAACGTACAGCCACCAAAAGCGAAGCAAAATCGCAACTAATATCGGAAAAAACGCTAGATAAATATCTTTCCGACATCAAATATATAATAGCATTGTACCGCCACCTACCAAAAATCTGCCCAAACCCAATGACCTTTAATACAAAGGAGATCAGGCAAAAAATCATTACTCTGACTAGCGCGGCAAAACACACGCCATGGATACCATTACCTATTGCAATGACATATACCAATGAAGCACTACGATGGGTACATTTATACGGAGAAGATTTAGTTTCTGTTTTTTTAGAAGCATACAAAACATTATATGAGCATGGTTTATTGGTATCCGCACCGGCTCCTGGAGTCGAAAACCCTTCTGCAGCTGAGCTCGCTTTTTTTTCTAAACAATTTACAAAAAAGCGTGAAGATATCATCTCAAGTATCCCCTTCCCAGAATCAATTTCCCATCTTAACATCAAGGGAATGGGTTGCTATGGAAGTATAAAAGGAAAAAAGGCTTTTGAAAAACTTAGAAAATCACCGTCTCTAATGGATGCGATAACAGTATTAATCGGTGCAATTACTATTATAGTAACAATGACAAAACCGATGCGTGAATCAGAGTTTCGCTCGCTAAAGAACAACTGCATTCAATTCGTTTCAGGTGACGGATACTGGCTAAGACAAGATATAAGAAAAAAATACATCAATGGAGTTCTTCTACAAAACTCGCGGCCAATACCGGCTATTTCCGCTCGAGCTATACAACTCCTTCAACGCCTTACAAACGGAATAAAAAAAATCCTGGGAACTAGTGATCCATGGTTTCTTGATTCACTGGTTACGTTGCCGTCGTTCGGAGTCTTCGAAGCAAGCGTTTCCATACCATCTTCAACACGACTTCTCCAGATATTTGACGCCTTTTGTGATTACGTTGCAATTGCCCCAGACCCGCAAGGGCGCCGATGGTACTTACGTGTGCATGAGATGAGAAAAAGCTTTTTGATTACTTTCTTCTGGTCTTTTCGCTACGCGAGCCTAGATGCATCCCGTTGGATAGCAGGGCATGACGATGTATCTCATATATATGCATACATCCAAGCCAATTTTCCGGGAGAAGAGTTACCGGCCCTAGAGGCCGAATACGCTAGCAAAATTCTACGTGAGTATCAGGAATTAGGGACACCGACGGGGACCAAAAATGTTGATGCTCTTTACCAGGCAGTTTGCACGCATTTTTCTGTTCGTGATGTTTCATGGATTGACGAGTCTATCCTAAAGGACTGGCTTGAACTTCAGTTTGAAACTCATGAATTCGAAATTATGCCCCATTCGATTAAATGCCCCGATGGCGGATTGAATACGGAAATCTCCTTCAGAGTGTCGCCTGCAAAAACTAAGGTAGACAATCATGGATAACCGCGGCAGCACACTCGCCAGGCTCAAGATCCTCACCAAAGCCCTACAAGACAATAAAAGTGCCCCTGCGTCGCTATCCAAGGCATGTTATTCGCAAGGGAGTTTCGCAAGTTACATTTATCCATCCGAGGGAATCGGATCAATGGCATTGAATACGCTTAAATCAAGTGCAAATCAATTTATAGAAGATGGTGGCTGGCGAAAATTAGATTCGTTGCGCAAGGCCTATTTGACTATCTATAAAACTGGAAGCCATGGGATTATTACAAAACACAGAAACAAAGAAAATCAGAAGCAGCAATTAATAGAACTACAAAATGCTCTAGACCTAGAGAGAAGATACCGAATAAGAGTTCAAATTGCCTACGAGTCACTTCTTCAACGAATGCACATACTTGTAAAGACCGAACCTGAATTGGCAAGCTTTATAAACCAACACCTTGCAGTATTCTCTCTGAAACGCATTACGCTAGCAAATGACAATGAACAACAAAGCTAATTTTTTTTTACTAAAGCAGGTAGATGTAACTTGCTACTCAAGTCATGACCCCTTGCGTGGCACATATACACCTATGATTTCAACGATGCCTGCCACATTTGCCGTAACATGGCCTAATGGTACACCATGTACGATGATTGAACTTTTCCTAATACATAAATTTCGACTAGGATCTTCAACCAGGGAGGACGGTGGAAGTCTAAGAGCAATAGTCTCAAAACTAATTCACCTGATCCGCTATTGCTGGAATACTCAGCGTGACTTCTGGGAGCTGGACAACACTGACATTGACAAACTAATAGTATCATTAATGTCAGACAGTAGAAAAAACTCACCACTAAATAGAGCTCGTGACAACAACACCGTTCGGGCAATAATTGCTTCTACCGTTGAGTTCTTACTTTGGATTCAGAACGAAATCATAGTTGACGTTCGTTTAATCGGAAAAGGACCAGGGTTTCGCATTCGACTGAAAGAGCGCAAGATATTCGATCATCGCCTGAACACTTCTCACATTCAGCTTGTGTATCACTCACTCCCTCCAAGAGACGTAAAAGAACCAAAACGCCCAATATCAAGCCTCAAGCGCAATGCTCTTTGGGCTGCAGTATCTAGCATGACAGCAAAGCCGGTCAATCCACCATACTGGGCAAAAAACCGCGATTTCGGTTCTACAATTGATATTTACCTTAAAGCCAGGCGCGAGTTGCTGCTAGAACTATTGGAAGCTACAGGCGCACGGCCCGGTGAACTTTCTCGACTTAGTGTTTCCAAAAATGAAGACTGCGATAAATCACATACTTTGACGCTAGTGACTTTGAAACGGCGCCGACAAATTGAGCGCATAATTCCACTTCAGCCTAGCGTTGCCATACGACTAACAGTATTCATAAAAAAACATAGAAGAATTATTTTACAAGCGATTAGAGCTTCAGGTGGCAATGCAACTCCACTGGATCGAGTTTTTTTGAGCGTTAACGGAAACGCCACGTCTGAGCGAGTAATGGAGTCGGAGTTCAATCGGCTATCCAAATTTGCCGGACTAGGAAACTACCAGTGCTGCATGTCTATGTTTCGCCACCGCTTCATTACAAAGCAAGTTGCAATTCATCTAGAGTTTTATCTCCGAGCAGAAGCCAAAACTAGAGAATTTATGACAAATTCAGACTACCGAACCATTCTTAGAAAAGTAGCAACTGTAACTGGCCACGCTAGCGAGCTTAGCCTCTTACATTACATTGATCTTGCATGGGACGAGCTAGGATTCGGCAATCAAATTGATAAATTTATTGCCATTGATGCGTCATTAGAAAGTACCACGACTCAGGTAATTTCAATTATCGGATTACTAGAAAAACCAAACGGCCAAAGTTCCTCAGAACTACTCAGATCCACTAAAGAAGCGCTGCTCAATATAAAGAGTGGATTATTGCGCACTCTCGAATGCAACGCGACGACAAAACCAAAAGACGACTAAAATACACTACAGCCAGCAATGGGTTGTTTCCAACACTCCGTGACATTTAGCAATTGTCCAAGAAGGGACTGTGCCCCCGCCCCTTTGAACGCACGTTCAGTTAGACTAAAAGCACCCCGCCTGCCTCGACGGTCACCACTAAGTGACAGATAGAGAGTTTGACCATGTTTGTAGGTGTCAAATGCTAGCATTCCAGCGCCCTCCCATCATAGCGACAGAGAGAGCGTTGTTAGGTAAAGGGACGTATGGATGAGTCTGGACGCGATCGAAATGCATACTGGTTAATCCCGCCGATGGCTGAAATTTGGACCTAATCGAATTTCCCGACTGGAACCAATGGATAAATCACAAATTCGGAGACCAGATTTTTTGAGAGGCCTCAAACACTCGATACCGACGAAGGTTTCTACAGGCGTCACTGTAAACTTTTGGTTTACATAGTCTATTAAAATCACTGCCTGCCATGCCTTCAGTGGTCATTAGAAAATAAAACGAAGTCATTAGTTTCTGTGACGGAATCCGAACCCAGCTGGCCAAATGAAGTAACCAATCGAATCCTGGCAGGATAAATCTCACAGTTCTGAGGGATCACTGTAAAAAAGACTGTTTAGCTGCGCATTGACTGATATCGCGTGCACGTCTTCACTCCTGTCTACCCTAGACAGGAACAGAGGATGGACCCTAATGGCCGCATGCTTTCACTACCTGAAAATTGAAAATTTCAGAGGCATCCATTCCTTGGAATGGCGCCCCAACGCTGGGGTCAACGTCATCCTTGGGGGAGGTAACGTAGGGAAGTCGACGTTACTGGAAGCGATTGCTCTTCTTCTCAGTCCAACCAACAGCTACACCTTGGCAGATGCTGATTACTGGAATCGTGATGTAGCGGCCGAATTTCTCATTGAGACAGTGATTTCGTTACCCGGTGAAGGCGCTATTAATCAACAAGGAGCAATGGCTTGGCCTTGGGAATGGGATGGCAGCAATGCCGTCCTCCCTGAAGTTGCTGAAGATATTGAGCAAGCACCCCGACCGGCCGTATACAAGTTAAGAGTCAGGGGTACCGCTGAGCTGGAGCTGGCGTTTGAAATAGCTCAGCCGGATGGCACCTGTGTTTCGATGTCAGTGGCTCTTCGTCGATCCATCGGGGTCGTTAAACTCTCTGGAGATGATCGCAGCGACCGCGATTTGCGTCTGGTGTACGGCGCCGGTTTGGACAGGCTGCTCGCTGACCGAGGGCTGCGCGCACGCTTCGGCAGAGAGATCGCGTCTGACCAAATTGAGCAACATCTGGATCAGCCAGCCAGAGAAAAGTTAGATGCACTGGACGAGTTGTTTGGGCTTAGATCGCTACCAACCGAGTTAGGCCTGGCATTTGTTGGCAATGCGGGAGTGTCGGTCAACGCACTGGTCGGCTTGACTTCAGATAAAAACGGAATCGCTCTTCCCCTAATCAGTTGGGGATCGGGAACTCGGCGATTAGCTGCGTTGGCTATTGCTGACTCCCTGCAGGAAGGCCATCCGATCACAGTCTTAGATGAGCTAGAGCGCGGGTTGGAGCCCTACCGACAGCGACAGCTGATGAAGACGCTAATCGAAGGCGCAGGCCAAGCATTTGTCACGACCCACAGCTCCACGGTTGTCAGTGCCTCAGGACCCGCTTCCCTTTGGTACATTGATTCGACCGGTAGGATTGGCGCCTTACCTCGGGATAAAGTTGAGCGGCACCAATCGGCAGACCCAGAGACGTTCCTATCCAGGCTTACAATTGTTGCAGAGGGCGCAACAGAGGTAGGTTTCCTGGCAGCTCTATTGGATAGGTACGTGCCGGAGTGGCGCGATCATGGTATTTACATCAGCGACGCAACTGGGAACGATAATGTTTTAAGTCTATTGGAGGCGCTGTCTTCAGGCGGTTTAAAATTTGCTGGTTTCGCGGATTTTGAAGATCGGTGCGAGGGACGCTGGCGAACGCTAAGGCATCGAATGGGCAATCTCCTCTTCCAATGGGAACAAGGTTGCCTGGAGGAAAATATTATTCCCCTGATACCTCCAGCTCGCATATTTCAACTCATCGAAGACCCTGCTGCAGAAAAAACAGGCATGCGTCTGAGGACCTTAGCCGACCGGCTTGAGATCGAGGTGGCTGATTTCGACCTGATATCTGATCGCTCCGATCAAGAGTTAAAAAACTTGATTGTTGCCGCTGCGACAGGCCAGATCCCCGAGCGTTTGGCGGCTGCTGAAAGAAGCATCAAAAACCCTTATAAGGGGCATTCCTCCGTTTGGTTCAAGTCTGTAACTGGCGGCCGTGAATTAGCTGACAAGATTCACGCGCTTGAGACATGGCCGCTCCTGCAGGCACGTATGGTGCCGTTCCTAAATGCTATTCGAACCAGTATTGGGCTTGCTCTTCTCCCAGAGGCTGAACAATGAGCGATGCCTCCGTTGCAGCGGCTCTTCGTTCGGATGCCCGCTTAGTCGTCATAGAGGCTCCCGCGGGCTGCGGGAAAACTTACCAAGCAGCGGAGTATGCAAGAGAAGCTGCAAGCACGGTCAGACAAGGCCAACGAATCTTGATTCTGACTCATACCCACGCCGCTTGTAGCGTGTTTGCCGCGAGAACCAGAGGAGTCGGTTCGCGAGTGCAGATCGGCACTATAGACTCTCTCATTGTCCAAATCGCGACGGCCTATCATCGCGTGCTCAATCTGCCGTCCGACGTTTCAGTATGGGCTTTTGCTCAGGGTGGTACCGGCTTTGATCAGCTAGCTCGTAAAGTCTCTGCGTTACTGGACCGGTCATCTGCCATATGCGGAGCACTGGCAAGCAGGTACCCCATTGTTATCTGTGATGAGCACCAAGACGCGAACGAGGGACAACACGGAGTCATTATGGCCATCGGTATTGCCGGATCTCGGCTGATCGTGTTTGCAGATCCAATGCAGGCTATCTACGGTTCTAACGCTGAGACTACCACCAGGTGGGAGCGGCTCCTGGGAGCTAGCAACGCCACAGAGCTTTTGGACTATCCACATCGCTGGGATCAAGGCTCGCGCGCGTTGGGCGAGTGGACTCTGGAAGCGCGCGAGATGCTACGCCAAGGAAACGCTTTAGATTTGCGAGGTCAGCTTCCACGAGGCCTTTCAATAATTGAGGCTGACAACCAAGCTCAGCGACATGGCCAGTATCAGGTTTCCAGAGAGGAAGGTCGGCAGATCAATAGCGTGACACGAAGAAACGGAGGACTTCTCATTCTTTCTGCTCACAACGCGACAATCCGCAGTCTGAATGCTATGTGGGGGCGTACCATTCCGATATGGGAGGGCTTTACCCGATCAGCATTATCACTACTCGCAATCAGTTGCCGTCAGCATGCTGGAAACGCTAATGCGTTGGCCGGAGCCTTTTGCGATTTCATTGGAGAGATTGGTATTGGTTTCACGCCGTCTAGCTTTGGAAATCGCTTGAAGCAGGAAGTCCAAACGGGATGCGCGGTTAGATGCCGTGGCAAGCCGGCATTAATTCAGAGATTGGGACTCTGTCTTCTGGAAACCCCTGACCATAGAGGGGTTGGAACGGCCTTGAACTTATTACATGGATTTATAAGAGACGAAGAGGCTTTCTCCTGTGTAAAAATAGATCTTCGACGCGAGTTTCATGAGGCGCTCAAGCTGGGAAGTTTCGATGAGCCGGAACAGGGCTACTCGCAGCTGCGCAGCCAAAGAGTTCAAATGCAGCCGTCCATACCGCTCCGCGCTATAAGTACCATTCACAAGGCCAAAGGTCTTGAATGCGCCAACGCGCTGCTGATTCCTTGTGATGCCCATCACTTCTCTGCGGCGGAGAAAAATCGCTGCCTACTTTACGTCGGCTTGAGCCGGGCCAGCAGTTCATTGACGCTAGTTCTGTCACCTACGACGCCGACCCCATGGATAATGATGTGAAAATAGAAAGAGCAAGACTGCATTTCAACACGCCAGCTTAATATTGAGAGTCTTATGCGGTTTTGGCCCACGCCTTGAAACGATTTTTGTGCCCCTAACAAAAGGACCTAAGAAAGGCCCTTTTTTGTACTCAAAAAAGCCTCACTTGCGCAAGATTTATACCCAGAATTCACTAAGGCATATTTAGGTTCTATTCAGTTAATCGCCGCAACGTCGCCACTGCCGCTATTCCACCCTCCTCCCAAGGCTTTATAGATCGCAACGATGCCGCGGTACTGGTCGGTTTCACCGAGGGCCTGGGCATCTTCGGCATTGAGTCGCTCGCGTTGCGCATCCAGCAATACCAGAAAATCCACGGTCCCTTCCTTGTACTGAATGGCCGCGAGGTCTGCAGCGGCGCGGCTCGACTCGCTTTGTTTGATCAGCGACAGCAGGCGTTGTTGGCGTTTGCCATAGTCACTGAACGCATTTTCCGACTCTTCCAGCGCCAGCAAGACTTGCTGTTCATAGGTGGCTAAGGCCCCTTCGGCGTTGGCGTTGGCACCGCGAATGCGCGCCCGCACGCTGCCCAGGTCAAATGCCGCCCAGGTAATGCTCGGACCCAAGCTCCAGGCCCGGGCAGCGCTGGAGCCAATCTGTGAACCACGGCCGGCGGTGAAGCCGAGGAAGCCGCTCAAGCTGACCCGAGGGAACAAGTCGGCAGTGGCCACGCCGATATCCGCTGTAGCGGATGCCAGCCTGCGCTCCGCGGCAAGGACATCGGGACGCCGGCGCAACAACTCGCCGGGGTCACCGATCGGCAGGGCCTTGGCGATGGCGGGCAAGTCGGCGGGATTGAGCGACACGCTCAATTTATCCGGGCGCTCACCCAACAGCGTGGCAATGCGGTTTTTCTCCCGCACCTGCTCCGCCTGAAGTTGCGGCACCGTCGCTTCGACCGCGGCCAGTCGGGCATCGGCCCGCACCACGTCCAGTTCATTGCCCACACCGGCGTCGCGCAGGCTCACCGTCACAGTGCGCGAGTCCTGCTGATTTTTCAGGTTCGCCAGGGCGATTTTTTCCCGCAGTTGAGCGCCCCGTAGTTGGCCGTAGGCGTCCACCAGTTCGGCAATCATGGTTACGCGAAGCTGATACAAGTCCGCTGCGGCGGCGTCTTCCTGGGCATCGCTGGATTCCAGTTGGCGCTGGATCCGCCCAAACAAATCGACTTCCCAGGCCATGTCCAGGCCCAGGTCATAGCGTTCCTGATGGACCCGGTTCTCGGTCTGGCCCGGCACTTGCCCTTTGCCTTGTTGGCTGCTGACGCGGCTGGTGACCACCGGCAGATTGTCGTTGCTGACGTCATCGCGAATCGCCCGGGCCGCTTTCCAGCGGGCAAACGCGACACGCAAGTCGCGGTTGCCTTCCAGGGATTTGCTCACCAATTGGTTGAGCGTCGGGTCATCGAACTGCTGCCACCACACCGTTTCAAACCGCGATTGATCGTAGTGCCCGCCCTGGATCGACACCAGGGTGGCCGGCGCGGTGTCGGGGGTTTTGTAGTCGGGGCCCACGGTACAAGCGGCCAGTGCGGCGACCAGAAGGCTGGGTAAAAACAGCTTGAAAGCGTTCATCAGTGAGCCTCCGAATTCAGCGAATGAGTTGGATTAATGCGAACCGCTTTGCGCGCGTTCTTGCGCTCGATGGCGCGGCGAATCAACACGAAGAACACCGGCGTCAGCAGCAAGCCGAAGAAGGTCACGCCGAGCATCCCGGAGAACACCGCCACCCCCATCGCCCGGCGCATTTCCGAGCCGGCACCGGTGGACGTCACCAACGGGATCACGCCCATGATGAAGGCGAAGGACGTCATCAGGATCGGCCGCAACCGCATGCGACAGGCTTCCAGGACGGCATCCAGCGGCGACATGCCCTGCTCCTGTTTATCCTTGGCGAACTCGACGATCAGAATCGCGTTCTTGCAGGCCAGGCCCACCAGCACGATCAGGCCGATCTGGGTAAAGATGTTGTTGTCGCCCTTGGAAATGATCACCCCGGCAATCGCCGACAGCAGGGTCATCGGCACGATCAGGATCACCGCCAATGGCAGGCTCCAGCTCTCGTACAGCGCCGCGAGGACCAGGAACGCCAACAGCACGCAGAGCGGGAACACCAGCAGCGCCGTGTTACCGGACAGAATCTGTTGGTAGGTCAGGTCGGTCCATTCGTAGGTCATGCCGTTGGGCAGTTCTTCTTTCAGCAACTTTTCAATCGCTGCCTGGGCCTGGCCGGAGCTGTAGCCCGGCGCGGCGCTGCCGTTGATTTCCGCGGTGACGAAGCCGTTGTAGTGGGAGACGCGGTCAGGTCCGGAGGTCGGGCTGATCTTGACGAAGGTCGCCAGCGGGATCATCTCGCCCTTGTTGTTGCGTACTTTCAACTGACCGATCTGCTCCGGCTCCTGGCGGAACTGTTGCTCGGCCTGCACGTTGACCTGATAAGTCCGGCCAAAACGGTTGAAGTCGTTGGCATACAGCGAGCCCAGGTACACCTGCAACGTGTCGAAGATGTCGTTGATGGCCACGCCGTGGATCTTGGCTTTTTCCCGGTCAATGGCGGCGTCAACCTGGGGCACGTTGACCGTGTAACTGGTGAACAGATTCGCCAGTTCCGGAACACTGCGGCTCTTGCCGATGATGTTCATGGTCTCTTTGTACAGCTCTTCGTAACCCAGGTTGCCCCGGTCTTCGATCTGCAAGCGGAAACCACCGATGGTGCCCAGGCCCTGGACGGGCGGCGGCGGGAACACCGCGATGTAGGCGTCCTGGATGCCACCGAACTTGGCGTTCAACGAAGCGGAAATCGCCCCGGCTGACAGGCTCGGGTCTTTACGCTCATCGAACGGCCGCAAACCGATGAAGGCAATACCGGCGTTCGGGCTGTTGGTGAAGCCGTTGATCGACAGGCCCGGAAACGCTACGGCGCTGTCGAAACCTGGCTCGTTCATGGCGATGGTGCTCATGCGCCGGATCACGTTTTCGGTGCGATCCAGGCTGGCGGCGTCCGGCAATTGGGCGAAGGTCACCAGGTACTTTTTGTCCTGGGTCGGCACGAAACCGGTGGGCGTGGTGCTGAAGCCCATGTAGGTCATGGCGATCAGGCCGGCGTAGACCAACAACGCCACGCTGCTGCCCCGAATGACCTTGGCCACGGCAATCACATAGCCATGGCTGGCCTTGTCGAAGAAACGGTTGAAGGGCTTGAACAACCAGCCACCCAGCAGGCGATCCAGCACTTTCGAAAAGCGGTCTTTCGGTGCGCCGTGGGCCTTGAGCAACACTGCGGCCAATGCCGGCGACAAGGTCAGGGAATTGAACGCCGAGATCACGGTGGAGATGGCGATGGTCAGGGCGAACTGCTTGTAGAACTGCCCGGTCAAGCCCGAGATAAACGCCGCAGGGACGAACACCGCACACAGCACCAGCGCCGTGGCGATGATCGGGCCGGTCACTTCGCCCATGGCTTTTTTGGTCGCCTCGACCGGTTCCAGCCCCGACTCGATGTTGCGTTCGACGTTCTCCACCACCACGATCGCATCGTCGACCACGATCCCGATGGCCAGCACCAGCCCGAACAGCGACAGCGCATTCAGCGAGAACCCGAACAGGTGCATCACGGCAAACGTACCGATCAGCGACACCGGCACCGCCACCAGCGGAATGATCGAAGCGCGCCAGGTTTGCAGGAACAGAATCACCACCAGCACCACGAGGATCAGCGCTTCAAACAGGGTGTGAACCACCGCTTCGATGGAGCTGCGCACGAAGATCGTCGGGTCATAGACGATTTCGTAGTCCATGCCTTCCGGGAAGTTTTTCTTCAGCTCGGCCATCTTCGCCCGCACCTGGTTGGAGATGTCGATGGCGTTGGACCCCGGACGCTGGAAGATCGGCATCGCCACCGCTTCCTCGTTATTGAGCAAGGCGCGTAAGGCGTACTGGTTGGAACCCAGCTCGATCCGGGCAATGTCTTTCAGGCGGGTGATTTCGCCGTTCGGGCCGGCGCGGACGATGACGTTTTCGAACTCTTCCTCACTGACCAAACGCCCTTGGGAGTTGATCGACATCTGGAAGCTCGTGGCGTTTGGCGCTGGCGGCGAACCCAGTTGCCCGGCAGCGACCTGACGGTTCTGCTCGCGCACTGCGTTAACCACGTCGGTCGCAGTCAGATTGCGTGAAGCGGTCTTGTTCGGATCGAGCCAGATACGCAGCGAGTAATCGCCGATACCGAACATCTTCACGTCACCAATACCGTCCAGGCGCGACAGCTCATCCTTGACGTTGAGAATCGCGTAGTTGGACAGGTAGAGCATGTCGTAGCGCTTGTCCGGCGACACCAAATGCACCAGCAAGGTCAGCTCGGGAGACGCCTTGTCGACGGTGATGCCGATGCGCGTCACTTCCTCGGGTAGCTTGGGCTCGGTGCGGGTCACACGGTTCTGCACCTGGACCTGGGCGTTGTCCAGATCGGTACCCAGGGCGAACGTCACAGTCAGAGTCAGTCGGCCGTCAGCGGTGGATTGCGAGGACATGTACAGCATGTTCTCGACGCCGGTGATCGCCTGCTCCAGCGGCGCGGCCACGGTTTCACCGATGACTTTCGGGTTGGCGCCGGGGTAGTTGGCGTGGACGACCACGGTGGGTGGCACCACTTCTGGGTATTCGCTGATCGGCAGCTGGAACAGCGAGATCGCGCCGGCAATCAGGATAAGCAGCGACAGTACCGCCGCGAAGATCGGTCGCGTGATAAAGAACTGGGAAAACTTCATGTCGGTGCTCCTTATCCGCGAGGTGCGGCGGCTGCTTCCGCTTTCACCAGTGCAGGTGATTGCGTGGAAACCGGCTGATGGGAGGCTTCAATCGCCTGACGTTTTTGCTCAAGGATCGACACGACTTCAGGACTCGCCATTGGCGCATCCTCAGGACTGATCACCGCGCCGGGCCGCACGCGCTGCAGGCCGTTGATGACGATACGATCTTCTTTTTGCAGACCGCTGCGCACGATGCGTAAACCTTCAAGTTTCGGTCCCAAATCGACGCTGCGATAAACAGCCTTATTGTCCTGATCGACCACCAGCACGAATTTTTTTCCGAGGTCGGTGCCCACCGCTTCATCTTTGATCAGCAGGCCGGGATAGGCGGCGCTGCCCACCAGTTTCAAGCGCGCATACAGACCGGGGGTGTACTGCCCGTCAGCGTTATCGAACACCGCGCGACCACGAATGGTGCCGGTTTTCGGATTGACCTGGTTGTCGACAAAGTTCATCTGCCCGAGGTGACTGTTGCCCTCCTCGTTCGACAAACCCATGTACACCGGCGTGGCTTGACCGCGCTGCCCCTGGCGGGAAAGCAGGCTGTATTTGAGGAACATGCGTTCGTCCGCATCGAAATAGGCGTAGACCTTGTCGGTGGAGACCACACTGGTCAGCGGTGTGGTGTCGGCGGTCACGATATTGCCGGCGGTGATTTCCGCCCGGCTGACCCGGCCAGTGATCGGTGCGGTGACGCGGGTGAAACTGAGGTTCAAGCGCGCCAGGTCCAACTGCGCCTGAATGGCATCGACCCCGGCCCGGGCTTCCTGCGCGGTGGTGGTGCGGGTGTCGGCCAGCTCGGCGGAGATCGCGTTACTGCTCAACAAGCGCTGGCCCCGCTGCGCTTCGTTGCCGGTGCGGACCAGGGTGGCGCGCGCCTGTTGCAGCTGCGCCTCGATGCGATGCACTTCGTGTTCGAACGGGCGTGGGTCAATCTGGAACAGCAAATCGCCCTTCTTCACCAGCGCGCCGTCGTTAAAGGCTACGCGATCAATCTGCCCGGTTACCCGAGGACGAACCTCGACGGTTTCCGGCGCTTCCAGGCGGGCGGTGACTTCGTCCCATTCGGTAATGGGTTGCTCCAGCACCTTGGCCACGGTGACGTGCGGCGCACCCGGCGCCTGGGCGGGATTGGGTGTGCGTTCACACGCGGTAAGCACTACCAACGCCAGTGCAGCAAGGGGATAACGCAAAGGTTTGAGTGACTGTTCCATAGGTAGTGTCCGCCAGACGGTTTGGGAATTTCCGGATTCTCGGCGTCGCGCGAGGTCGCGACGAATTGAACGGAGTGAAGTTGGCTATCACCAATAATGATGACCATCATGTTTAAGGGTAAAAAAAGGATCGATCCCGCTTAAACCTTGGTATTGGTGAGCACGGTACAAACGGAATCCAGCGCCGGCCCCAACGCCTGCGCAGCATTCAACGCTCGCTTAGTGGGCACCATCCGGCGACCGATGCGCTCGAACAAAGGGTCGTTGAACAGCTTGCGCAAACGCACCAGCGCCGCGCTGACCGCAGGCTGGCCCAAGGATAATTGCTTGGCGGCGCGGGTGAGATTACGTTCCTGGATGAGCGCCTCGAACACCACCAACAGGTTCAGATCGATACTGCGCAGATCATTACGATTCATGAGTCCGGTCCACGTAGAGATTTTCAACTTGAGCCACAGGCTCGGGATCCGACAGACTTGCGTCGATTCGGGCAAAGCCATTGCAACGACCTTATATGACGCCCATAATAAATACCAGCCTCTCAGCGACGCTTTTCCCAAGTGCAACCGACTGGGCTACAGGAGCAGTCTCATGAAAGTCACAAAAGACCAGGCCGCCGCGAACAAAGAAGCGATCCTCACGGCTGCGTCCCGGCTGTATCGGGAAAAGGGCATCGATGGCATCGGCATTGGTGAACTGTCGCGCTCCGTGGGCCTGACCCATGGCGGCTTCTACGGACAGTTTCCGGGCGGCAAGGAACAACTAGCCTCAGAGGCCGTCAGTCGGACGTTCGAGTCCAATATCCAGGACTGGCAAAACGCCAAATCCATTCCCGAACTGATCAAGGGTTACTTGACGCAAGCGCATCTTGATAACTGGACCGAGGGCTGCCCTATCCCCGCGCTGGGCGCCGACGTGGCCCGCACGGGTGGGACCGTCAGTGTTTCCTTCACCAAAGGCGTCGAACGCTTGATCGAAACGTTGATGGCGTTGGTCGATGGGGAAAGCCATGACGAGAAGTATCTGGAATCGCTGCGCATCCTGTCATCGATCGCAGGGGCCATGCTGATGCCAGGGCGTTGAACAAGCCTGAGTTATCCGAGCAGTTTCTGCAGTCGGTGATCAGTGCTTGGCCTACTGCTCCCGCACCAAAAGAGCGGGCTGCGTAGCGCCATTCAATTTTTTTCATATGGGGACAAACTAAAACCATCCTCAGCCCTGATCGAAGACTCTCGCGAAACACCGCTGAAACGTGGGCGTCTGATCGACTAGCGGCAGATCACGTTAGATGGTACGGCAACTACTTGGGTGGGCTGGATTGCAGTATCACCTGCTGGACTGCACTGCCGAGCAATCCAATGACGACGCTGAAACCATTGACATAAACGGCGATGGGAAACTGGTAGAGATACAAGCCCCCTAGAGCTCTGACTATTTACAACGCTTAGGTCAACTCGCCATTTCGGGAGAAACGTTGTGCGTATTCCGTTGGGCTAACCCCAAGACGTCGCACAAATGCATTCCTTAAGACATCCACACTGTGGTAACCACAGCGACGCGCGACTTCTGATATCGACTGCCCTCCAAGCTCAAGTTCTCTGCAGGCTGCTTCCACCCTAACGTCCTCGACGTACTTTGCCGGCGAAGTCTGCAGCTCTTGCTGGAACATGCGTAATAACGTCCTGATGCTTGTGGAAAGCCTGCCGGCCAGTGCTTCGACTGACAGTTCCGAATTTAGATTTTCCCTGATCCACTGGCATAGCTCACCCAGATTCGTACCGGGTACATCCTGCGACCGACTGGTGACACTGAACTGTGCCTGTCCACCAGGACGCCGCAAGAACAGGAGCAGGTTTTTCGCAATGTCCAAAGCGACGTCATCGCCTAAATCCTCGCCAACCAATGCCAGTGCAAGATCGATCCCGGCGGATGTGCCAGCCGACGTGTACACATTACCGTCTTTGACCCAGATCAGATCTGGATCAACCTGTACATTTGGATAGCGCTCAGCCAGCGCGCGCGTCATCTGCCAATGCGTCGTGGCCTTGCGCCCCTCCAGGACTCCTGCCTCGGCAAGTGCGAACGCACCTACACTTATCGAACACAGGCGCCTCACCGTCTCGGACTGCGAGCCAATCCATGTGATAGCCGCCTCATCAAGCTGACCCATTACTTCCCAGCCCGCAGCCACGATCAACGTGTCGATTGCTTTGTTTTCGAGGCGCTCTTGCGCAAGCGTCCTGTGCGCTGTGAGTTTGAAGCCGGTGCTGTTCTCCAGATGTTCATTAGCATCCGAACAAACCAACTCAAGTACGTAGGGGGCAGCCTCCCTGTCGTACAGACTATTCGCAAAGGCGAACACATCTGCGGGTCCAACCACGTCGAGCGCATCTATGGGCGGCATGGCCAAAATCACCACTCGCTTTTGCGTCCGACCTACAGTTGGATGAGTTGCACTGGTCTTTTTCTTCACGGCCCGCTCCCACCTTTGTCATGGGCGCATATTGGCACAAATCATTCTAAATAGTTAATATTGCCAAACTGAAAGACACGTTAAACATCGGGCGACTTCATTTTCAAGGAGCAAAATTCGAGTGAGCGGCATTTTTCGACACCGTGCCGGTGACCGAACGAGGCTAGACGAATGAGTGTTTTGGTAAGTCGCCGCAAGGTTATTGCAGACTTAGGAGTATTGAGTCTCAGCCTACTGGCCGGCTGCGATTCTGGAGGTAGGCCGCTGTACAAGTACGGCAAGGATCTGAGTAATCAGATACTTGGGCGCACATTCAAGTTAACGGATACCGATGGCTATGAGACGTCGCTCTCAAGCTTTCGCGGCATGATGCCAATGGTGATATTTGGCTTTACCAAATCCCCTTCGATCGTCCCCACTGCCTTGGCTCGCGCGGTAGAAATCAAAAAAATGATGGGCAAAGACGGCGAGCGTTTCCAGGTCATATTCGTCACCTTAGACCCCGAACGGGATACACCGGCGAGACTGGATGCCTACGTCAAATCCTTTGATCCATCATTTGTTGCCCTTTACGGCACGCCGAAGGAAACGGCCGCCACCGCGAAAGAGTTCAATGTGGCCTACGAGAAAATTCCCAGCGGATCGACGTACACACTGTCTCACTCAACCACGAGCTATGTTTATGACTACAGGGGAACGCTGCGCCTCGGCCTGTCTCAATCGCTTTCTGCGCAAGAGTGCGCGGAAGATTTGCTGAACCTTATGGAGATCTGCGAATGATCTCCAGTGCGCTCCCTTCGAAATTGATGAATGACATACCGACCAAGCACTTAGGTCTAAGGCATTGAGCTCAAGTTAGATTCGATTGACGCTAAACCGCTGCCTGTATTCGCCCGGGGTCAACCCAGTAACCCTGATGAAAATTTTGCGGAACGCGCCGGGGTCGCTGTAACCAACTTCCCACGCAATAGCCTCGATCGGCAATGTACTGAATTGCAACATCTCCCGGGCACGGCCAACTCGCAGCCTCTGGCAATAATCGATAGCGGTGAAGCCCGTGGCCTTGCGAAAACGCCGCAAAAACGTTCTTTCTTCTAGGCCGGAGCGCAGAACCATCGACGCAAGGGCCGTATCTTTCGCACCCGTCGCCTGTAGCCAATGTTGGACTTTCAGAACCGGGGCGTCGCCATGAGTCAGGTTTGGAGAAAAAGCACTGTAGTAGCGCTGCTCTCGGCCGGGCGGATCTACCAGCAAATAATGTGCGGTTTCCGCCATGATGACCGGCCCTAGAAAACGGTCGACCAATTTCAAACCGAGATCAATCCACGCCATCAGGCCCCCTGCGCTGATGATATCGCCGTCATCAATGACAAGCCGATCGATATCAAGATGCGCATCGGGAAACCTTTGCCGAAACAAGTCGGCATGGTCCCAGTGCGTGGTGACCGATCGCCCCGCCAGCAGACCGGTTTCAGCCAACAGGAAAGCCCCTCCGCAGACAGAACACAACGTTGTGCCCGCGCGATGATGGCCGAGGAGCCAGTCAACAAACGGTGCAGCTTCCTGCGACGAGACTTGCGTACCCAAGCGAGGTGGCATCAATAGCACTGTAGGAGAGCCGCCGGCCTCCCCCGCCTTCTCCCCGACTCTGACAGGTGTGCCACTGGGTCCCTCAACCTGCCATTGGCTGACCTGCAGGAAAACGCCCGCCTCTTTGTAGTGCTGCGCCGCAAAGCGATCCGCAACCCCGAATAGATCAATCAAACCGTGCACGGCCGCAAGCTGTACGCCAGGAAAAAGGACGATGCCGATTTCAATTGTGAGAGGTCTGGTCATGTGTCGGTATTAACCCTGTTTATGTCGATATCGCCACGAGACACTATCACGCCTGCGAATCATCATGTCAAAAGTTTCACCACCAAACTAAAGGGGTAGGAGATGACAAACGAAGTAGCATCAGTCGCAACTCCAGAGTGGCGAATTGCAGGTGAATGGCTGGACGTCTGTTCGTGCAACTCACCGTGCCCATGCACGTTCGCTCAACCTCCCACAGGCAATCATTGCGAAGTACTGTGGGCGTACCGAATCAATGAGGGTCACTACGGCCCGACACCTATGGCAGGTCTGAAGGTGGTCCTGCTCGCCAACTTCACCGGCAACCTTTGGGACGGAGCTTGGCTGGATGCGGGTGTATTCCTCGACGCTGCCGCCGACGATGCACAGCGGGCGGCTTTGGCAGCAATTTTCACCGGCCAGGCCGGCGGCTGGATGACACAGTTCGTACCAACGCACGTGCGTGAGCTCAGGGGCGTCGAGTTTGCGAAGATTTCAGTCGACATCGAGAGCACGCTCGAACACTGGCGGGTGACCGTCGATGACAAGGTCGAGGCGAGTGGGCAGGCCATGAAGGGGCCGACCTCCGATCCGACCAAACTGCTACAGAGCTTCAATCCACCCGGCAGCGAAGTCGGTCCCACCGACGCGCCCGTGACTTGGGGCAAAAGCGTTGCGGGCCGTTGGAAGGCATTTGGGTTCGATCAAAACATCCCGGCCGGCCAAGCGAGTAAGCATATCCCCTTCGACTGGCACGGACCGGACGCACCATGATGAAATCGGTCCTCTCCGCTTCACGATCCGCAGCTTCTGCGCTCGGGCGGGGTCAAGCGGGCTTAGGCTGGACGATAGTTGTCGTTGCGCTCAGCCTCGCCGCCTGGTTCGAAATGCTGGTGGTCATGGGTGACATGGATGAGGGGCCAGGAACCCCGCTACACGGCTTACCCGCCTACCTTATTGGTTGGGTTGTCATGTTGACGGCAATGATGCTGCCGTCAGAACTCAACTACATTGCGGCGTTTGCCGCCATGCTGAAGTCCCGCGGAGGAAAATCACTTGCACGAACGCGGCGCATGGCTTGCTTTATAGCGGGCTATGGCGTCGCCTGGATCGGCTACGGTTTGGCGGCCTATCTGCTGGACTATGCGATTCGTGCCCTCAACCTCGAGTTTCTTGCGTGGTACAGCGCTGGTCCCTATTGGGCTGGCGCTGTTTTGATTATCGCGGGAATCTTCCAGGTCTCGGCCTTGAAAAATGTTTGCCTTACGGGATGCCGTTCGCCGCTGTCTTTTTTCGCTCAATATTGGCGAGGGGGCGATTTCGGGGCTGTTCTGATGGGCGCGCGACACGGCATGGTCTGTGTGGGCTGCTGCTGGGCGATGATGGCGGTGATGTTCGCTGTCGGCGTCATGAGTCCTATCTGGATGGCATTGCTGACCCTGTTGATGTTCGCTGAAAAGGTACTGCCCAGTGGGCATAAGCTCGCGATTCCAATCGCCGTGTTCCTCGGAGCCATGGGGATTTGGATAGCGCTGTCACCCGACACAGTTCCGTTTCTGAAAAACCCTATGACAGGCACCATTTGCAAGCCGCATGTGCACTGACTTACGGAGTGAATTCGTTTTCCGTAATGGGGACGGCGGCATTTTATGCCGCGCCCTAGTCTTTTGCCCATCGCAGCGAACTACGCCATCTCGCCATTGGGCGAGAAGCGTTGTGCATACTCCTTCGGGCTCACGCCAATCCGCCGCACGAAGGCTTTTCTCAGGACATCCACGCTGTGGTAGCCACTCCGCCGCGCGACCTCTTCCATAGACCGTCCACCCAGTTCAATCGAGCGACAGGCAGCTTCTATTCGTACGTCCTCGACATACTTCGCCGGCGTGGTCTGCAACTCTCGTTGGAACAAGCGGATTAACGTCCTGACGCTGGTGGAGAACTTGTCCGCGAGTATTTCTACTGTCAGGTCCGAGTGCAGGTGTTCCGCAATCCACAGGCACAACTCATCCAGATTGGAACCAGGAACATGCTGTGATTGAAGAGCAACGCTGAACTGCGCCTGCCCGCCAGGACGCCGCAGAAAGAGGACAAGATTTTTCGCGATCTCCATAGCCACTTCATCGCCCAAATCTTCGCTGACCAACGCAAGCGCAAGATCGATGCCGGCGGAAATACCGGCTGACGTGTAGACGTTGCCGTCCTTGACCCAGATCGGATTAGGATCGACCTGCACCTGGGGGTAGCTATCGGCCAGGCTTCGCGCCATACGCCAATGAGTCGTTGCCCTGCGACCATCCAAAAGTCCTGTCTCAGCCAGAGCGAACGCCCCGACACAGATCGAACACACCCGCCGAACACTCTCGGACTTTGTTCTTATCCAATCGATAGCGGACTCGTCCACCTGCTCCCGAGCTTTCCAGCCCGACGTCACGATCAACGTGTCAATTGCTTCGTTGTCACTACGTTCTTGGTCAAGCGTCTTGTGTGCCATCAGCGCGATGCCCGTGCTGCTCTCCAGGTGCTCGTTGGCGCCTGCAGCGACCAGCTCGAGTAGATAGGGTGCGGTGTCACCGCGATGCAACCGATTAGCAAAGGCAAACACCTCAGCTGGGCCGGTCACATCGAGCGAGTCCACTGGAGGCAACCCCAAAATCACCACTCGCTTTTGCTTGGCACTGATAAGCGGATGGCTTGCTTTCGTTGACTTGCTCACGGCTATCTCCCCACACATACGAGATAAGCATATTGGCACAAAAAGACCGAAAATAGTCAATTACGCCAAGCAAAAATACCTAGACTGAACTTCAACCCGATTCAACGCTGAGGAAGCAATCATGAGTACACCAATCATCATCGGTGGCTTCAGTGCTCCAGACTCTGAACTCGCCCGTAAAGCGTCTGCCCTCGTCGAGCGCGTCCACTCAAAGGCGCTTTTGCACCACGTGCACCGGACATGGTGGTTTGCCGAATTCCTGGGCCAACAACGTGGTCTGAAATACGACCGCGAGACGGTTTACCTCGCCGCGCTTTTACACGATCTGGGACTGACAAACGAATTCTCTGCCGACCAACGCTTTGAAGTCGACGGCGCAGATGCCGCTAGCCGCTTCCTGCTTGAGAACGGTTATTCGAAGTCGAAAACTGAACTCGTGTGGGATGCAATCGCGCTTCACTCGAGTGCTGGCATCGCCGACCGCAAACAGCCGGAGATTGCCCTCATTTACCTCGGCGCCCATGTCGACGTTATGGGGCTGAACATTGAGCAGATCACGCCTTCGCTGATCGAAGATGCCCTCGCACTCTACCCTCGTATCGGGATGAAGGCCGCCTTTACCGAGGCAGTTGCCGAAGTCGCCCGGAAAAAACCTTTTACTGCCATCGGCACCGGGCTCGCTGACGTCGGACGTCGCCACATCCATGGTTTCGATTGCCCGAACGTGTGCGACCTGATTGATAACGCCCCCTTCGACAGCTGACAAACGACGTTGCGCAGCAGAACGCTCTACGACACTTCAGTCTTGATAAGACCTGACGCAGTGTCCTCCGCCGAGCAACGTGCGTATCACCAACACCGGAGAATTTATCATGCAGCAACGTAAGTATCTCGTCACCGGGGCCACCGGGAAAACAGGCGTGTATACCATTCGTTATCTCCTCAACGGAGGGCACGCGGTACGAGCTTTCGTTCACAAAGAAGACGAACGTAGCGAAGCACTAAAGAATGAGGGCGCCGAAATATTTGTTGGCGATCTCTTGGAGCATGACGACATCATCCGGGCGATGGATGGGATCACAGGTGCTTATTTGTGTTACCCCGTTCGGCCAGGCTACATCCAGGCGACTGCCTACTTTGCAGATGCTGCTAAACGAGCGGGCGTCGAGGTCGTCGTGGAAATGTCGCAGATTTCTGCTCGTGAAGACTCGTTGAGCCACGCGGCCCGCGACCATTGGATTGCCGAGCGCATTTTCGACTGGTCTGGTGTGCCGACCGTCCATATCCGCCCGACGTTCTTTGCTGAATGGCTGATCTTCCCGTGGGTCCTTGATCAGATCGTTAAAGAAGACAAGATCACGCTGCCATATGGTGGTGGAAGACACGCGCCGATTGCCGCTGAAGATCAAGCTCGATTTATCGCCACCGTTCTCACGCAGCCTTCTGGTCATATCGGAAAGACCTACCCACTTTATGGCCCGGTCGAACTGGACCACGAAGAAATTGCCGATGAGATCAGCAGCGTTGTAGGCCGAACTATCACCTACAGCCCATCGACCATCGAAGAATATAGCAAGCACTTGGAGACCTACAATCTGCCGGACTTTTTGATCCAGCATTTCCTTGCCGTTGCTATCGACTACCAGAACGGAATTTTTGCTGGTGAAGATGGAGTGATTGGCGAGGTAACGGGTCAGCCTCCACAAACAGTTAGCGACTTCGTTCGTGCTAATAAAAAAGCATTTGAGTCGTGATTTTTTTTGGCGCATGCGTTGGGTGTTTGTTGTCTTCGCATGCTCCATTTTTAACTCTTGGATTGACTGGGTGCAGGCGTCATCTGACTGGCTGCCGGCTGTATTTCACTTCCTGCGGCCAAACTAAATCAGGTAAGCGTAAACATTTTCATTAAGGTTTTTTCGACGAAAAAATCCCTAACCACAACTCTCCACAGAGGTACCTGCAATGAAAATCAGTGGCAATACTATATTTATTACAGGAGCAACTTCTGGCATTGGACGCGGGCTTGCCGAGGCCTTTCACAGTAAAGGAAACAAGGTAATTATCGGCGGCCGCCGCAAGGCACTGCTGGATGAAATCACCCAAGCCAACCCTGGTATAGATTCGGTAGAAATCGACGTGAGTAACCCGGCGGAGATCGCCAGCGTCGCGGCAGATCTCATCCATAAGTACCCGGAATTGAATGTCGTCATCAATAACGCCGGCATCATGCCGTTCGACGATGTAACGGGCCCGCTCGACGATGCACAATCCACTTACCTGGTAGACACGAACCTGCTGGCACCGGTACGTATCAGTGGCGCGTTCATCGAACACCTGAAACGCCAACCACTGGCGTACATCATCAACAATAGCTCCACGGCTGCTTTTATTCCGATGGCAATGTTCGCGCTCTATTCCGCGACCAAAGCCGCCATCCACTCTTATTCGCTTTCCCAACGCTTCGCGTTGCGCAACACCAGCGTGCACGTCCTGGAAATTGCGCCACCTTGGGTTGATACCGACCTCGTTTATAAAAGCGGTGACGAACGCGCCTTGCAACTGGAGCCCTTCATCGAGCAAACGATGGCGTTGCTGGAGACTGCGACAACCGAGGTCGTCGTTGATGCTGGCCGCCAACTGCGCAATAGCGCAGGCCCGGGCGAACACGATGTCGTGAACTATCTCAACCAAATGTTCATTGACCATCCACTTCCGAAACCTTGACCTCGGGTCGGCAGGCCATCAAGCCATCGATGGCCTGCTGATTGCGCCAACTTCAACATTCCACGCGGGAAATTTTACCTTGAGTCTTTTTAACGATTTCAAACTGGGCGACCTGGTTCTGAAGAACCGCTTCGTCATGGGCCCGATGACACGCTCCCGTGCTTTTCAAGACATCGCCACTGAACAAACGGCGCTGTACTACACCCAACGCGCAACAGCTGGCTTGATAGTTACCGAAGGTACGCCTATCTCGCGAGAGGGCCAGGGCTACCTGTTCAACCCAGGCATTTACACGCCAGAGCAAATTGCTGGCTGGAAACTCGCCACTGATTCGGTGCACAGCGTCGGCGGCAAGATTTTCGCCCAGTTGTGGCATGTGGGTCGCGTCTCCCACACCTCGCTTCAAATCGACGGTGCCGCCCCTGTCAGCGCAACCGGGAAGGCTGCAAATGGCGCTACAGCCTACGCCTACACCGAGAATGGTGAGCCAGGTTTTATGCCGACATCCACGCCCCGTCCCTTAGCGACCGACGAAGTACGCCGCGTGGTCGAAGACTTCGCCCAGGCCGCTGCTAATGCCATAGAAGCTTGCTTCGATGGTGTTGAGCTGCATGGCGCCAACGGCTATCTGCTCGAGCAGTTCATCAACCCGATGGTCAACGACCGGACCGATCACTACGGCTCGCAGAACCTGGAAAACCGCCTGCGTTTTGTTTTCGAAGTGGTGGACGCTGTGTGCGAGCGCATCGGCGCAGATCGTGTGGGCATCCGTATTTCGCCTTACGGTCAGTTGATGGACATGCCGCTCTACCCGGAAATCGACGAAACCTACATGGCCCTCTGCGCGGGTCTGGGCGAGCGAAATATTGCCTACGTTCACGTCATGGATCAAACACACTTTTTCCTGGCAGCTGAGAATTCGATAGCCCGCGAGGATGCATTGAAGGCACTCCTACGCAGCTGCCGCAAAGGCCTGAACACGACCGCATTGATCCTGGCTGGAAACATGACACTGGAGCGTGCCCGCGAATTGGTCGAAGCCGATCTGATCGACTTGCCGGCGTTCGGCCAACCCTTTATCTCCAATCCCGACCTGGTGGCGCGACTGCAAAATGGCTGGCCGCTGACGCCGCCGGATCGTGACACCTACTATCAGGGCGAAGCCGAAGGCTATATCGACTACCCGCCGTACGCGGGATAGGTTACCGCTTGGATGATTGCCCCCCCAGACCAGAGTAGGCGGCGAAACCTGCTCACTTTGGCTAGGGGCATTGCGTATCGCGTTAATGGATAGGTGAGCCCAATGTCTGAACAAACCCTGGCTGTACACTCCCCTTACGATGGCACTGTCATTGGCAAAGTGGAGGTCTCTACCCTGGCAGATGTGGAGCAGGCGCTGGCTGTCGCGCATAGTATTTTCCGCGACCGTAACCAGTGGCTGTCAAAGCCAAAGCGCATAGAAATCCTGCACCGCGCCGCCGAGTTGATCAGTACGCGCAAGGTACAGATTGCGACCCAGGCCGCCAACGAAGGCGGCAAACCGTTGAAGGACTCCGTCACTGAAGTAGAGCGCGGCATCGACGGTATCCTCAACTGCATCGAAGTACTTCGCACTGAAGCCGGTCATGTTGTCCCCATGGGCTTAAACGCTACTTCCGCAAATCGTGTGGCGTTCACCCAATATGAACCTATCGGCGTAGTCGCCGCGGTCTCGGCGTTCAACCATCCGTTCAATTTGATTGTGCACCAGGTGATACCGGCCATTGCTGTCAGCGCGCCAGTGATCGTAAAACCCGCAGCCAACACTCCGCTCAGTTGCCAGACCCTGCTCGATATTTTGGCTGAAGCTGGCCTGCCAAAAGGCTGGGCTCAAATGGTGCTGCCAACTGAAAACGCTATTACCGGCAAGTTGGTTTCTGACCCGCGAGTAGGTTTTTTTTAGCTTCATTGGGTCCGCTGCCGTCGGTTGGATGTTGCGTTCGACCCTTGCCCCAGGCACTCGTTGTGCTTTGGAGCACGGCGGCGTGGCGCCGGTGATCGTCGCTGCCGACGCTGACCTTGACGACGCCCTGCCACGTATCGCCCGCGGCGGTTTCTGGCACGCCGGACAGGCATGCGTCAGTGTGCAGCGAGTTTTCTGTCACCGCAGCATCGCCACACAGGTCGCGGTGCGTCTAGGCCATATAGGTAATGCTTTGATGGTCGGTGATCCAGCTAGCATCCATACCGACGTCGGCCCACTGATCGCCGAACGCGAAGTTGAGCGAGTTGGCCAATGGGTCGATGAGGCCATTGCCGGTGGTGCACGCTTGATCACAGGCGGTAGTTCGCTGAGTCACAACTGTTATGCGCCCACGGTGTTGTTAAATCCGCCGATTAACTCGAATGTGATGCAGAAAGAAGTGTTCGGACCGGTGATCGCGGTGTACGGCTACGAAGACCTCGCAGATGTAATTAAGCTGGCTAACGCCCTGCCGTTTGCCTTTCAGGCCGCAGTGTTCACCCAGGATCTGGACACCGCCATGCAGTGTTACCAGAACCTTGACGCTACTGCCGTCATGATCAATGAGAACACACTGTTCCGAGTGGACTGGATGCCGTTCGCCGGAGCGCGGTTGTCCGGTCATGGCGTAGGTGGGATCCCGCACACCATGAAGGAAATGCAAGTCGAGAAGATGATGGTCTGGCGCTCTCGGGCAGTACTCGGTTGAAAGCATGATGCTTGGCCAGACAAGCTTCTGGCCGAGATTCCCACCGCATAAAACTTCCATAGGCGCGAGGTACTCGCCATGAGCCAAAGACTGAATAGAATCAAAGGTATTTTGGCTGCAGAAGCCAAGGCTATCAGCAGTGTTGAAATCGACGATCGTTACGACCAAGCCATTGAACTGATGAAAACCTGTGAGGGAAAACTGATCATCACCGGCATCGGCAAAGCGGGGTTTATCGCTAAGAAATTCGCGGCGACGCTTTGTTCAACGGGAACCCCTGCTGTCTACATTCATCCCGCAGAGGCCGCTCATGGTGATCTCGGCGTCATCGAGAAAAATGACCTGATTTTTGCGTTTTCTACCAGTGGGAAAACTCGAGAAGTCATTGAACTGATTAAGTTCAGCCGGCACCTTACTTCCGGGAAAGTTATCGCTATCACTTCTCATCCAGAAAGTGAACTCAGGGACAACGCTGATCTGGTTCTCGATATGGGAATTATAGAAGAACCCTGCTACTTGGGCTTGACTCCAAGCGCGAGCATCGCAGTCATGAGCGCGATTAGTGACGCTATTACTCTAACGCTGATGGAGGAAAAAGGAATCACGCGCCACGATTATGGTATTCGCCATCATGGTGGTTACCTAGGCCATAAGGCCAGGCTGGACAATGAATAAAAACTTAAAGCGACCGTAACCAATGAATCGTAGCAATCTGTACGGTATCGATTTTAATTTGTTAGTCATTTTTGAGACGCTGTTTCAAGAGCGGAGTATGGCTGGTACCGCGGAGAAGCTGTCGCTAAAACAACCGGCTGTCAATGCAGCGCTGAAGCGCTTACGCACACTGCTTGACGACCCCTTGTTTGAGTACATTGGGCGGAAGATGGAGCCCACAGCCATGGCAATACGCGCTGCACATATGCTTACCCCAGCTCTGGATTCAGTCTGTACTGCAGTGAGTGCGATGAGCAACGTTAAGCCAATGATCAGCCCTGTTGAGTTTCACATCGGTGTCAATCTTGACATTGCACCCGCTCCGCTCTCTACGTTGACCAAGAGAATCACGTCAGCAATGCCTGGTGTAGGGTTAGTCATACGGTATACAAATACCGAACAAATGTCTGAGATGTTAATGTCTGGCGACATTTCAGTGGGTGTAGGCCACGCACCCAATTTAGCGCCTGAACTACAGAAAACCGCACTCGGAAAAACTGCTATCTGTCTTGTTTGGCGCCGCGCAGATGAATCTGATCCGGCCGAGGTCTGGCTTCGAAGTGAACTATTGAAATGTTTCAACGAGAAAACCTAAACCCCATAGCCCTTACGAGATCAGAAAAGGAACGGATGGCCAATGTCGATCTCAAGATGATCACAGCACTGCACACGTTTACTCGCTCGTTCAACATGATTGGCGGACCATCGGTAACATTGTCTTGTGGCGTGGGTGAAAGCACGACTCCTATTGTGTTTCAGCTGGTAGGAGCGCAATTTTCCGAGGACAGGCTACTGAATCTTGGCCACGTGTTTCAGCAGAGTACCGAATGGCATCGCCGTCGCCCCGACCTCGCATCCTGAGGCAGCGCGTGCCTAACCAAATCCCGCGCGAGGGAGTGTCTGATGAACGCTGTTATAGAGCTGTACGGCGCCCAAACCGGCAACAGCCTGAGGGCTGCAATCGCCTTGGAGGAAGCAGGTGTGCCGTACACGGCACGCCTATTGAATCTGCGGGCACTTGAGCACCGCGACCCGGCGTACCTGGCGCTCAATCCCGCTGGAAAAGTCCCGACTCTGGTTGATAACACATCAGTACCGGCACGGATCATCAATCAATCAAACGCAATCATTCAGTTCGCCGACGCTAGTGCTCCCGGCCGGCTAGCCCCCGCACAACTTGGATCGGAACGTGATCGGGTTTTTGATCGGTATTTCTTTTTCGTGACTGACGTCATTGCGCCTAGCCACGCAGCTTTCTTCTTGCGCCAAACTGGACTTGACGATGCAGCTGCAAAGATCGAGCGGCTTGTCATCGAGCAACTGGTCTATTCGGAAAGTTTTCTTACCGACGCCTTCATGGCTGGCGATCATTTCTCCATGGCAGATATCTCAGCGTTCACCATTGCTGCATCAGTACGTGACAAATTGAACTGGGCAACGCTGCCTCGCTTATCGCGGTGGTTCAATGCAGTCGATGCTAGACCTGCCGTACAACGGGGAATAAGAGCTTTCGAGAAGCCGTAGTCGCAATCTTGGGGAGCACTCCGACAACCAGATTCTCGGCCCACGTGCAAACTCTAAATTTGGCCGGCTATCGCGACTTTCGCAGCAGGATTGTTGCGCGAGATACTGCTGAGCTATCTACCCGCGTTCTTTACAGGCTGCGTACTTTGCTTGATCGCCGCTATTGGCATATTGACGGTCAGACAGAAGGAAAAGAAAGCTGCATTAGTCCAGAACGCGTGATGAATCATGCCTATGACTCCGAGGGAACTATAGGCTTGGACGGAGGCTGTCGTTCACGGAAGCAGAATGTGTGGAAGTTTAGGGTGACCGGTCGGAAGTCGTCCGGATCGACGTCGCCATAGAACCCAGCATATCGGCCGATGATTTTCTCCAGCCTGCTCGGTTCATGCCTCAGAAGGTAGGTTTGGGGGTATTGCTTGTCGGTGCTGGAGGCCAATATCAACCGGACTCCGTCGGCTCGGTGCCTTTGCCGAAATGGTGGGAATATTCCATTGGGCTCAAGCCGAAGCGGCGCGTAAATACCCTCCTGAGCACGTCGACGCTGTGGTAACCGTTCCGGCGACTGATGTCGTGCATCGATTTCTCGCCAAGCGCAAGCGAACGGCAGACAGCCTCCAGCCGGACGTTTTCGACGTATTTTGCAGGTGTGGTCTGCAATTCTCGCTGAAACATTCGTATCAACGTTCTGACGCTGGTTGAAACTCTGGCTGCCATTATCTCGACTGTGAGATCCATATGCAGATGCTCACTGATCCAGAGGCATAATTCGCTCAGACTTGAATTGTGCGCATGCTGTGACTGAAGCGCGAAGCTAAACTGCGCCTGTCCGCCCGGACGATGCAAGTACAGAACCAAATTCTTCGCTATCTCCATGGCGAAGTCGTTTCCAAGATCTTCACTTACCAGCGATAGCGCGAGGTCGATTCCGGACGATATGCCAGCCGACGTGTAGACATTGCCGTCTTTCACCCAAATGGGAGACGGATCGATCTGTACCTTGGGATAGCGCTCCGCCAAGCGTCGTGCCACGCTCCAATGAGTCGTCGCCCTGCGGCCGTCCAGAAGACCCGCGGCAGCCAGCGCGAACGCCCCAACACATATAGAGCACACGCGCCGCACAGTCTTCGAGCGCGCTCGAAGCCACTCTATGGCTTTCTGGTCGATCTGTTCGAACGACCTCGAACCCATTGTCACGAGCAAGGTGTCAATGGGTTTGTTCGCACGCCGCTCTTGCTCGAGTGTGCTATGCCCTCTGAGTGCAATACCTGTTTCGCTCTCGAGGTGCACATCAGCGGCAGAGCTAACTAGTTCGAGCAAGTAAGGGGCAAGTCCACCGCGGTCCAGTTGATTCGCCCACGCGAATACTTCCGCTGGGCCGATCACGTCGAGCGCGTCCACCGGTGGCAAACCCAATATGACAATCCGCTTTTGCCTCATGTTCGCAGGCGGAGCGGCTGGTTTCGTAAATTTTCTCATTGGAGGAGGCCCCGTGCGTCCGGGCTTAGAGTGAACATTTGTGGCAGAAATAGTCTTGGATCTGTCACTTGTGCTCCGTCCGAACAGCTTAGACTGAAATTCGCTGCCCCTCGCATTGCCTCGGCGAACCTGCCATTCGTGAGCACGTAGATAGACGCGGAGAACGGAAATGTTTGGCACTGGACACCTGTCACCACCCGAAAGTCCCGAGGCGGTCGCAACAGCTATTCGCCAATTTATGCAACATCTGAGGACATAGCTCTAAGGAGATGCCTGAAGGGCTGTTCGCCCTATGACCGTCGCTTGTGGGCCAAGTGGACAGGCCGGTTGCTGCAGAGGCTTGTGGCGTGGGTGGGAGCCAAGCGCACTATAACGAACCTTACCCAATCGGGGTAAGACGGAACGAGCGAACCGAGCATTCGCTTTGCAGTGTCAGTGCTAACTATTTGTTTAGGAGGTAAAGATGCGCTTCTTTCCGAAGGTAGTTGCTGCGCACAAGATTGATCCCGATAAGCGAGCGAGTGCAGTTGATTTCGTCAACCGAGTCAATTGGCTGTTCGAGACATGGGATCTCGAGGAAATGATCAGTTCATTTACTGCTGATGCGAAGGTCATTCATTTCAAGGGTGAAGTAAGCGGCGAATCCAACATCCGCCATTTTCTCACTGAGATCTATCCTTATCTGGTTCCAGGAATCAGTCGTTGCGGCTCAGGTCACATTGTTGATGAAGAAGAAAATGGACTCATCGCAGTCCGATATCACAACCTTCTTGTGCGCTACGCAGTACCGGAAGACGCTCCGAAAATGAGCGACGGTGAGCTGACCGAGAGCGATTATCTACCGATGATCTGGATGTATTCGCCAATGCTTGATCGACTTCGCGAGACCGAAAACGGTTGGAGGATCGCCGAGCGCTACATCGGCGGCTCAACGACGAATCGCCGACTGACGCCGCCAGATATCTCTGCCGCTGCAATACGACCTTTCCTGCCTGGTACTTAAGGAAAGCCAAGAGCGGGCTGCTCGGGCTGGCCAGCACTGGACATCCCGAGCAAGGGCCTTCGATCCTTCTATTGCACTGCCCCTGGAGTTTTGAATATGAAGATCAAGAATTCAGTCGTGTTCGTGACGGGAGCGAGTCGCGGACTCGGCCTGGCATTTTCCCGTGAGGCGCTCGCTCGCGGTGCTAAAAAGGTCTATGCAGGGATCCGCAACCCCGAAGACTTCACGGAGCCCGGCCTCGTTCCAGTCAAGCTCGACGTCACCGATCCAGAGTCCGTCATCGCGGCGGCAAGGATCGCATCCGATGTGACTCTTCTGGTGAACAATGCCGGGATTGCGGAGATCACCGAGTCGCCGTTTTCCGAAGGCGCAGATGATCAAACGCGGCGAATCTTCGAAACGAATTTTTATGGCCTTATGCGAACGACTCGTGCGTTTCAGGCTTCCCTTCCCAGCAATGGCACGGGCGGTATCATAAATGTATTGTCCGATGTCACCTGGAGAAGCGTGCCAATGCTTGCACCGTATTCAGCATCGAAGGCAGCGGCATGGAGCTATACCAACAACATCAGGGTGCATCTTAAAGAAAGAAGCATTCAGGTGGTCGGTTTGCATGTTGGCTTCGTAGATACCGACCTCACGAAGGGTTTCGACGTGCCGAAGGCGAACCCGATGGACGTAGTCCGCCAAGCCTACGATGCCCTTGAGGCGGGCGAAAGTGAGGTTCTGGCGGATGAAGGTACTCGTGCATTGAAGCAAACGCTTTCGTCCAAGGTTCCAGCGTACATCGATCCTGAAATTCTCTAGTCGAGGGACGCATGAACTGAATCTCGCTCGCGATTCAGGCACTTTTCGATCAAATTCAGCTCATTAAAACTTTGAACCAGTCTCGCGCCATGTGCTGGTTGCACGTGCCGATAGTGAATGCTTCAGAAATGTCGTTAAGGGCCCTGTCACCTAAGAGCATCAGAGGAATGAGGTACTGGGTGATTCGGAGACTCGATGGCTCAAGCTGAGCATCGTATAAGCGAGTGATCTGCCGACTCGCCTTCCTTATTGCGGAACAATTGCACTGATCGATACCTAACGATTGGCTAGCCGGCAGCACCTCTATATTGACTCTCTGCTACTGATGATTGCTTAAGCATTTGCGTACTGGTTACGCATAGACATCTCGGTATTTTTCAATGAAAGCCTGCATGGACTGCGCGGGTGCGCCGGTACCCTTCCCACTACGTCATTCACAGCCGAGCCCCCCCTCTTAGTAGTCCTGAGCGACTTCAACCAGATGCCGTACCAAGGCTGGCGGAAACTTGGAATCCTTCGTCAGGCCCGCTGTGCAGCGGAGATTAAAAGCGTTCGAGGATCTGTAACGCTGCCGGCTGAACTGTTGGACTCCGGGTTTTCTCCTGAATAACGCATGGGTTTCGATCTTCGCAGCCCCCCCATAGACGAATGTGTTTCTTGAGAACGAACGGTGACGCTTGGCAGAGGCACGTGAACAGCAGTGAAAGTCGGGGCCCGCGCGTGGAGTGATGATTCGGTATGCCTACAAGGCCAGAATAGATCCGCCTCAAAATTTGGCACAAATCATCCAGAAACAGTCAATTCTTACCTATGAAAAACACATAGAGTCGGTTTCGGCTAGCTCTTACTGGTGGATGCAAGATATCCGGTATCCAGCCCCCCAGTAGCGGCAGCCCAGGAAATCAGCCGTAGAAACCGACCTGTCGGGTCGGTTCGGAAAAGATCCAAATACTCACGGAGGAGTCTTTCTGGTTGGCCAAACGCGATGTGATACATCGCTTCATATGACGATAATAATTTAAATAACAAGCTCGCCATTGACAGTGACTAGGCTGGGTAGAAGTTCAAACCGAGGTAACGCGAGCGATGCCTTTTGCGGCAAGCACTTCGCTCGGCATCACCCGGTTGCGAAAAGAAGCAGCCAGTCCCGTCCGTAGCTGTATCGGGCGCAGGCTAGGAGCCGGCAGGCCGCTAGTTCTCCTGTTGTTCAGCGATGTTGAATACCTCGGTCGAAATGAAGACTGACGAGTGATTCCTTGGAGCTTGAAACGCACGGTACGCGAGGCGAGAGCCGCTAAAAAGCTGTTGAATTCATCGTTCGACAGCTCTCACTTTCTTGCAATCGTAGTGGCGATGAGTGCCACAAAAAAGGAGTACCTATGATTTCCGGATGGCTCTCGAGCGTTCTCGCCCGCCGTAACATTCACTACGGCTGGGCCATGATCGCGGTCACTTTCTTAACCGCCCTCATCAGTGCTGCATCGGTAGGTGCGCCGGGTGTCTTTATCGTACCGATGCAGATGGAGTTCGGCTGGAACACCGTGGAGATCTCCTCCGCCCTTTCGATCCGTTTCGTGCTCTTCGGGCTGATGGCTCCTTTCGCCGCCGCACTGATGAACAGATACGGCTTGCGCCATGTCACCCTCACTGCATTGACGATCATTGTGGTCAGCCTGTTGCTTTCGCTCGGAATGACGAAGGTCTGGCAACTGGTAGTCTTGTGGGGCGTCGCAGTCGGCATCGGCGCTGGCATGACAGCGTTGACACTCAGCGCCACAGTCGCGTCACGTTGGTTCAGTGCTCGTCGAGGTCTCGTCGTTGGCGTTCTCACCGCCAGTACAGCGACTGGGCAGCTTATCTTTATGCCGATTCTCGCAAGCATCACCGACCAATGGGGATGGCGCTGGGCTCTCGGTTTGATGTGCGTCATGTTGGTGATTGCTGCATTGGCGGTGCTGCTGGTAATGCGTGATCGTCCGAGTGACATGGGCTTGAGGCCCTACGGAGATGTCGGAACTGATCCGATCACTGTACCTACGTCAAGCAGCGCGTCGATCATCGCCGCCTCAATCGGCGCCCTGCGCGACGCCGCAAAAACCAAGGTGTTCTGGATCCTGTTCGGAACATTCTTCATCTGTGGCGCGACAACCAACGGCCTGGTGCAAGTTCACTTGATCCCGATGTGCGGTGACTTTGGTATTTCGCAGGTGAAAGCTGCCGGCTTACTCGCAGCCATGGGTGTATTCGATCTTGTCGGCACCATCGCGTCCGGCTGGCTGTCCGATCGCTTCGATAACCGCCACCTGCTGTTTTGGTATTACAGCCTTCGTGGTTTGTCATTGATCGTGCTGCCTTTCACTGACTTCTCGATCTACGGCCTGTCATTGTTCGCTGTGTTTTATGGCCTCGACTGGATCGCGACCGTTCCTCCAACCGTGCGTCTTGCGGCCTCCCGTTTTGGTGCGGAGCGCGCAGGGCTTGTATTCGGGTGGATTTTTGCCGGTCATCAAATCGGTGCGGCCGCCGCCGCTTTTGGGGCCGGTTGGTCACGGGTGACACTCCTGAGCTACCTGCCTGCATTCTTTACGGGCGGTGCGCTTTGTCTGATTGCCGCGGTAGCCATCATGACGATCAGACAGCAGGAAAAGAAAATCGCAACGGCTGTCCAAGCTGCGAGTTGAACAACTCTAGATAGGTCAATTCATGCGGTTGGTGGCTCCGTTCGCGCCAACCGTTAGGGTGTCGAATTTTGACGCTTTTCGTTAAATCACCAGCTCAGGGAGGAGCACACACATTGAAATTCGGCGGCACATTCATCTTCATATAGGTACCTGCACATGAATACTCTTTTAACTCGCCGCAACGTGATCGCAGGTATGGGAGTGCTCGGCCTAGGCATTTTTGCAAGCTTCAATAGCTTCGCTTCGACCTTTAAAAACGGATGGGATTTGAGAGGTCAGGCGCGCGGACGTTCGTTCACCTTGAACGACACGCAAGGCAATCAAAAGACGCTGTCGAGCTATCAGGGCTCGGTCGCGATGATTTTTTTTGGTTTTACCCAATGCCCAGCCGTCTGCCCTATCACACTGTCCAAAGCCGCAAAAATCAAAAAACTTTTAGGTCCTGATGGCGACCGACTGAAGGTCGTCTTTATTACGTTAGATCCGGAGCGCGATACGCCAGCCGTCCTGGACGCCTATGTAAAAACTTTCGATCCAACGTTTGAGGCACTGTATGGAAGCCTCGAAGCCACGGCGGCAACAGCTGCAGAATTTGGCGTTATCTATGAAAAAGTCCCCCTCGGCGAGACCTACACCATTTCTCACACCGCAATGAGCTATGTCTATGACTCCAAGGGGACGCTGTGTCTTGGGTTGAGTCAGTCGCTCACGGAACAGGAATGCGCGGAAGATCTACTCACTGTCATGAAGGTCAGCTAATGAAATCTCAATCCTACAAAAAATCGCTCATCAAGCCTCTGGGACAAATCGTGGTACTTTTTTCTTTGCTGGGGATGGCCTGGCAAGCGAGCGCTCAGACCAAAATTGAAGACGCATGGATTCGGGCAACCGTGCCTGGGCAGCAATCGACTGGCGCGTTCTTGAAGGTGACGTCCAGTACGGACAGTAAACTGGTTAACGTTCAATCCCCGGCGGCAAAAATGGTCCAGATTCACCGAACGACCATGCAAAACGAAGTGATGCACATGGACCCCGTTGATTCGGTCGCGTTACCTGCTGGTAAAACCATCGTTTTTGACCCAAGCGGCTACCACGTGATGTTCATAGGGTTATCCGCCCAAGTGAAAGAAGGTGACAAAGTGCCTCTGACACTGACAGTGGAAGACGCTACCGGCAAGAAGGAGTCAGTCAAGCTGGACGTCGATGCACGAGCACTGAATGCGTCTGACAGCGACGACATGAAGTAACCTCTCCCCTTCTTACTCGACGAAATTCAATCCTGGTGGTCAGGCTACGATTACCAGGATCCGCGGCACAAAACCTTATCGGAAAGTAAAGACTGAGCACCTCACAGTGAATACTCAGCGATAGCCGAAATCCGTCTCACGCCCACGCAGCTGAGAGCGCTTTACGCCCCCCTTTCAGTATCTAGGGCACAGTAGAGCAGCGACGCCAACGAGTTTTCAGAAACAACCCAAGGCTTTGATGCATCGATTAAGCGCTTTAACGCTACAGAGGGAGCTGCACGATAAGCAAATGCGCGAGTTCCAAACCCTGTTAACCAGTTAAGAATGTTTAGGGGCAATCATGACCACACCACGAATCTCCGCTTGCGTGTTTGATGCCTACGGGACTCTTTTCGACGTACATTCGGCGGTTGCAAGACATGCCGATGAGCTGGGTAAGCACGCTCGCGAAATATCGATCCTATGGCGCACCAAGCAACTGGAGTATTCGTGGGTTCATACCCTGATGCGGCACCATACAGATTTCTGGACGTTAACCGAGGCAGCGCTCGACTATGCCCTGGCTTTTTACAATGTGAAGAATGAGCGGCTAAAACAGACGTTACTAACAAGCTACCTGACGCTGGACGCTTACGCTGATGTCCCAGCAGCATTGCACAGCCTTCGCGAAGCAGGCGTACGAACAGCGATCCTTTCGAATGGATCTCCCCGGATGCTGGAAAGCGCGGTTCGGTCTGCGGGTTTGGATATTTTGCTTGATGAGTGCCTTTCCATTGAGCAGGTACAAATCTACAAGCCGGATCCGGCGGCCTACGAGATTGCAGTAGCAGCACTGAATGTGTCGTCGACCGAAGAGATCGCTTTTTTCTCATCCAACGCTTGGGATGCCATAGGGGCTCATGCGTTCGGTTTCCACGCGTTTTGGCTTAATCGATCCAGGCAGCTCGAAGAATATGGGTTGTACGATAAGGCAACGAAGCTCGAATCATTGAGCGGCATAGCTTCGCGTGTGACTGCACAGATCCGCTAATTGATACGGAGGCAGGAGTCGGAGGAATCTGTCGGTGATTGTTGTGCCCGGGTTCCCCCTGGAAGGCAGTGCGATAACTCAGTCGTTCGATACGACGCGCTCGATATCACCGACCACCATAGCAGCCAGCCCCTGCCGCAACGAGCTTACTTGTTCCGTGCCGTTCAACTGCTCAAATTGCCGTTGAGCCTCTTCCCATAGAGGCGCTGTTCTTTCAAACAAGTCTCGCCCCGCCTCGGTTAATTTAACCAGGCGACTCCTGGCGTCGGATGGCGAAGGACTGATCGAGATCAATCCATCGCGCTCCAGCAAGCCGGTCATTTTTCCCATCGCCGTGCGCTCGATGTCGAGCCGCTCAGCAAGGGTATTGATTGCAGCACTTCCCAACTCATTAAGCGCTGCCAGGGCAAGGTACTGAGTGATTCGAAGCCCCGAAGGCTCGAGCTGCGCATCATAGAAACGGGTGATCTGCCGGCTCGCCTTCCTAATGGCGGAACAGTTGCAATGGTCGATCCCTAGTGGTTGTTTCACCGGCAGCATCTCTACTTCCTCTTCACTACTGTTTGATTTTTTGTGCCCTGGGTATTCAGGTCACACATACACGTCGCGGTACTTTTCCACGAAGGCCTGCACCGACAGAGCGGGCGTACCGGTAACCTTCTCTACTACGTCGTTCTCACCCGCAAAGACGCCCTCACGGTAGTTCTGAGCAACCTCGACCAAATGCTGCACGAGAGCCGCTGGAAACTTGTACTCGTGCTCCATCTTATGCTCGAACGCCTCGATTGATGTCGGTGCGTACTGGATTTCCGCGCCAAGCACTTCGCTCATGGCGGCGGCGATTTCGGTATGGTTCATTTCGACCGGGCCATGAAGGCTGTAGATCTTACCTTCGTGCCCCGCTGGGTTGGCCAGGATATGGGCAATCACCCGGCCTTGGTCGTCGGTCGCGATAGGCGCGTGGCGGCCATTTTCAAAGGGAAACTCGATTTTTTTCTTGGCCCAGATTTCTTTTGCAAAGTGAGGATACGCCAGCCAGTCTGCGAAAAAAGTGGGGCGAAGATGCGTTGTCGGTACGCCTGACCAGTCGAAAACGCGCTCTGATATCCAGTGATCCTGCGCTAGGTGACTTTTGGAATCGCGGCGCGCGGAGATCTGCGACATGTTCACGATTGCCTTTACCCCAGCCTCTTTCGCTGCCTGGGCAAAATAGGCTGCACCTTCGACGATCCCAGGTGCAAGTGGATAAAGGAAATAGGCCGAGCGAATTCCTTCCATTGCTGCACGAATAGCATCGATGTCGGTGAAATCGCCAATTGCAATTTCAACTCCGCGCTGGCGCAAAGCAGCAGCCCTTTCGTCGTCCGAACGCACGTAAGCGCGGACGCTCTTGCCCAGTTTAAGCAGCTCATCAATTGCTGCTGCGCCAGTCCGCCCGGTTGCACCGCTTACAAGAATATCTGCTGCGCTCATGTTCGTAATCCTCTCAATTGAATGGAGCATATGCTCGTTGATTCACGATAGGAGTATATGCCCCTATCTGGAACTCAAGATAGGAGCATGCGCTCCTATTGTCAATTAATGATCATGACCGTTCGGCGGGTCGACCAGTCTGGGGGACCCCGCTGCTTCTTTGCTACCGGACGCGGGGCCTTGTACTACTTGGGGTTAAAGCCTATTTAGTGGCCGATCCAATGGGTCCCCGAGCAGCATGCGACAACGCAAAAGGTCATCAATGTCACTTAGCCAGCGAAACCAGAAGGTGTCGATATCGACTCCGATTATGTCGATATCGCCATTGGTTACCACAAACCTCCCCCCGTATTCTCAGTCTCAAGCGGGTAGCTCTAAAGCCCGCGGGTAGCTGTCGCAAGATCGGAACGCAGACCCAGCGAGGTTCTCAGACCATTTTGCTTCGGCAGGACAGTAAAAAATCAAATCCCTACTTACAGCACTTTGCTGAATTGCAATAAGTAGTAGTCGCAACACCGTGACGAAAACGTCCAGGAGTTAAGAATGAAGATTGTGTCTAGCTCATCAAGCGCACTCGATGTTTCAGTCGGATCCGTGGAATGGGGAGAATCCACCAAAGGCATTCTCCGTGAGAGCGAACAAGTCCAGCTCATCGAAAACTTGAAGTACATATTTAGCCAAGAGAATCTGGATGCAGAACGCCACCGACTTGGCCTTCTGAATCCAAAGTACATTTCCATCGATGACCTTTTACCGCCTGATACCAAAATGGTCAGAGAGTCTCTAGCCTATGTTCAGGACTTGTATAAGCCGACTCTAATGAGACACTGCTGGCGCACCTACTACTTCGGATCAATGATCGCGTTGCACGATGGTATCGAATTTGACCGTGAACTAGGTTTCGCCTCGGCCATGCTTCACGACCTTGGCCTAACACCCACAGCTGACCCGCGACCGTGTGACTGTTGCTTCGCCGTCAACGGTGGCGTGCACGCACGAGACTTCCTGCTAGGACAGGGCTTCGCGCGCGCGCATGCCGATACGGTGGCGCACGCCATTGCAGTGCACCTTAATTATCACGTTCCGGCTGAGGAACATGGTGCAGAGGCATTCTTGGTTACGCGCGGCGCTATCTGTGATGTGTTCGGCACAGGTGTGTCACGAATGTCTCAACAATCAATAAAAGATGTGCTTGCCAAGTACTCCCGAGACGAACTCTACAGCGTATTCAGCGCGACAGCATTTGAACACCTCGTCGGCACGCGATTTGAAGTTTCATTTAAGGCCGTGACAAGTGGGCTGGTGGAAACAGTTCCGCACGCACTTGATTTACCTCCCTTCGTTTAATCTGCTTACAGAATGTCCAGGCTGCGACTTACTTAGTTAGTAGTTCCCAGCCTGGCTTCTGCCCTTCCGAAACATCTTATAAGCCCACTGACGTTGTGATGATCTTAATCAGTGTTCAAAATACAAACGAGTTGGACGTTTACAAGGAAAAGCTCTGTGGATACTTGTCTAGCATGCGATAAAGCGGAGCGCAGCGAGATCGTCAGCAGTAGGCTAAGGGAGAATACTGTAGCGAGTCGCCTACCAGACCTTCACGTGCGTGGTTAGCACAGGCGAGATGTCAGGGACCCAAGCGTCGGGGTTTTCATCGATCGCCTAAAACAGCTTAACAATTAAGTAAATAGTTCAACGTTGCCGTTCCACTCCGAGCGAGAGTCGGCAACGGCCGCACCGCCATTTATTCGGCGGTCGAGGGCTGTTCAATGAGAGACGTGCAGCCACCTGGGGGCTGAAGACCACATCCAACTGCACGTAAATACGGCGACCAACAATGTCAGTCGCCGCTCTGAAATCAGGCCTTGGCCTGGTCAGGAATGTCGCTCACTACCTCAGTCAGTTCCAGCGTATCGATATTGTAGAAGAAGCCGTAGATCTTCACGTGCGCTGGCACCCCTGGGTTTGCTCGAACAACTCCGACATCGTATTTGAGCGAGGTCTCGAAATCCGAAATGCAGATGCTGTCATGGTCAAACGCCGAGGAAATATCGCTGCCATGCTCATGTTTGAACGCGTCAATGATGCCTTCATTGGTGAAAGACGTAGCACCGCAGAATGAGTGGTGCACAACCACTACCCTTTCGATGCCGAAGAGATGGACCATCGTGGCGATCGACTGCACACCTGCGACAGCACGACCACCAGCGACAGACACTGGGAATAAGGTCGTCGTATGTCCTACCCGATTTCCAGCTTCATCAAGAACGTTCTCGCCTGGGTAAACCTCACCAAAATGCTTGGCAACAACGGCCGGTATTTCCGAAGCACGTGGATCGAAGCAGTGGATGACGATGGTGTTGAGACTCACCGCCTTGGCGAAGAGCGGACGGAACTCCGCTTCGTTGTACCAAGGCTGTGCTTTGAAAGAGAAATCATTGAAGTTGGGCATTTTGTGTCTCCAGCGCTCTTGAATATTTTGTGACTGGACCGAGCCAGTCAGCTAAAAGTACACAGATCTGTCTACTCTTTCAAGAAAAAGTAGACAGATCTGTTTACCCCTGCTACGGTGGAAGCTGGAGGATTTCCATGACGAATTTTGCTTCAAGTTTCAAAGACCTTCGCTTCGAGGACATTGCATCTCTCAAGCCACGGGATCGTATATTAAAGACGGCAATAATCCTCTTTAATGAACGTGGCGTGCACACCGTCGGAATTGATCGAGTTATTGCTGAAAGCGGTGTATCGAAGAGAACCTTCTATAATTACTTCCCTTCAAAGGCTGATCTGATTGCTGCCTATTTGGATTTTTGGCATTGGCTCCGTTTTACGAACCTGAACAAGTTCGCCGCGCGAGTGAGTGGCGATCCAAAAGCCGAACTCTTGGCGATCTTTGATTTCCTTGAATATTGGTTTTCAGAACAAGATTTCAGAGGCTGCGCATTTGCTCGCGGTCTGAATGACTTTAATGATGACGCATCGAAAATTTTACGCGCCAAAGTCAGCGTGCATTTCGTTGAATGGGCTAACTTCATTATGGCGCGCTTGTCCCTGTTCGTGGAACCCGAAAAGGCAGACATTATTCTCCCACAGTTTCTAAGCCTTATTACCGGAACTACCGTTGTTGCCCACGCCTCAGGCAATGTAAAAATCGCGCAACTAAACAAGCAGATAGCTGAAATATTATTAACTGCCAGAGCAGGCTAATTTTCCGGGCTGTACCGATCCTCGGCAGCTTCTTGATCCCACTTTTTCTTATCTTACCGCTTTGCGTTGCAGTACTTCACCAATAACTCGCCAGCAAATAGCCAACCAATTGCCGAATTCCCACGCTCCACTGCCGAAGACATCGACAAGGCCCTGGACGCTGCCCATGCCGCCGCCGATGCCTGGGACGCCACGTCCGCCTAGGCGCGCTCGTTGGTGCTGCTGAAAATCGCCGACCACATCGAGCAAAACCTGGAACTGCTGATAATCACCGAATCCTTGGACAACGGCAAAGCCGTTTGCGAAACCCTGAACGCCGACATCCCGCTAGCCGCCGACCACTTTCGCTACTTCGCCGGTTGCATCAGCGCCGCCGAATCGACGGCAATACTGTGGCCTACCACATCCATGAACCGCGGGGCGTGTTCGGGCAGATCATCCCGTGGAACTTCCCGATCCTGATGGCCGCCTGGAAACTCGCCCCAGCGCTGGCCGCCGGTAACTGCGTGGTGCTCAAGCCTGCCGAGCAAACCCCGCTGGGCATTACCGTGCTGGTCGCGATGCTTGATCACTATCAGCAGACAAAAAACCTGCTGGTGAGCTATGACATCAATCCGTTGGGGTTCTTCTAATACCTAGACGGTGGACGACTAGTCGAATGCCTGGACGCGCTCTGTAAATGGATGAGTGGACAGAGCACGTCAACCGATTCAAGACGCGGCTACGCCCCCGCCTAGACTATCGTTTTATTACATCAAGGGGCATTGGCGAACGTTTGCCTGGGTCGTTTTCTGTCCTTCACGACAGGCAGAAAGCGGCCCAGAGTGTGTAAAAACGCTTCGCCAAAATTGAAGTGTGCGCGTCTACGTTAAATCTGAAATTTATCGGCACGTCAGCAGATGTGGATTTCGCGTAGAAGCGCGATTTCCAGTCCAGCTTTGAGTGCCTGTCGCGCTCAAAAACGTTTTTACACGCTCTGGGTCAGAAGCAGCCATTCACGCCTCGTCTCCGAAGCGCTGATTTGCTGATTATTGTGAAAATGGTCAAACCGGCACGACGATGCGTGCCGGGCTACGAACAACATCAATATTTCATTTTTTGATGGAAACAATCGTTGCTTTTCCACCCTCTAGTCGGAAGGAAAACGATACACGGTCTCCCACCGAAAGCCCTGTCAACTGGTCCTCTGCCACGGAAAAGGCCATGGTCATCGGCGGCCATTGCACGGCCGGAACAGCGCCGTGAGCGAGGGTCACCGTATGTTTCGCAGGATCGATAGCCTTGATCGTGCCCTCGGCACTGGCGACAGGAGCTTGCTTCGATTCCTGCTTCATTTCCATGCCTTCCATACCGTCCATTTTCATTCCCGGCATGTCCTGCGCATGGGTAGCAAGAGAGAACACAGCAGCGGTGCTGGCAACTGCAATCAGGGTCAGTTTCATACGACTTTTCCTTCAAGGGTGACGGGTTCAATGGGGAGGTTTCGGCGGCGCATCAAGCGATAGGCCGCCGGAATGACAAACAGGGAAAGCAAGGGTGCCGTGACCATGCCGCCGACCATGGGCGCGGCGATGCGGCTCATCACTTCACTACCGGTCCCGCTGCCCAGCAAGATGGGTAACAGGCCCGCAATGATGACGGCCACGGTCATGGCTTTAGGCCGAACTCGCTGCACGGCGCCTTCGCGAATCGCCGCCACCAGTCCGCGTTCGGTCCTGTCGCCAAGGTCTTCACGTTCGGCCCAGGCATTCTTCAAATAGAGCAGCATGATTACGCCAAACTCCGCAGAGACACCGGCCAACGCGATAAAGCCGACCCCGGTGGCGACTGACAGGTTGAACCCCAACAGATAGAGGAACCATGCCCCGCCAGTCAGTGCGAATGGCAGAGTGGCCATGATCAGCAAGGCCTCATCGAAGCGGGCAAAAGTCAGGTAGAGCAGCACGAAGATGATCAACAGCGTGGCAGGCACCACCAGTTTGAGTCGTGCGTTGGCCCTTTCGAGAAACTCGAACTGCCCTGAGTAACTCAGGCTCATGCCGGGCTGCAACTTGACCTGTTCACTGACGACCCGACGCAGGTCGGCGACTACCGAGGCAATGTCCCGGCCACGCACGTCGATGTACACCCAACCAGAGGGTCGTGCGTTCTCGCTCTTGAGCATCGGCGG
>NZ_JADDUM010000190.1 GCF_015163715.1 Pseudomonas cyclaminis
GCAGCGTGTACGCCAGATGGGATTTGACGGTCGGTTGCAGCAGGCGATTAGAAGCTCGCTGCTGACTCAGGGCGTCCGGGTTTGCCATGTCGTTTCAGGACCCATTGGAAGTTTAAGTGACGAAATATCGCAGTGGCGCGAATGGTGCCCGATCAGTCACAGCAAGGCTATTAATTACTGAACGTGCGCCGCTGCAGCGCCTTTAATGGCAGGCAGAAAAAGCCGGGGAATTGTCTTGGATGGGTTGTGAAAATTGTGTGCAGCGAATATTTCGATACACAAATCTCGCGGGCGCCCTAAACCAAATGTGGGAGGGGGCTTGCCCCCGATAGCGGTGTGTCAGTCAACTGATGTATGAACTGAAACACCTCATCGGGGCAAGCCCCCTCCCACATTTGTTTTGTGGTGCCCTTCATCCCCGCTTGCCCGCACAACTCTGGCATAACACTTGCTCTTGCCTCTCCGTAGATCTATGAATCCCCGAATAGTGACGGATTATTGGCATGGCGAAGAGCGACGACGCAGCAAAACCACCCGCAGGCAAAGGCAAGCTCAAGCTTATCCTGATGATAGTCGTGGGCCTGCTCCTGGCCATCGGCGCTTCCGTGGGCGGTACCTGGTACATCATGCACAGCAGTGCAAGCAAACCGGCACCGGCCGCTGAAACCGCCAGTAACGTCAAGCAACCGGCAATCTTCGAGCCGATGCTTCCGGCCTTTGTCGCCAACTTCAATCAGAACGGCCGTCAACGCTACCTGCAGGTGAGCATCACCTTGCTGGCACGGGACAAGGCGACCTCGAAGCCCTCAAAGTGCATATGCCAGTGATCCGCAACAACCTGGTCATGCTGTTCTCCGGGCAGAGCTTCGACACACTGGCCACGCCGGTGGGCCAGGAAATGCTGCGCCAGAAGGTCACTGCCAGCGTGCAGGAAGTGGCCCAGAAGGAACTCGGCAAAGTCGTGGTCGAGCAGGCGCTCTTCACTAACTTCGTATTGCAGTAGGATCACGACATGGCCGTGCAAGACCTGCTGTCCCAGGATGAAATCGACGCGCTGTTGCATGGCGTCATGATGGTCTGGTACAGACCGAAATGGCTGCCGAGCCCGGTAGCGTCAAAAGTTATGACCTGACCAGCCAGGATCGCATCGTCCGTGGACGCATGCCCACGCTGGAGATGATCAACGAACGTTTCGCCCGCTACACCCGGATCAGCATGTTCAACATGCTGCGCCGCTCGGCGGACGTAGCGGTGGGCGGCGTGCAGGTGATGAAGTTCGGCGAGTACGTGCACTCGCTGTACGTGCCGACCAGCCTCAACCTGGTCAAGATCAAGCCGTTGCGCGGCACCGCGCTGTTCATCCTCGACGCCAAACTGGTGTTCAAACTGGTGGACAACTTCTTCGGCGGTGACGGCCGTCACGCCAAGATCGAAGGCCGCGAATTCACCCCCACCGAGTTGCGCGTCGTACGCATGGTGCTGGAGCAGGCCTTCATTGACTTGAAGGAAGCGTGGCAGGCGATCATGGAAGTCAATTTCGAGTACATCAACTCGGAAGTGAACCCGGCCATGGCCAACATCGTCGGGCCGAGCGAGGCCATTGTTGTGTCCACTTTCCACATCGAACTCGATGGCGGCGGCGGCGACCTGCACGTGACCATGCCGTACTCGATGATCGAGCCGGTGCGCGAGATGCTCGACGCCGGTTTCCAGTCCGACCTCGACGATCAGGACGAGCGTTGGGTCAAGGCCCTGCGCGAAGACCTGCTGGACGTCGACGTGCCCTTGAGCGCCACCGTGGCCCGTCGCCAACTGCGCTTGCGGGATATTTTGCACATGCAGCCGGGGGACATCATCCCCGTCGAGTTGCCGGAAGAAATGATCATGCGCGCCAACGGCGTGCCGTCGTTCAAGGTCAAGCTGGGTTCCCACAAGGGCAACCTGGCTCTTCAAGTGGTCGAGCCGATCAATCGTCGCTGATCAACACTCATTTTTGCTTCGCCGAGGACATGCAATGGCTACCGAACACGAAAACACTTCCGCCGAAGACCAGGCCCTGGCTGACGAGTGGGCTGCGGCCCTGGAAGAAACCGGCGATGTTGGCCAGGACGATATCGACGCCTTGCTGGCCGCCGATGCCGCCACCGCCCCCGCTGGCAACCGCATGCAAATGGAGGAGTTCGGCAGCGTGCCGAAGAACAACGACCCGGTGACCCTCGATGGGCCGAACCTGGACGTGATCCTCGACATCCCGGTGTCGATTTCCATGGAAGTGGGCAGCACCGACATCAATATCCGCAACCTGCTGCAACTCAACCAGGGCTCGGTGATCGAGTTGGATCGCCTGGCCGGTGAGCCATTGGACGTGCTGGTCAACGGCACCCTGATTGCCCACGGTGAAGTGGTGGTGGTCAACGAAAAGTTCGGCATCCGCCTGACTGACGTGATCAGCCCAAGCGAACGCATCAAGAAGTTGCGCTGATATGAAACGGCTGATGGTGGGACTGTTGGTCGCGCTGCCATTGGACGCCTGGGCGGCAGAACCGGTGGCGCAGGCGGCCGTCGCTGCGGCGCCGGTCGGCAGCGGCCTCGGTGGCCAGTTGACCCAGCTGGTGCTGGGTCTGTTGCTGGTGGTGGGCCTGATCTTCGTGCTGGCCTGGCTGTTGCGCCGCGTGCAGCAGGTCGGTCCGGGCAACGCGCAGGTGATCGAGATGATCGGCTCCCGCGCCCTCGGCCCGCGTGATCGACTGGTGCTGGTGCAAGTGGGTGAAGAACAGATCCTGCTGGGCTTGACCCCCGGCCGCATCACCCCGCTGCATGTGCTCAAGACCCCGGTGAACGTGGACCAGTCCAAGCCCGCCACGCCCGAATTCGCTCAGCGCCTGATGGAATTGCTGGGCAAGGATCAGAAGGATAAGAAGTAATGCGCGTTTTATTGACGCTCATGCTGTTGCTGGCTGCGCCGTTGGCGATGGCCGCCGACCCGTTGTCGATCCCGGCGATCACGCTGGGTACCAACGCGGCCGGGGCCCAGGAGTATTCGGTCAGCCTGCAGATTCTGCTGATCATGACCGCGCTGAGCTTTATCCCGGCGTTTGTGATGCTGATGACCAGCTTCACACGGATCATCATCGTGTTCTCGATCCTGCGTCAGGCCCTTGGCTTGCAGCAGACGCCGTCGAACCAGATTCTCACCGGCATGGCGTTGTTCCTGACCATGTTCATCATGGCGCCGGTGTTCGACAAGGTGAACCAGCAAGCCCTGCAGCCCTATCTGGCGGAAACCATCACCGCCCAGGTGGCGATCGACCGGGCCCAGGTGCCGATCAAGGATTTCATGCTGTCGCAGACCCGCTCCAGCGACCTGGAGCTGTTCATGCGCCTGTCCAAGCGCACTGACATCGCCACGCCGGATCAGGCGCCGCTGACTATCCTGGTGCCGGCCTTCGTGACGTCTGAGTTGAAGACCGCGTTCCAGATCGGCTTCATGATCTTTATCCCGTTCCTGATCATCGACCTGGTGGTGGCGAGCGTGCTGATGGCCATGGGTATGATGATGCTGTCGCCGCTGATCATCTCGTTGCCGTTCAAGATCATGCTGTTTGTGCTGGTGGACGGCTGGGCGCTGATTATCGGCACCCTGGCCGGCAGCTTCGGCGGGGTATAGGCCGATGACTCCAGAAGTTGCCGTCGACCTGTTCCGTGAAGCGCTGTGGCTGACCACCGTGATGGTCGCCGTGCTGGTGGTGCCGAGCCTGTTGGTGGGCCTGCTGGTGGCGATGTTCCAGGCCGCCACGCAGATCAACGAACAGACCCTGAGCTTCCTGCCGCGCTTGCTGGTGATGCTGGTCACCCTGATCGTCGCCGGCCCGTGGCTGGTGCAAACCTTTATGGAATACATCCTGCAGTTGTACGGCAGTATTCCGCAGTTGATCGGCTGATCGGGTGAACTCCCTGCTGGCATTGACCGACACCCAGATCAGCACCTGGGTGGCTTCGTTCATCCTGCCGTTGTTCCGGGTGACGGCCATGTTAATGGCCATGCCGGTGTTTGGCACGACCCTGGTGCCGCGCCGGGTGCGCCTGTATTTCGCCGTTGCGATCACGGTGGTGCTGGTGCCGGGCCTGCCGCCCATGCCGCCGGTGAACGCCCTGGACCTGAGTGCCCTGATGCTGATCGCCGAACAAGTCCTGATCGGCGCCATGCTGGGCTTCTCCCTGCAACTGTTCTTCCAGGCGTTTGTGATTGCCGGGCAAATCATCTCGATCCAGATGGGCATGGGCTTCGCTTCCATGGTCGACCCCACTAACGGCGTGTCGGCGGCGGTGATCGGGCAATTTCTGACGATGCTGGTGACCTTGCTGTTCCTGGCCATGAACGGGCACCTGGTGGCGTTTGAGGTGCTGACCGAAAGCTTCACCACCTTGCCGGTGGGGTCGGGGTTGGTGGTCAATCACTTCTGGGAAACGGTCGGGCGCCTCGGTTGGGTGCTGGGCGCGTCGCTGTTGCTGGTGCTGCCGGCGATCACTGCGTTGTTAGTGGTCAACATCGCGTTTGGCGTGATGACCCGTGCGGCGCCGCAGTTGAACATCTTTTCGATTGGTTTCCCGTTGACCCTGGTATTGGGCATGGGGATTTTCTGGATCGGCCTGGCCGACATTCTCAATCAGTATCAACCGCTGGCGACCGACGCCTTGCAGTTTTTACGTGATCTGGCACGGGCGCGCTGAGCCATGGCCGAGAGCGAGAGTGGTCAGGACAAAACAGAAGACCCCACGGAGAAACGTAAAAAGGACTCCAGGGAAAAGGGCGAGATTGCGCGCTCCAAAGAGCTCAATACCGTCGCTACCATGATGGCCGGTGCCGGCGCCCTGCTGATCTACGGCGGTGGTTTGGCGCTGGATTTGCTGGAGTTGATGAAGCACAACTTCACCTTGCCCCGTGAAGTGTTGCTTAACCCTGATTCCATGGGTCAATACCTGCTGCACTCGGGCAAGATCGCGATCCTGGCAGTGCAGCCGATCCTTATCACCTTGTTGCTGGCTGCACTGATCGGCCCGGTCGCCCTTGGCGGCTGGCTGTTCGCTGCGGGCAGCATGGCGCCCAAGTTCAGCCGCATGAACCCGGCGGCCGGGCTCAAGCGCATGTTCTCCGCCAAGGCCCTGGTGGAGCTGCTCAAGGCCCTGGCCAAGTTCATCCTGATTCTGTTTGTAGCGCTGATGGTGTTGTCGTCCGACATCGACGACCTGCTGCGCATCGCCCATGAACCGCTGGAGTCGGCGATCATCCACAGCGTGCAGGTGGTTGGCTGGAGCGCGCTGTGGATGGCTGCCGGGCTGATCATCATTGCAGCGGTGGATGCGCCGATCCAGCTGTGGGAAAGCCACAAGAAACTGCTGATGACCAAGCAGGAAGTGCGCGACGAACACAAGGATCAGGAAGGCCGCCCAGAGGTCAAGCAGCGCATCCGTCAGCTGCAGCGGGAAATGTCCCAGCGCAAGATGATGGCCTCGGTGCCCGACGCCGATGTGGTCATCACCAACCCGACCCACTACGCCGTGGCTCTCAAGTACGACCCGGAGAAGGGCGGCGCGCCGATGCTGCTGGCCAAGGGCAGCGACTTCACCGCCCTGAAAATCCGCGAAATCGCCGTCGCCAACAACATCCTGTTGCTCGAATCCCCGGAGCTGGCGCGGTCGATCTTCTACTCCACCGACCTCGACCAGGAAATCCCGGCAGGTTTGTACCTGGCGGTGGCCCAGGTGCTGGCGTATGTCTATCAGATTCGCCAATACCGCGCAGGGAAGGGCAAGCGCCCGGATCCGCTCAAGGACCTGCCGATCCCTCCGGAATTGCGCCGCGATTCCTGATTTTTTGCGACTACCACTCATCGCCAATCTCCGTCTACCTGTCAACTTTGACAGTAGCCAGTTTTGTTTTCAGACGGTTTCATAGGGCGCAGGTCCCAAACAAGTCGTTCGGAGAGTGGCAATGGCAACGGGTACCGTAAAGTGGTTCAACGTAGAAAAGGGGTTTGGTTTCATCAAGCCGACGACGGTTCTGAAGATGTATTTGTGCATTACTCGGGGATCGTTTCCGGTGGTTTCAAAAGCCTGGATGAAAACCAAAAGGTCGAATACGTACTTACCAATGGCCCAAAGGGGCTGCAAGCAACGGAAGTCAAGGTTGTGAGCTAGCCGTGGGCCCTGGTCAGGTAAGCAGCCCCACAGGTGGGAGGGCCGGCCCTCCCACATTTGCCTGGGTTATATCCCATAAAACCCGGGCGCCCGTAGCGATCCACACCCTCAAAGGCAAAGTTGGAAGGCTTCTTGCAATACCGCCTTCAGGACGCCTCCCGGCGTCAAAAGTTTGCTTTACGTTACGAGGAATACCGGTGGTGGATCGCTCTCAAATGCTCGGCACGGCCCGTACGACCCTGACTGACCTCTCGCGGGGCAATCTGGGTGTGCCGTTGTTGTTGCTGGTGATGCTGGCAATGATGATGTTGCCGATGCCACCGTTCCTGCTCGACGTGTTCTTCACTTTCAACATTGCCCTGTCCGTCGTGGTCCTGCTGGTCTGCGTGTACGCCCTGCGGCCGCTGGACTTTGCGGTGTTCCCGACGATCCTGCTGGTGGCGACCCTGCTGCGCCTGGCGCTGAACGTGGCGTCCACCCGCGTGGTGATGCTCCACGGCCAGGATGGCCACGCCGCTGCCGGTAAGGTGATCCAGGCGTTCGGTGAGGTGGTGATCGGCGGTAACTACGTGGTCGGTATCGTGGTCTTCGCGATCTTGATGATCATCAACTTCGTGGTGGTGACCAAGGGCGCCGGGCGGATTTCCGAGGTGAGCGCGCGCTTTACCCTCGACGCCATGCCCGGCAAACAGATGGCCATCGACGCCGACCTCAACGCCGGCCTGATCGACCAGAACCAAGCCAAGACCCGCCGCCTGGAAGTGGCCCAGGAAGCCGAGTTCTACGGTTCCATGGACGGTGCCAGCAAGTTCGTGCGCGGTGACGCCATCGCCGGCCTGTTGATTCTGTTCATCAACCTGATCGGCGGCATGGCGGTCGGTATCTTCCAGCACGGCATGACCTTCGGCGATGCGGGCAAGGTGTACGCCTTGCTGACCATCGGTGACGGTTTAGTGGCGCAATTGCCATCACTGTTGTTATCCACAGCTGCGGCCATCATGGTGACCCGTGCGTCGGGCTCCGAAGACATGGGCAAGCAGATCAGCCGGCAGATGTTTGCCTCGCCCAAGGCCTTGGCCGTGGCGGCGGGCATCATGGCGATCATGGGCATCGTGCCGGGCATGCCCCACGTCTCGTTCCTCAGCATGGCGGCCCTGGCCGGCGGCGCTGCGTACCTGTTCTGGAAGAAGCAGAACCAGGTCAAAGTGATTGCCCAGCAAGAAATCGCCCGTCAGCAAGAACTGCTGCCATCCCCGGCCCGCGCCCAGGAAACCAAGGAGCTGGGCTGGGACGACGTGACCCCGATCGACATGATCGGCCTGGAAGTCGGCTACCGTCTGATTCCGCTGGTGGACCGCAACCAGGGCGGCCAATTGCTTGCGCGGATCAAGGGGGTGCGCAAGAAGTTGTCGCAGGACCTGGGCTTCCTGATGCCCACTGTGCACATCCGCGACAACCTCGACCTGGCCCCGAGCGCCTACCGCCTGACCCTGATGGGCGTGATCCTGGCCGAAGCCGAGATCTACCCGGACCGCGAGTTGGCGATCAACCCCGGCCAGGTGTTCGGCAGCCTCAACGGCATTACCGCCAAAGATCCGGCTTTTGGCCTGGAAGCGGTGTGGATCGAAATCAGCCAGCGCAGCCAGGCGCAGTCCCTGGGTTACACCGTGGTGGACGCCAGCACCGTGGTTGCGACCCACCTCAACCAGATTCTGTACAAGCACTCCCACGAGCTGATCGGCCACGAAGAAGTCCAGCAATTGATGGGCTTGCTGGGCAAAGCCTCGCCAAAACTGGCAGAAGAGCTGGTGCCGGGCGTGCTGTCGTTGTCACAACTGCTCAAGGTATTGCAGGCGTTGCTGGCCGAACAGGTGCCGGTGCGCGACATTCGCAGCATTGCCGAGGCCATCGCCAACAACGCCGCCAAGAGTCAAGATACTGCCGCGCTGGTGGCTGCGGTGCGTGTCGGATTGTCCCGTGCAATCGTGCAAAGCATTGTAGGGCTTGACTCCGAGCTGCCTGTGATCACCTTGGAACCAAGGTTGGAACAAATATTGCTCAATAGTATTCAGAAGGCAGGACAAGGCCAGGAAGAGGGCGTTCTGCTGGAGCCAAGCATGGCTGAAAAGCTGCAGCGTTCGTTGATCGACGCCGCGCAGCGCCAGGAAATGCAGGGCCAACCGGTGATTCTGCTGGTGGCAGGCCCGGTCCGTGCGATGTTGTCGCGTTTTGGACGCCTGGCAGTACCGAATTTGCACGTTTTGGCTTATCAGGAAATTCCTGACAACAAGCAAGTGACTATCGTCGCGACAGTAGGGCCCAACGGCTGAGGGTAGTGGGTTATGCAAGTGAAGCGTTTTTTCGCCGCCGATATGCGTCAGGCCATGAAACTGGTCCGTGATGAGCTGGGCGCCGACGCCGCGATTATCGGTAACCGTCGTATAGCCGGCGGTGTCGAGCTGACGGCTGCCCTGGATTACACCCCCTCGGCGCTGGCGCCGCGTGTACCGAACATGGAACTCGAAGACGAGCTGCGCAAGACGGCGTCGCGCATCGTCTCGGCCCAGGCTGAACTGAGCATGCGGGGTGACAGCGACACCACCACCAATCGCCAGTTGTTCGCCGGGCTGCCGCTGACCGCTGCCGAGCCACTGGTTGAGCCGACCTTCGTCGAACCACCGCGTCCCGCCGCGCCAGCCCCGGCCGCTGCTGTCGATCAGCGTGTGTTCGACTCGATGCGTTTTGAACTCAACGGCCTGCGCGAACTGCTCGAAGTGCAGCTCGGCTCGCTGGCCTGGACGCAACTGCAAGGCAGCAAGCCGCAACAGGCCAACCTGTGGCGCCGCCTGCAACGCATCGGCTTGTCCGGCCCGTTGTCCCGCGACCTGCTGGCCCTGACCACCGAAATCGAAGAACCACGCCAGGCCTGGCGCATGTTGCTGGCCCACTTGGCGCGGATGATCGCGACCCCGGAAATCGAACCCCTGGAAGAGGGCGGTATCATTGCCATGGTCGGCCCTGCCGGCATGGGCAAGACCACCACCTGGCCAAGCTGGCAGCGCGTTATGTGCTCAAGTACGGCGCGAACAACATCGCGCTGGTGAGCATGGACAGCTACCGCATCGGCGCCCAGGAGCAACTCAAGACACTGGGCCGTATCCTCAATGTGCCGGTGACCCACGTCGACCCGGGCCAATCCCTGGCCAACGCCCTCGACCCGCTGCTGCGCAAGCGCGTGGTGTTGATTGACACCGCAGGCCTGCAAGCCAGCGACCCGGCGTTGCGCATGCAACTGGAAAGCCTGGCCGGGCGTGGCATCAAGTCGAAAAATTACCTGGTGCTTGCAACCACCAGCCAGAAACAGGTTCTTACCGCTGCGTACCATAGCTACAAGCGCTGCGGCCTGGCCGGTTGCATCCTGACCAAACTGGATGAAACCGCCAGCCTGGGCGAAGTGTTGAGCCTGGCTATCAGCCATGAACTACCGGTTGCCTACCTTACCGACGGGCCGCGGATCCCGGATGATCTGCATCTGCCGCGCCGTCATCAGTTGGTCAGCCGCGCCGTCAGCGTGCAAATGCAAGAAGAGCCTAGCGAGGAAGCGATGGCCGATATGTTCGCCGACCTCTACCACAACCCGGCTAAACGGGTCGGTTGAAGTCAGGATGAACACCGTGAAATGTATCTACATCGATGGTCTGCAAGCGATTCACGCGGCCAAGCCATGTAGCCTGCGTCTAAGCAAGACAAGGTAAAGAAATAAAATGGGCAGCATGCATCCCGTACAGGTGATCGCGGTGACCGGCGGCAAAGGTGGCGTCGGGAAAACTAACGTGTCAGTGAATTTGTCCCTGGCCCTGGCAGAGCTTGGCCGTCGCGTCATGCTGCTGGACGCTGACCTGGGGCTGGCGAACGTCGACGTTCTGCTGGGACTGACGCCCAAACATACCCTTGCCGATGTGATCGAAGGGCGCTGTGAGCTGCGCGATGTGCTGCTCCAGGGGCCCGGCGGGATCCGCATCGTGCCGGCCGCCTCCGGTACCCAGAGCATGGTGCACCTGAGCCCGGCGCAGCACGCCGGCCTGATCCAGGCATTCAGTGATATCGGCGACAACCTCGACGTGCTGGTGATCGACACCGCCGCCGGGATCGGCGAGTCCGTGGTCAGCTTCGTGCGCGCCGCGCAGGAAGTCCTGCTGGTGGTCTGCGATGAACCCACCTCGATCACCGACGCCTACGCCCTGATCAAACTGCTTAACCGTGACTACGGCATGAACCGCTTCCGCGTCCTGGCCAACATGGCCCAGAGTCCGCAGGAAGGCCGCAACCTGTTCGCCAAGTTGACCAAGGTCACGGATCGCTTTCTCGATGTCGCCTTACAATACGTTGGCGCAGTTCCCTACGACGAGTGCGTGCGCAAGGCTGTGCAAAAGCAGCGTGCAGTCTACGAAGCGTTCCCTCGTTCAAAATGCGCACTGGCGTTCAAGGCTATTGCCCAGAAGGTCGATACCTGGCCGTTGCCCGCCAACCCGCGGGGGCATCTGGAGTTTTTCGTCGAGCGATTGGTACATCAGACGAGCGCAGGACCCGTGCTATGACAGCGAACGGCTACAACGCCTACAAGAAATCAGCCCGTGACAGTCAGGGTGAGTTGATTGAGCGCTACGCGCCGCTGGTCAAGCGTATCGCCTATCACCTGTTGGCACGCCTGCCCGCCAGCGTGCAGGTCGAAGACCTGATCCAGGCCGGCATGATCGGCCTGCTTGAAGTGTCGACCAAATACGACGCCAGCAAAGGCGCGAGTTTCGAGACGTATGCGGGCATCCGTATCCGTGGCGCGATGCTCGATGAGGTGCGCAAAGGCGATTGGGCACCGCGTTCGGTGCACCGCAATACGCGCATGGTCAGTGACGCAATTCGTGCAATTGAAGCAAAAACCGGCCGCGACGCTAAAGATCACGAAGTTGCGGCCGAACTCCAATTGAGTCTCGACGATTACTACGGGATTTTGAACGATACCTTGGGCAGCCGCCTGTTCAGTTTCGACGACCTGTTGCAGGACGGCGAACACGAAGGGCTGCACGAGGACGGCGCGAGCGCGCACATGGAGCCGTCACGTGACCTGGAGGATGAACGCTTCCAGGGCGCATTGGCGGACGCCATTGCCAACTTGCCCGAGCGCGAGCGGTTAGTGTTGGCGCTGTACTACGACGAAGAGCTGAACCTCAAGGAAATCGGTGAGGTCCTGGGGGTCAGCGAATCGCGTGTCAGCCAGTTGCACAGCCAATGCGCGGCCCGCTTGCGGGGGCGTTTGGGAGAGTGGCGAGCGCGCTGACAGGCAGTGTGGGGAGCACTGCAAAGCGATACCGCGACGGTGATAGGCCATCGCGGGTTCGGTCCGTGGTGCCCCCGGCAGTCCTTTTTGTGTAATGCCTGTTGATTGAAATGGCGCGTCCAGGTGCTGGGCGCGTTTAAGACTGCTTGGAGGTCGAATTGGACAAGAACATGAAAATCCTCATCGTTGATGACTTCTCAACGATGCGGCGGATCATAAAAAACCTGTTGCGTGACCTTGGGTTCACAAACACGGTCGAGGCGGATGACGGCCTTACGGCGATTCCGATCCTCAACAGCGGGAGCATCGACTTTCTGGTAACGGACTGGAACATGCCGGGCATGACGGGCATCGACTTGTTGCGCCACGTGCGCGCCGACGAAAAATTGCGCAGTCTTCCCGTGTTGATGGTAACCGCCGAAGCCAAGCGTGAGCAGATCATCGAAGCCGCCCAAGCCGGGGTCAACGGTTACGTGGTCAAGCCATTCACTGCACAGGCCTTGAAAGAGAAGATCGAAAAGATCTTTGAACGCATCCACGGCTAATGCCATCGCGGGGGAGCTATGGAGCATAACGAATCGTCACAGGGAGACTTCGAGTCCACCCTGAAAAAGCATGCTCACCAGTTGGTCGACAGCCTTGAAAAAGGCCATTTCGGCGACGCGGTGCAGTTGATCCATGAGCTCAACCAGACCCGTGACCGCGGCCTGTACCAGGAAGTGGGCAAGCTCACACGCGAGCTGCACAGTGCGATCGTCAATTTTCAGATTGACCCGCACATGCCCCAGGCCGAAGAAATCTCGCAGATCACTGATGCCACCGAACGCCTGTCCTATGTGGTCAGGCTGACCGAAGCCGCGGCCAACCGCACCATGGACCTGGTGGAAAACGCCACGCCTCTGGTCAACGGCATGGCCACTGAAGCCCAGGCTCTGAGTGTTGACTGGGGCCGCTTCATGCGTCGTGAAGTGGGGGCTGAAGAGTTTCGTGAATTGGCCCGTCGGGTTGACGGTTTCCTGTCGCGCAGCGAACAGGAAAACCGCACGGTTGCCAGCAACCTCAACGACATTCTGCTGGCCCAGGATTACCAGGACCTCACCGGTCAGGTGATCAAGCGCGTGACCCAGTTGGTCACCGAAGTGGAAAGCAATTTGCTCAAATTGGTGCTCATGGCTGGCCAGGTAGACCGTTTTGCCGGCATCGAACATGACCGCGAAGCGATCCTCTCTGAAAAAGATCCACAAAAACATCTCGCCAAGGGTGAAGGTCCGCAGATTCATGCCGATAAACGTGAAGACGTTGTGTCAGGTCAGGATGACGTAGATGACCTGTTATCCAGTTTAGGCTTCTAAGGAGCACCCACATGAGCTTCGGCGCCGATGAAGAGATCCTTCAGGATTTCCTTGTAGAGGCCGGCGAAATTTTAGAGCAACTGTCCGAACAACTGGTCGAGCTGGAAAGCCGACCGGATGATGCGAACCTGCTCAATGCAATTTTTCGCGGTTTTCATACTGTAAAAGGGGGCGCCGGCTTCCTCCAGCTCCATGAGCTGGTGGAGTGCTGCCACATCGCCGAGAACGTGTTCGACATCCTGCGCAAGGGTGAGCGTCACGTTGATTCGGAGTTGATGGACGTGATTCTCGAAGCACTGGATGCGGTCAACGGCATGTTCAGCGAAGTTCGCGAACGTGCCCCGATTACCGCGGCCACCCCGGAACTGCTGGCCGCCCTGGCGCGCTATGCAGAGCCGGCCGACACCACGGCAGCGCCGGTGGTTGAAGCGGCGCCTGAGCCGGTGGCGGAGCCTGAAGCGGACGTGACCGACAGTGAGTTCGAGCAGTTGCTCAACTCCCTCAGTGCCGTCAAGGCCGAGGCTGAAGCTCCGGCCGCCGTTGCCCCGGCAGCGGCGCCGACCAGCGAAGACATCACCGACGCCGAGTTCGAATCGCTGCTCGACCAGTTGCACGGCAAGGGCCAGTTCGCCGCCGATGCGGTGGCGCCTGTCGCGGCTGTCGAAGCACCTGCGGCCCCGGCCAGCACCGACATCACCGATGACGAATTCGAAGCCTTGCTGGACCAGTTGCACGGCAAAGGCACGTTTGCGGTCGACGCCCTGCCGGAAGTGGCGGCAGCGCCTGCTGCGGCCGCCAGTGCCAAGCCTGCGGACGATGGGTTGATCTCCGATCACGAATTCGAAGCGCTGCTCGACGATTTGCACGGCAAGGGCAAGTTCAGCGAAGTCGCCTCGACGGCGGCGGTGGCCACGGCGGCACCGACTGCCGCCAAAGCCGCCGCGCCTGCCCCTGTGGCAGCGGCCAAGCCTGCCGCCCCGGCTCCAGCCCCAGCGCGAGCTGCTGCTGCGCCACCGCCTGCGGAAAAGCCGGCTAGTGAAGCCGAAACCACCGTGCGGGTTGATACTGCACGCCTGGACGACATCATGAACATGGTCGGTGAGCTGGTACTGGTGCGTAACCGCCTGGTGCGCCTGGGCCTGAGCAGTGGTGATGAAGCCATGCAAAAGGCCGTGTCGAACCTCGACGTGGTGACCGCTGACCTGCAAACCGCGGTGATGAAGACCCGGATGCAGCCGATCAAGAAAGTCTTCGGCCGCTTCCCGCGCCTGGTTCGTGACCTGGCGCGCCAACTGAAGAAAGAGATCAACCTGGAACTGGTGGGTGAAGAAACCGACCTCGACAAAAACCTTGTCGAGGCCCTGGCCGACCCGCTGGTCCACTTGGTGCGCAACGCTGTCGACCACGGCGTCGAAACGCCGGAAGAACGCGAAGCCTCGGGCAAGTCCCGTGGCGGCAAGGTGATTCTGGCGGCGGAGCAGGAAGGCGACCACATCCTGCTGTCGATCACCGATGACGGCAAAGGCATGGACCCGGCGATCTTGCGCAATATCGCCGTCAAGCGTGGCGTGATGGACAAGGACGCCGCCGACCGCCTGACCGACACCGAGTGCTACAACCTGATCTTCGCCCCTGGCTTCTCGACCAAGACCGAGATTTCCGACGTGTCGGGCCGTGGCGTGGGCATGGACGTGGTGAAGACCAAGATCAGCCAGCTCAATGGTTCGATCAACATCTACTCGACCAAGGGCCAGGGCTCCAAGATCGTGATCAAGGTGCCGTTGACCTTGGCGATCATGCCGACCCTGATGGTGATGCTGGGCAACCAGGCGTTCGCCTTCCCGCTGGTCAACGTCAACGAGATCTTCCACCTCGACCTGTCGCGCACCAACGTGGTGGACGGCCAGGAAGTGGTGATCGTGCGCGACAAGGCGTTGCCGCTGTTCTACCTCAAGCGCTGGCTGGTTGCATCGGCCGCCCATGAAGAACAGCGCGAAGGCCATGTGGTGATTCTCTCGGTGGGCACCCAGCGGATCGGCTTTGTCGTCGATCAACTGGTTGGCCAGGAAGAAGTGGTCATCAAGCCTTTGGGCAAAATGCTGCAGGGGACCCCGGGCATGTCGGGTGCGACCATCACCGGTGACGGTCGGATCGCGCTGATTCTCGATGTTCCGAGCATGCTCAAGCGTTACGCCGCACGGCGTATTTGATTCTGGTGGGGCAGGGCGGTAATGCCCGCCCCACCTAACGGAGTGTTTATGGCAGTCAAGGTCCTGGTGGTGGACGATTCGGGTTTCTTCCGCCGCCGCGTCTCGGAAATTCTTTCCGCCGATCCAAGCATCCAGGTGGTCGGTACGGCCACCAACGGCAAAGAGGCGATTGATCAAGCCATTGCGCTGAAGCCGGACGTGATCACCATGGACTACGAGATGCCGATGATGGATGGCATCACGGCAGTCCGGCACATCATGCAACGCTGCCCGACCCCGGTATTGATGTTCTCCTCGCTGACCCATGAAGGCGCCCGAGTGACCCTCGACGCGCTGGATGCCGGTGCGGTGGACTTCCTGCCGAAGAATTTCGAAGACATCTCGCGCAACCCCGAGAAGGTCAAGCAACTGCTGTGCGAGAAAGTCCACAGCATTTCCCGCAGTAACCGTCGGAGCCTGTTCAGCGCCCCCGCGCCAGCGCCTGCCCCGGTAGCGCCTGCGGCTGCGCCCACCAGTTCCTCGTTCAGTCGCCCGGCGCCTGCACCGGTTGCCCGGCCTGCGCCGCCGCCGGTGCGCACGTCGGCAGCGGCTGCCGGGCATTCCCATTCGCCGGCGCCCAAGCGCAAGGCCTACAAGCTCGTTGCCATCGGTACTTCTACCGGCGGCCCGGTGGCCCTGCAGCGCGTACTGACCCAACTGCCGGCCAACTTCCCGGCGCCGATCGTGTTGATCCAGCACATGCCGGCCGCGTTTACCAAGGCGTTCGCCGAGCGTCTGGACAAGCTGTGTCGCATCAGCGTCAAGGAAGCCGAGGATGGCGACATCCTGCGTCCTGGCCTGGCGTTGCTGGCCCCGGGCGGCAAGCAGATGATGGTCGATGGCCGTGGCGCGATCAAAATCCTGCCGGGTGACGAACGCCTCAACTACAAGCCGTGCGTGGACATCACCTTCGGTTCGGCAGCCAAGTCCTACGGTGACAAAGTTCTGGCGGTAGTGCTCACCGGCATGGGCGCCGATGGCCGTGAAGGCGCGCGCCTGCTCAAGCAGGGCGGCAGCGCGATCTGGGCCCAGGACGAAGCCAGCTGCGTGATCTATGGCATGCCCATGGCCATCGTCAAGGCTGACCTGGCCGACGCCGTGTACAGCCTGGACGACATCGGCAAGCATCTGGTGGAGGCCTGCCTCTGATGGATGTCTTGAGCCTGATCGGCATCATCATGGCGTTTGTCGCCATTATCGGCGGCAACTACCTCGAAGGCGGCCACCTCGGCGCGCTGGCCAACGGCCCGGCGGCGCTGATCGTGATCGGCGGCACCGTGGGCGCTGCGTTGTTGCAGTCACCGATGAGTTCGTTCAAGCGTGCGATGCAGATCGTGATCTGGATCATCTTCCCGCCACGTGTCGACTTGGCCGGTGGCATCGACCGAGTGGTCAACTGGAGCCTCACCGCACGCAAGGAAGGCCTGCTGGGCCTGGAAGGCGTGGCCGATGCCGAACCCGACAGCTACTCGCGTAAAGGCCTGCAATTGCTGGTCGACGGCGCCGAGCCGGAAGCGATCCGCAGCATCCTGGAAGTGGATTTCTACACCCAGGAAAGCCGCGACATCAACGCCGCCAAAGTCTTTGAAAGCATGGGCGGCTACGCGCCGACCATCGGCATCATCGGCGCAGTCATGGGCCTGATCCACGTGATGGGCAACCTGGCCGATCCTTCGCAATTGGGCAGCGGCATTGCGGTGGCGTTCGTCGCGACTATCTACGGCGTGGCGAGTGCCAACCTGGTGCTGTTGCCGGTGGCCAGCAAGCTCAAGTCGATTGCCATGCGCCAATCCCGTTACCGCGAGATGTTGCTCGAAGGCATCCTGTCGATTGCCGAGGGCGAGAACCCGCGTTCCATCGAATTGAAGCTCCAGGGCTTCATGGATTGATGGGGATGCTTTCTGTAGGGGGGAGCTGCCAATGAGCCGTCGCCGTCGCGAGCCTGAAGAACACGTCAATCACGAACGCTGGCTGGTGTCCTATGCGGACTTCATCACCTTGCTGTTCGCGTTCTTCGTGGTGATGTATTCCATCTCGTCGATCAACGAAGGCAAGTACAAAGTCATTTCCCAGGCGCTGATCGGCGTGTTCAACGATGCCGACCGCTCGCTCAAGCCGATCCCCATTGGTGAAGAGCGGCCCAAGAGCGTGACCCCGGCCAAGCCGCTGGTCAACGACAGCGACGAAACCGCTGCCGGCGTGGGTGGCACCAGCGACCCGCTGAAAAGCATTGCCGATGACATCAGCGCCGCGTTTGGCGACCTGATCAGCTCCAACCAGATGACCGTGCGCGGCAATGAGTTGTGGGTGGAAATCGAGCTCAATTCCAGCCTGTTGTTCGCCAGCGCCGATGCGTTGCCCAGCGACCAGGCATTCACCATCATCGACAAGGTGGCGGCGATCCTCAAACCGTTTGAAAACCCGATCCACGTCGAAGGCTTTACCGACAACGTGCCGATCAGCACCGCGCAGTACCCGACCAACTGGGAGCTGTCCTCGGCCCGTGCCGCCAGCATCGTGCGCATGCTCGCGATGCAGGGCGTGAACCCCGGTCGTTTGGCGTCGGTGGGCTATGGTGAATTCCAGCCAGTGGCCAATAACGCCACGCTGGAGGGCCGTGCACGCAACCGTCGGGTGGTGCTGGTCGTTTCGCGCAACCTGGATGTGCGCCGTAGCCTGACCGGCACCGGCACCGCCAATGCAACACCGGACGCGGCCTTGAAGCGCGCTGGCACACAAACTGCACCGGCCCCTGCAAAGCCGCCGGTTCGGCAGAGTGCCGTCAATTCTCCGTCACCGGTTCAATAACCTTGCAATGTCTCGGTCGTGCGTGTGCCCACCGGGAGGAATCATCCGAATGAGAGTCTGGGCAGTTGCCAATCAAAAAGGTGGAGTCGGCAAGACCACCACCTCCATCGCTTTAGCCGGCTTGCTGGCCGAGGCGGGCAAGCGTGTGGTCGTGGTCGATCTCGACCCCCACGGCTCGATGACCAGCTATTTCGGTTACGACCCGGACGCGCTGGAGCACAGCAACTACGACCTGTTCCTGCACAAGGGCAACGTGCCGAGCGACTTGCCCGGCCAATTGCTGCTGCCGACCAGTAACGAGAGCATTTCCCTGCTGCCGTCCAGCACCGCGCTGGCCACCCTTGAGCGCCAATCGCCGGGGCAGAGCGGCCTCGGCCTGGTGATCGCCAAGACCCTGGCGCAACTGTGGCAGGACTTCGATTACGCGATCATCGACAGCCCGCCGTTGCTTGGTGTGCTGATGGTCAACGCCTTGGCGGCCAGCCAGCAGTTGGTGATCCCGGTGCAGACCGAGCACCTGGCGGTCAAGGGCCTGGAACGCATGGTCAGCACCCTGGCGATGATCAACCGCTCACGCAAGCAGGCGCTGCCGTACAGCATCGTCCCGACCTTGTTCGACCGCCGGACCCAGGCGTCGCTGGGCACCTTGCGCGTCTTGCGTGACGCCTACCCGGAAACCATCTGGAACGGCTACATCCCAGTTGACACGCGCCTGCGCGACGCCAGCCGTGCCGGGCTGACGCCATCGCAGTTCGACGGCAAGAGCCGTGGGGTGCTGGCCTACCGCGCATTGCTCAAGCACCTGCTGTCCCAGCAGCTTGTCGCGCAGGTGGCCTGATGAATCGTCCTGTCAAACTCAAGACCCGGCCGCAACTGGCACTGGAATCCTACCTGGATGCCCTGTTGCAGGAAGCGACCGCGCAAGAATTGCCGGAACCGATCCTGGTGCTGGAACCTGTGGTAGAAGAACCATCGGCCAGCATCCTGGATGAGTTCCAGTTGGCTGTATTGGAAGAGCAGGCGCGTGATGCGTATACCGCGCCGGTGATTGTGCCGGTCGCCGTGCCGGTGGTCATGCCTGTCGCGCCGGTGGTGGTCGAGCCGGTCGTGGAAGTGCATCTGCCACCGAGCATTACGCCGCCTCCTGTGAGCGGCGATGATCGTCCGGCCTGGGCGGCCGAGCCGTTCGAGTGCCTGCTGTTCGACGTCGCCGGGTTGACCCTGGCGGTGCCGCTGGTGTGCCTGGGTTCAATCTATTCCTTGGAAGGCCAGGAATTGACGCCGTTGTTCGGGCAACCGGAGTGGTTCCTCGGGATCCTGCCGAGCCAGGCCGGTAACCTCAAGGTTTTGGACACTGCACGCTGGGTGATGCCCGACCGCTACCGCGACGACTTCCGCCAGGGCTTGCAATACGTAATCTCGGTGCAGGGCTACGAGTGGGGGCTGGCGGTGCATCAAGTCAGCCGCTCGTTGCGCCTGGACCCGAACGAAATCAAATGGCGCAGTCACCGGGGCCAGCGGCCTTGGCTGGCGGGCACCGTGATCGAACACATGTGCGCGTTGCTCGACGTCGCCGAACTGGCCGAGTTGATCGCCAGCGGTGCCGTCAAGTCGATGCCCGTAAACATACGCAGTTGATTGAACAATAAGGGCCGCGCGCGAGTGCGGCCAACGAAGCACACACGCCGTTGGTAACGGCATTTGAAGGGGTCATGGGTATGAATAAGTCAGCGTCCGCACAAGGTTTGGATGATCCGATCCTGCAATGGGTTACCTTCAAACTGGACAACGAAACCTACGGCATTAACGTGATGCGCGTGCAGGAAGTGCTGCGCTACACCGAGATCGCCCCGGTTCCAGGTGCGCCGAGCTACGTGCTGGGCATCATCAACCTGCGCGGCAACGTGGTGACGGTGATCGACACCCGCCAGCGTTTTGGCCTGGACACGGTTGAAGTCAGCGACAACACCCGTATCGTCATCATCGAAGCCGACAAGCAAGTGGTCGGGATCATGGTCGACAGCGTTGCCGAAGTGGTTTATCTGCGCCAATCGGAAGTGGAAACCGCGCCGAACGTGGGTAACGAGGAATCGGCCAAGTTCATCCAGGGCGTGTGCAACAAGAACAACGAACTGCTGATTCTGGTTGAGCTGGACAAGATGATGAGCGAAGAAGAGTGGTCGGATCTGGAGAACATCTGATTGTTTTTTGAAGCCGTGGTGATTGTCCTGGCCCTGCTGTGGGCCGGGACGCTGGCGTTTTTGCTGCGCTACGTGCGTCAGCAGCGCGAATTGGCGATGCAGCAGGCCGAGCGCGATGCCGTGCGTGACCGGCGCCTCCTGGAATTGGTCAAGCGGGTTGATCACTTCCAGCAAAGTGCGGTGAAGGTGGGGGATGAGGTGCATGAACTGCGCGCCATCCTCGCGCCGTTGCCGGACAAGCTGGCGCAGATCGAACAGCGCGACCCGGCGAGCCTGTCGTTTGCCCAGGCGGCGAAGCTGGTGGGCATGGGCGCGACGGTGGATGAGCTGACCCAGTCCTGCGGCTTGACCCAGGCTGAGGCGCAGTTGATGAGTAAATTGCACAAAAGCTGAGAATTGGTTTCACGTCTGCCAATACCGCTCTGACCCTTGAGTTAGAGCGTCGCAATGTGACAGTTGGGCAGCCAGGAAATGGCTGCTTTTGCGAATTGTGTCACAGTGCCATCTTTTATCTGGGCACTTTTGTGTCGTTGTGGTGACAAAGCCTGCGCATGTAGGAAGTTTCACTCACAAGGATGCGAAATGTCTTTCGTTGCTGTACCTAGAACAAAACAATCAGTGTTGCTGCAGTCCTGCATTTCCACCTGTGCTGCGGTTGGTTTGCTGGCCAGCGCGGCTGCGTCGGCGGCCGAGCCGCAGGCACCGGCCCAGCAATTGATCCAGCAGCAACAGCGCGAGCGTGCACAACGCGAGCAGCTGGAGCCTTCGCCCGACGTGCGCCTGCAAGCGCCTCAAGATACCGACGCCAGCCTGCGCCTGCCGCGCGATGAAGCGCCGTGCTTCAAGATCGACCGCGTGGTCCTCAGCGGCGACCAGGCCGAAGATTTCCAGTGGGCCCTGCGTGCCGCCAACCCGTCCGATGATCCCGTGCAGGGCCGTTGCGTCGGCGCGCGCGGGATCAACCTGACCATGAAGCGCATCCAGAATGCGATCATCGCCAAAGGCTTTATCACCACCCGCGTGCTGGCTCAGGCTCAGGACTTGAACCAGGGCACCCTGTCGCTGGTGGTGGTGCCCGGCCGGATCAAACACATTCGTTTTGCCGCCGGCACCTCCGCCCGCGCCAACTACTGGAATGCGATGCCCGCGTCCGATGGCGATGTGCTCAACCTGCGCGACATCGAACAGGCGCTGGAAAACTTCAAGCGCGTGCCCACCGCCGAAGCCGACGTGCAGATCACCCCCGCCGAAGGCGCCGATGCGCAGCCGGGCGAGAGCGATGTGGTGATCGCCTGGAAGCAGGCCGTGCCGGTACGGGTCAGCCTGTCGGTGGACGACTCCGGCAGCAAGCAGACCGGCAAGTACCAGGGCAACGTCGCGCTGTCGCTGGACAACCTGGCGACCCTCAACGACCTGTTCTATATCAGCTTCAACCATGACCTCGGCGGCGGCGAAAGCGGCGACCGTGGGTCCAAGGGCCACACCATTCACTATTCGGTGCCCTACGACTATTGGCAGTTGAGCCTGACGTCCAGCGAGTACGACTACCACCAGACTGTCGCCGGGGTGAACCAGGCGTATTCCTACAGCGGCCGCAGCCGGACCAATGAGGTGCAGCTGTCGCGGGTGATCTATCGCGATGCGGTGCGCAAGACCACCGTGTCCCTCGGCGGCTGGAGCCGCACCTCCAGCAACTACATCGAAGACACCGAAATCGAATTGCAGCGTCGGCGCATGGCCGGTTGGCAGGCGGGCATCAATCACCGTGAATTCATCGGCGCCAGCACCCTCGATCTTGGCGTGGGCTATCGCCGTGGCACCGGTGCGCGGGATGCCTTGCGTGCGCCCGAGGAAGAAAACGGCGAAGGCACCTCGCGCTCGCAGATCATTTCCGCCAACGCGCAATTGCAGGTGCCGTTCAGTGTCGGCCAGCAGAAGCTGCGTTACATCGGCGGCTGGCGCGGGCAATGGAACCGTACGCCGCTGATCCCGCAGGACCGTTTTTCGATTGGTGGGCGCTATACCGTGCGCGGCTTTGATGGCGAGCAGATTCTGTCTGCCGAACGCGGCTGGACCTTCAGCAACGACCTCGGGCTGAGCCTGGGCAACACCGGCCAGGAACTCTATGTGGGCGTGGATTACGGCCAGGTCTGGGGTTGAGGGTTAACCCTTCAACTCACTGGCGCGATGACTCGCGGCATCGTCATAAGCCACATACAGCGACTCAGCGATTTGGCTCTTGATCGCCTTGGACGCTTCCAGCCCCAAAACAAAGCCTTCGGCCTTACCGCCTGCGCGGTTGAGTTCTTCATGGGTGGAA